>NZ_JBIALK010000006.1:0-359824 GCF_042873275.1 Kitasatospora sp. NPDC004745 | reverse complement strand
CCCCGCGCGGTGGGGGCGGGCGGGCCCCCCCACCCGGGCAGTGTGTGTGCGGGGGGCCCCCGGGCCCCGGCCCCCCCCACTTCTCGTCGGTGCTCGCAGGTCAGCGCCCCAGGACGGCGGCGAAGACCCCGGTCAGCACCTGCTCCGGGTCCTCGGCCCCGGCCGGGCTGCGCCAGGCGACGTGCTGGTCGGGGCGGACCAGCAGCGCGCCGGCGTCGGTGATCTGCCGGACGGCCTCCCACCCGCCGTCCACGTCCGCGAACTCGGCGCCCGCGCCGACGACCGCCGTGACGAGCTGGACGTCGAGCCGCTCCGCGATCCGCGCGGCCGCCTCCGCCCACGGGGAGCCCTCCGGCCCGGTGATCAGCGTGAAGCCGGTGCGGCCGGTCAGGTCCAGCGTCGACAGCCGCTTGCCGTCCTTGGTGATCCAGGCGTGCGGCAGCCGGTGCCCGGGGCGGGAGGTCGGCGTGTGCTCGTTGCGCATCGGGACGCGGACCGGCGGCTCGGTCCCGTCCGGCAGCACCGCGCCGGCCTCGTACGCGAAGCCGACCTCCATGTCGAGGGACTGGCAGCCGCCGCGGTGGGTGTGGAAGATCTCCAGGGCGCGGGCCCGCACGGTGTCCCCGAGCCAGGACGGGTCGAAGTACGACTCCAGGCGCTGCTTGCGGCGCCCCGCCGGGATGTTGTGGCCGGCGCCGACCGCGTCGATCACGGCCTGGTGGTGCACGGCCGCGGAGACCGCCCAGTCGACGTTCTGCCGGCCGATCGGCCGGCGCTCGGCCTCGTAGGTGTCGATCAGGCTCTCGGGCGCCCGCCCGCCCAGCACCGCGGCCAGCTTCCAGGCCAGGTTGTGCGCGTCCTGGATGCCGGTGTTGAGGCCCAGTCCGACCGCGGGCGGCTGCTTGTGCGCGGCGTCGCCGGCGATCAGCACCCGGCCGACCCGGTAGCGGTCGGCGAGGATCGCGTCCACGATCCAGTCCGTCACCTTGTGGACGGTGATCTCCAGGTCCGGGATGCGCAGCAGCTCGCGGATCCGGGGGACGACCGTCTCGGCGTCCCAGCGTCCGGGCGGGCCGGGGGCGAAGTGCAGGCCCCACTGCTCGCAGGCCTTGCCCCAGCTCGGGCCCATCTCGATCAGGTTGCTGGAGAGGTCCGGGTCCTCCGGGCTGAGGAAGTGGGTGATGAGGGTGCCCTCCTCCCACCACTCGGACAGGTCGGCGGAGAAGTAGGCGGTCGTGGTGTTGACCAGCCCGGGCGGGCCCTCCATCCGGATGCCGACCGCCGGGCCGACGAAGCGGCCGCCGTCGGCGCCGATCAGGTACTGCGCCTTGACCGTGGTGACCTCGCCGGTCTCCACGTTGCGCACCTCGGCGAGCACGTGGTCGCCCTCGTCGGAGAAGGTGGTCACCTCGTGGTTGAAGAGGACCCGGCCGGGGTTGCGCTCCTCCGCGTGGCGGCGCAGGATCGGCTCCAGCCACATCTGCGGGAGCTTGGCCGGCAGCACCGGGCCGATCGCCGCGTAGGACTCCTCCAGCTCGCCGCCGCCGAAGGCGTCCATCTCGTGGATCAGCCGGCGGTCCAGCGGGCCGTCGCCCGCGAGGGTGGTCTGCCAGCGCACCTTGCCGAAGTACTCCAGCGGAGCGGCCTCGGCGAGCACGTCGTCGGCGACGCCGTGCTGGCGGTAGATCTCCATCGTGCGCTGGTTGAGGTAGTGGGCCTTCGGAATCCTCGACGTCTCCGGATGCCGTTCCACCAGCAGATGCTCAACGCCCTGGTCGGACAGGAAGACGGAGGCGGACAGACCGCATCCGCCGCCGCCGATGATCAGGACCGGAACCTCGATTGCTCCCATATTCGACCTTCCAGAAATGACGGATGCCTTGCCCCGCAGCCTGGCAAGGCGCTCTTCAGCTCCGGTCAAGAACGGGTCGACTCCGGGTGGGCGCACCCCGGCGCCGCAGCGCCTCCGTCCCACCGCGGCACCGCACCTCCGCCGCTCGGCCCCGGGCCCCGGGCCCCGGGCCCCGGTGCAGCGCGCCCCGGCCGGGCGGTCACCGCGGTGACCGGCCGACCGGGGCGCGGGGCGCCCGGGCGCGGGTCAGCCGGCCCAGACGCCGTCGCGCATCATTCCGCGGCCCGCCAGCTCGTTGGCCTCCCGCCAGGCCTGGATGCGCCGCGGCCGGATCCGGAAGTACTGGTAGGGCTCCTTGAGTTCGCGCGGGTCGAACCCGGTCTTGGCGGCGAACGCGTCCCCGGTCTCCCGGCCCAGCTCGGTGAGGTCCACCGGCTCCGCGACGCCGTCGACGATCACCACGTCGCGGGTCGGGCCGAGGCCCAGCCGCACCCGGCCGTCCGCCAGCAGGTTGCGGCCGGTGACCGAGTCGCGCGGCGTCGAGACGAGGATCGCGCTGCCGTCCCAGAGGTAGGACAGCGGGATCAGGTGGACGCCGCCCGGGCCGTCCGGGGAGCCCGAGGACGCGACCCAGAGGTCGACGTCCTCCTCCAGGCGGGCCCGGGTGTCCCGCAGCCGCTCCTCCAGTCCACGCGGTGGCACGTCCGTCATGCTTCCTCCATCGATGTCAGGGAGGCTCCCCGGCCGGGGAGTTCTCCGTCGGTCGCCGGTTGCGCGGTGGCCGCCACGGCCGCGAACGCCCGGACGGCGGCGCGCACTCCGATGATGTCGTGCGCGCGGTGCACCGCGAAGCGCACATGGCCGTTCGGCAGCGGCAGGACGCGGACCCCGTGGCCGGCGAGGCGTGCGGCGCACTCGCCCGCGGCCAGCCCCGGCACCCGCGCCATGACCATGTTGGTCGGCCGGGGCGGGCGGATCAGCTCGACGCCCGGCACCGCGGTGAGCCCGGCGGCGAGCGCGGCGGCCGTCCGGTGGTCGGCGGCCAGGTCGGGGAGGCGGCCGAGCGCGACCAGGGCGGGGGCCGCGAGGACGCCCGCCTGGTGCAGGGAGCCGCCCAGCCAGGTCCTCAGTTCACGGGCCCGCGCGATGAACTCGCCCGTCCCGCACAGCAGTCCGCCGACCGGCGCGCCGAGCCCCTTGGAGACCGAGAAGGCGACGCTGTCCGCGGGCTCCGCCAGCTCCGCCGGCCGGACGCCGAGCGCCACCGCCGCGTTCGCCAACCGGGCGCCGTCGAGGTGCAGGTGCGCGCCGTAGCGGTGGGCGAGCGCGGCCACCGCGCGGGTCGCCCCCGCGTCGAGGGCGTTGCCGCAGCGCATCATGCTGGTGTTCTCCAGGCAGACCACCGTCGGCCGGCCCGCCCCGGCGGCCAGCAGCGCGGCCAGCGCCCCGGGTTCGGGTCGGCCGTCGTCCAGCTGGGGCACCGTCAGCGGCTCCGCGCCGCCGAACCGGCGCAGCCCGTCGGACTCCAGGAAGGCCATGTGGGCGCCGGCTCCGACGATCAGCCGCGGACCGGGGGCGCCGGGCGGGCCGAACGCCGCGACCGGGGCGAGCAGGTTCGCCATCGTGCCGGTGGGGGTGAGCAGGGCGTCCTCGGTGCCGAGCAGTTCGGCCACCGTCCGCTCCAGCCGGGTGACCGTCGGGTCGTCGCCGTAGACGTCGTCGCCGACGGCCGCGCCGGCCATCGCCGCGCGCATCCGCGCGTCCGGCACGGTCCGGGTGTCGCTGCGGAAGTCGAGCCCGGCCCCGGGCGGCGCCACCGCGGCCTACCGCCCCGGCCGGTGGGCCACCCAGACGGCGCGGGGCCTGGTGTAGCCCTCCACCGCGTGGACGCCCAACTCGCGCCCGTAGCCGGAGCTCCCGAGCCCCCCGACGCTGACCGACTCCTCGGTGTCGCCCCAGGTGTTGACCCAGACCATGCCGGCCCGCAGGCCGCGGCCGAAGCGCTCGACCCGGTCCGCGTCCGAGCTCCAGACCGAGGCCGACAGGCCGTACCCGGTGTCGTGGGCGAGCGCCAGCGCCTCGTCCTCCCCGCCGAACGGGACGACGGACAGCACCGGCGCGAAGAGCTCCTCCCGCCAGGCCCGGCACCCGGACGGCGTGCCGTCCAGGACGACCGGGTCGACGAAGAACCCGCCGTCGAGGTCGCGCCGCACCCCGGAGCGCCCGGGCGGCAGGATCACCTTGGCGCCCCGCAGCGCCGCCTCCTCCACCACCTCGGCGGCGCGGGCGGCGGCGGCCGCGCTGATCAGCGGGCCGAGGTCGGTGTCCGGGTCCTCCGGCCGGCCGACCCGGAGGGCGGCGGCCAGCCCGGCCACCCGCTCGACGAACTCCGCGTGCACGGCCCGGTCGACGACCAGCCGCGTCCCGGCCACGCACATCTGGCCGGTGTTGCCGGTGAACCCGGTGACGACGGCCCGGGCGGCCGCGTCGAGGTCGGCGTCGCGGAACACCACGACGGGGCTCTTGCCGCCCAGTTCCAGCGTGACGGGCTTGAGCCCGTCCGCGCAGCGCCGCGCGACCTCGCGCCCCGCCGCCGTCGAGCCGGTGAACGACACCATGCCGACGGCCGGGTGGTCGCAGAGCTGCCGTCCGGTGTCGGCGCCGCCGTACACGGCGCCGAGCACGCCCTCCGGGAAGAGCCCGGCGGCCCGCCCGACCAGGTGGCGGACGGAGAGCGGGGTCTCCGGCGCCGGCTTGACCACGACGGTGTTGCCGTAGGCGAGCGCCGCGGCGACCTTCCAGACGGCCAGCAGCAGCGGGTAGTTGTTCGGGGCGATCGCCGCGCACACCCCGACCGGCACCCGGTCGGTGTAGCTGCGCACGCCCGGGCCGGCCGGGTGGGTCTCCCCCACCGGGTACCGGGCCGCCGCGGCGAACCAGTCGACCACCCGGGCGGCGAAGTCCACCTCGCCGAGGGCGCGCCCGGTGGGCTTGCCGGTGGTGCGCCGCTCCAGTGCCGCGAGTTCGGTGCGCTCCGCGCGCAGCAGGCCGCCGAGCTCCCGCAGGAGGTCGCCGCGGCGGGCCGGGGAGGTGTCCGCCCAGTCGCCGTGCAGCGCCGCCCCGGCCCGGCGCACCGCCTCGGCGACGCCGGGGGCGTCGGTGTCCGGCAGACGGGTGACCGGCCCGCCGGTGGCGGGGTCGAGGAGCGTCCGCCCCCCGGCGGTCATCCGAGGACCCCGGCGCGGCCGGCGAGCCGCAGCCCGGCGTCGAGCGCGGCGACCAGGCCGCGGAAGTCCGCGGGCCCCAGACCGGCCCCGGCGCTGCCGAGCAGCCGCAGCCGGTAGCCGTCCGGGTGCTCCCACCAGGCGTCGCAGGCGCCGAACTCCGCGCTGACGTAGCCGAGGTGGAGGGGCCGGCCGTCGAGGTCGTGCAGCTCCTCGGTGGCGGGGTGCTTGTCCCGGACCGGCGGGAACTCCAGGCGCCCGCCGCCGCCGCGCTGCGCGGTGAGGCGCAGCTCGCCGCCGTCCGCGCCGGTGTAGACGACCTCCAGCTCGCGGACGGCGGCGCCGTCGCCGAAGGTCGCGGCGCTGTCGGCGCGGTACCCGGCGACCGACAGCGGCACCCCCTGCCCGGTGAGGAAGGCGTCGACCTCCCCGGCGGGGACCCACTCGCCCTCGTGCTCCCGCCCCCGGCGGTGGAACAGGAAGACACCGGTGGGCACCGACACCATGTCGGCCCGGTGCCGCGCCCAGTAGCTCAGCTCGGAGAACGGCGTGGCCAGTACCCGCGGCACCGCCTCCGGCACCGCCGGCCGCAGCCCGGCGAACAGGGCGACCAGCTCCTCGTCGGTGAACTCGCCCTCCAGCACGGAGAGTTCGACGGTCGTCCCGGCCAGGCGGGCGCTGCCCGCACGGTTGCGCAGGTAGTCCGTCCCGAGCCACGCCACCCGGCCCCCGCCGATCCCGGACGCCCGGTTCTCGCTGCCCCACAGGCAGGGGTGGTCCGCGGCCGGGAAGGCCCAGTCGTACCGGAACTGCTTGAGCCGCAGCCGGCGCCCGCCGCCGGCGACCTCGGTGCGGTAGCCGGCCGGGTTGGCGTCGCTCCACGGGCTGCGGCCCTCGGCGTCGACCCGCCCGGGCGGGGCCTCGCGGCGGAGGGTCCCGGCGCCGGCGGTGCAGCCCGCGGGCAGCACGGTCGGCCGCCAGACCACGAAGTTGCACCAGTCCTGGGCCAGTTCCTCCGCGATCACCGGGGGCACCGGGTCAAGGTCGGCGGGGCTGTCCAGGATCTGCCAGCGCCACTGCGGGACGGAACTGCTCACCGTGACTCCTCGGGTGGGTTCTGAACTCCGCAAGGTGGTCCAGCCAGGCGGAGGTTGAGGCCAGGAACATCCATTCGCCGACGCCCAGTTCGGCGCGGAGCCCGGCCGGAAGCGGCGGCAGGCCGAAGGGCGCGCCGAAGCCGTCGGCGAGCTCGGTCAGCCGGCGCAGGTAGCCGGGGTCGGTGGGGGTCGGGAACCCCTGCTTGCGGCGGTGCCGCACCGACTCGGGCATCAGGTCGGCGAGCGCCTCCTTCAGCAGCCCCTTGTGGCTGCTGCCGGGCTCGCCGGTGTCCTTCAGGTGCTCGGGGCAGCGGAAGGCCAGTTCGGCGAGGGCGACGTCCTGGAAGACCGGCCGGTCCTCCAGGGTGAAGGTCGACGAGGTGGCGTCCACCATGTCGTTGACGTAGACCAGGAAGCGCCGCAGCAGGTGGTGCCGGCCGCGCTTGAGCGGGGACGCCGTCTTCAGCGCCCGGTACTCGTCCATGGTGCGGGCCCACACCTGGTCGGTGACCGCGGACATGTCGACGCCCAGCTCCTGCGCCATCCAGCCGACCAGCCGGGCCCAGACCGGCCGTTCGTCGGCGTGCAGCCGGTGGGTCAGGTAGTGGCGCCCGTGGATGTGGGTGGGTGCGTACGGGTCGACGACGGGGAAGTAGCGGCCGGCCTGGTAGCCCCAGAGCTCGTCGGCGCCGTGGCCCGAGTAGACGACCACGTTCCGGTCGGCGGCGACGGTCCCGTAGAGGTGGTGCATGGCCAGTTCGGCGCCGTGCAGCAGCGGCCGCATCAGCCGGGTGGGCAGCACCGGCACCAGGTCGGCGGCGGCCTCGCGGCCCAGGTCGCAGACGGTCAGCGGGACGCCGAGGCCGGCGGCGACCTCGGCGGCGTACGCCACGTCGTCGCCCGAGCCGCCGATGCCGTCCTGGTAGCGCAGCACGTACCCGTCGACGGGCACGCCCGCCCTGGTCAGGGCCGAGACGACGGCCGTGCTGTCGACACCGCCGCTGATCACCGCCGCCCGCGGGACGTCGGAGACGGCGCGCTCGGCGACCGCCCGGTCGAAGGCGTCCCGGATCTCCTCCGGGGAGACCAGGCCGTCCACCGGGGTGGGCATCCAGTAGCGGTGCGTCCGGGTGTCCGGCCGGTCCACCACCAGGTACTCGGCGGGCTGCAGGGACCGCACGCCTCGCAGCCAGGTGTGGTCGTCCGCCGCGTCCATCCGGATCCAGGAGCGCAGCACGTACTCCTCCGGGTCCACCTCGGGGGTGACCAGGCCGGTGCGCAGCAGCACGCCCTGCTCGGAGGCGAACAGCAGTCCGCCGTGGGTGAAGGCGTAGAACAGCGGCTTCACCCCGAAGTGGTCGCGGGCCAGCACCACGCGGCCGGTCGCGGTGTCGTGCCAGGCGAGGGCGAACATGCCGGACAGCGGGCGCAGCGCGGCCGCCGGGTCGGACTCGCGGCAGACCTGCTGGAGCGCGAACTCGGTGTCGCAGGTGGTGCGGCGGGGCCACAGCGGCGCCCCGGGCTCCCGGGAGCCGTAGACCTCGCCGTTGTGCACCAGCACGACCCGGCCGCCGGGGTCGGTCATCGGCTGGGCCCCCGCGTCGCTGCGGTCGCGCACCGCCAGCCGGGTCGCGCACAGCATGACGGTGCCGCACGAGGAGACGTACGGGGCGCCGGCCCCCTCGCCTCGGTGCGCCATGGCCGCGGTCATCGTGCGGCCCAGGGCGTCCAGCCACCCCGGGTCGCGCCGCCCGTCCAGGCTGATGAAGCCCGCTATGCCGCACATGCGTCACGCTCCGGTTCCGGCCACACCCGCCACAGCCCGGCCAGCGCGTCGGTGAAGACGTGCTCGATGCCGTGGTGCCCGCCCTCGTGCTCCCGGTAGTCGTGCGGGACGCCGTGCGCCTCCAGGGCGGCGTGCAGCGCGCGGACCCCCCAGTGCATGCCGTACTCGTCGCGCTGCCCCACGCTCAGGTGGAGCAGGCCGAGGCGGGACAGCCGGTCGGCGTGGGCGGGCAGCATCCGCACCGGGTCGTGCTCCAGCCAGCGCCGCCAGACCGCGTCCCGGAACAGGCCGGTGCCGGGGTCGCAGGGCAGCGCGTCCGCCGGGGTCGTCGCCGGGTCGTCGGCGTAGCACATGCCCATCGCGATGATGCTCATCGCGACCATGAACGGGACGTCGTGCGGGCCGCTCGCGCGGCGGGCCAGCAGCGCGTCGACCCCGCCGGCCGCCCGGACGGTGTCGAGCGTGCCGGGCACCAGCGGCAGGTAGCAGTGCTCGAAGCCGGCGTCGGGCGAGCAGGCGACCACCGAGCCGAACAGCTCGGAGGTCATCCCGGCGACCAGCGCGCCGTAGCCGCCGCTGGACTTCCCGCCGACGGCCCGCCGGGCCGGCTCCGCCAGGGTCGCGAACCGCCGGTCCACCTCCGCCACGACCTCGGCGAGGAACCCGGCGTACCGGCCGGAGGCCGCGGAGTCGAGGTACTGCGAACCGCCGTACGCGGTCGTGCAGTCGGGGACGACGAGCAGCGCGGCCGGCACCCGGCCGTCCGCCATGGCCTCGCGCAGGCGGTCGGCGACGGAGGCGCCGAAGGACAGCGCCCGGCCGCCGAGGCCCGGGTACGCGCCGAAGCCCGGCAGCCAGTACACCACCGGGAAGCGGCGGATCCCGTCGTACCCGGGCGGCAGGTGCACCTCGACCCGGCGCCGGTGCGGGTCGCCCAGCGGGTTGCCGCGCAGGCTGCCGCTGTCGAGGTCGAGGACGACCGGGGCGTTCACGTGCCGCTCGCCTCCCTCAGCGCGCGGTCCACGTGCCGCGTGTAGAACGACGGGTGGTGGAAGACCGCGGAGAGCAGGACGCCGTCGCTGGCCCACAGCGCGAAGGAGCTGCCGAACAGCAGCTCGCCGGAGAGCAGGGCCTCCAGCGTGCTGGCCGCGATCTCGGTCCAGCCCTCCGCCCCGGTCAGGTGGCTGCGGGCCGGCCCGGCGCCGAGCCTGGTCACCCGGCCGGCCACCGGGTCGAGCAGGAAGGAGCTCTCGCCGCCGGGGTTCTCGTACAGCGAGACGACGTGCCGTCCGGCGCCGCCGTCCATCGCCCGGTACCAGTAGTCGGTCGCCACCAGGCGGTCCAGCAGTTCGCGCAGCAGGTCCTCGCAGTTGCGGGTCTGCCGGCCGACCCGGTCCGCGGCGGCGTCGAACGGCGGCACCCGCACTCCGGGGTCGAGCGTCACCGCGGCGTAGACCTGCTCGAAGTCGTACCCGTCGGGCCCGACCGGCCCGTCGACCAGGGCGGTCTTGCCGTCCGCCACCTCCAGCACCTGGCCCGGGCCCCACAGCAGGCCGTCGCGGCCCAGGTCGGCGAGGCGGCGCAGGGCCTGGACGGGCGTGAACGGGAACATCGCCCGGTTGCACCAGTCGTAGTCGTGCCCGTCCTCGCCGCTGACCCGCCAGCCGAACGAGGAGGGCACCGTGACGGCGGCCGGGATCGACGCGACGTAGCGGTCGAAGTTGGCGACGGCGCGGGCGCGGACGGCGTCCGGGTCGGTCAGCGGGCGGCGCTCGGTGAGCACGCCGGGCGGCGAGACGCTGTGCGCGGGCACCAGCACCGCGTCGAGCCGGGGGGCGTCCTCGCGGCGGAAGGCGGCCACGGTCGCCTCGTGCAGGAGGGCGTCCCCGCAGAGCATGACGGACGCGTCGGCGGTCTCCACCAGCACGCTCATCTCGGGGAAGGACACCGCCGAGGGGAAGGTCCGCAGGACGGCGCCGCCGAGGGTCACGGTGTCGCCCGGCGTCACCGGGTGCAGGCGCTCGAAGCCGAGCCGGCGCAGCGTCCAGGCCATCGCCTGGTGGCCGAGCCCGGAGGCGGTGAGCTGCGGCGGCACCGGGCCGGCCGGGTACAGGCAGGTGACCCCGGTGCTCCGGCGCGGGCTGTCGTCGAAGTCCACGTCGGCGCCGTCGACCAGGCGCCGCAGGGAGGGGAAGTGGTGGTGGTCGAAGTGGTGGTGGCTGAGGACGACGTAGTCGACGCCCTCGTCCAGCACCTCCCGGACCAGGTCGTCGCCCAGCGGCGGGTGGTGCTCCCAGAAGCGGTCCAGGCGCTGGGTGAGCCACGGGTCGAAGAGGATCCGCTCCGTCCCCGTCTCGACCAGGACGGCGGCGTGCCCGAGGGAGGTGAGCCGCATCAGTCCGCCGCCTCGTACACGCAGCGGAAGCCGACCTCGTTGTGCCGGTCGGTGATCAGGTCCTTGCCCCGGTAGAAGGTGGTCAGGCAGGCCGGGGGCGAGGTCCAGGTGCCGCCGCGCAGGACGTGGAACGCCTCCTTGCGGTTCATGAAGTCCAGCGGGTGGCGGCCCTTGAAGAAGGGGTCCATGTCCTCGCCGGTGTAGAAGTTCGTCCGGGTCAGCTCCCAGACGTTGCCGGACATCTGGAGCACCCCGTACGGGCTGGCGCCCTGCGGGAGGGCGTCCGCGGGCAGCACCGGGTGCTCGGGGTTCGCGCCCTGCTCGATGGTGATCAGCAGGGCCTCCAGCGAGTCGAGGTCGGCCACCTGCTCGCCGAAGGACCGCTCGACGTAGTTCACCCGCTCCGGGTCCCACTGCTGGCCCCACGGGTAGCGGCGGCCGTCCACGCCGCGGGCGGCCTTCTCCCACTGCACCTCGCTGGGCAGCGTGCCGCCGGCCCACCGGGCGAAGGCGTACGCGTCGTACCAGTCGACGCCGACGACCGGGAAGTCGGGCGCGTTGAAGCGCGGGTCGTGCCAGTGCACGGGGCGGTGCGAGCGCTCCAGCGGCTGGTCGGGGTGGTCGAACTCGCCGGAGTCGCCGACCTCCTCCAGGAACTCGCGGTAGCGCGCGTTGGTCACGGTGGTGCGGTCGACGAGGAACGCGGGCACGTCCACGGCGCGCAGGGTGCTGTCGTCCTGCGCCATCCGGAAGGCGTCGGGCTTCTCGTCGGCGCCGATGATCGCCGGGCCGCCGGGCACCAGGACGACGTCGGGGTTGCGCCGGGGGCGCTTGCGCACGGCGTCCAGCCGGGCCCGCATGTCGGTGAAGTACTCGTCCTCCAGGCGGCGCAGTTCGGCGGGGTCGCGGGTGCCGAAGATGCTGATCAGGGCGCGCTTGGTGAGCGCGGCGCCGCAGCCGACGGGCTTGCGCGCCCAGTCGGGCCGGGTGAAGTTGCTGGGCCAGCCCGAGATGCGGATGAGGTCGGGGACGGCGGTGGCGATCCGGTGCTCGGTGATGACCTTGAGCGCGGTGAACGCGACCCAGTCGACGGTGTCGTGGGTCGCGGCGGCCACGGCGGTGTCCGCGGCGGAGTCGCCGAGGTGGTGCTCGGCGAGCAGCCGCACCGCGCCGGCCCGCACCGGCCACTCCGGGTGGGAGACCACGAGGCTCGCCAGCAGCGGCACCCCGTCGGCGGCCCGGCCCTTCTCCTCGGCCAGGCCGAGGACGCGCTCGACCGAGGCCCAGTAGCGGTCGTCGGCGGAGTCGTCGATCACCAGCAAGTCGGCGGGGACGTCGATGACCTGTGTTACGCGATTTCCTACCATCTCAACCTCTCTCGGACGACGTGCCGCCCGTACGGAATCGAATTCCATACGGGCGGCGCATTCGCTGGTCAGCGGATTACCACTTGCTGGTCTCCTGCTGGGCGTCGCGGCTGTCCATGAAAGTACCGTCGGACATGTTCCACTCCTTCCTGAACCAGTTTTCACGAGGCCGGACGACCTCATGGCCCGAAAGCTTAGGCAGGGCCGCCGGAACGCGGCAACGGCCGCATTCCGGCATCACTTGAACATGAACGGTCCGGTATTCCTGTGGGTGGGTCCGCGAGGATCCGACATCAGCGAGGGAGAGAGAGAAATGGTTGATCCCCATTCCCCTGACCTGCGGGAGAACGGGTTCGCCCGGCTCCCCGGGCTGGCCGCCGGCGAGGTGCTCGACCGGCTCCGCGGCGCGGCCGGCCGGCTGGCCGACCTCGTCCGCGACCGCACCGTCTCCACCGGGGACTTCGTGCTGGAGGCGCCCGGCATCGGCGGCTGGGCGGCCTGGCAGCAGGGCTCCGGGGCCCTGCCCGGAGTGCTCCGGTCGGCCGACCGGATCCACGAGCACGTCCCCGAGTTCGACGCCGTGCAGCGCTCGCTCGGCCTGGCGGACGACGTGGTCGGGCGCGCCGTCGGCGGACCGGGCACGCTGGTCAACGCCTTCCTGTGGGCCAAGCCGCCCGTGGTGGGCTCGGCGAAGCCCTGGCACCAGGACATGGCCTTCGCGCCGCCCGGCTTCGGCACCGGCGAGCACGGCATCGTGACGGTCTGGATCGCGCTGGACCCGGCCACCGAGCGCAACGGCTGCCTGGAGTTCCACCCCGGCTCCCACCTGCTCGGGCTGCTCCCGCACTCCGGGGACCGCGAGCGCCTGCCCGGCGAGGCGCCGCTGGCCCGGGCGGTCGAGCCGCACGTGGCGGACGAGCACCTGCCGCGCACGACCGAACCGGTCCCGGTGCCGCTGGAACCCGGTTCGGCCGTCGTGTTCGACGGTCTGGTGCTGCACCGCTCGGCGCCCAACACGACGGCGGCGGAGCCGCGCACCGCGGTCAGCTTCGTCTACCGGGTGCCGCTGCCGTCCTGGTCGAGCCTGGAGCCGGCCGCCGTCCACCGCTGAGGTTCGACTGCGGCCGGTCCGCGCTCGAACGCCGCCTCAGCCGCGCTCGAGCCCGTAGAACGCGGCCCCGTCGAGGTGCCGGATGGTGTTGAGGTCGCGCTGCACGACCTCGTCGAGGTCGTGCAGCAGCGTCACGATCACCGGGTACGTCAGGTCGTCGACCGTCCGCCGGATCGGCTGGCCCGGTTCCACCAGGGTCGCCAGGGCGTGGAAGCCCTCCAGCGCCTCGATCCGCTCGATCCCCCGGTACTCCTCCAGCAGTCCCTCCACCGGCGAGACCATGCCGAAGATCGCGCAGTACCTCCGCACCCGGTACGGGCGGCCCGCCCGGGCGTGGAAGCGCTCGGGCCGCAGGTAGGCGTCCACGGTCCACTCCGGCTGGGACTCGCCGATCGCCAGCCCGGCGGTCGCCGGGATGCCGCCGCCGGCCATCCGGGCCCCGACCTCGACCAGGCACGGCCCGTCGGGGGTCATCCGGATCTCCAGGTGCGCCGGGCCGTGCGCGATGCCGAGGGCGTCCAGCACCCGGAACCCGTACGCGGTGAGCGGCTCGACGACCGGGCTGTCGGAGTCGATCAGCGACAGCGCGTCGCAGAGGTCGACGACGCCGTTGGCGCTGACCCGGCTGGTCCGCCAGACGTCGCAGACGTGGTGGCGGCCGTCCCGGCTCACCGTGTTCACCATGTACTCGGTGCCGGCCAGGTACTCCTGCGCCACCGCCCCGCGGTTGGGCCGGGAGAAGACGTCGTCGGCGCCGACGAGGGAGCGGAAGGCGGCGACCGACTCCTCCGGGGTGTCGCAGAAGTGGACGCCCTGGCTGGCCGCGCCGCGCGGCGGCTTGACCACGACCCGCCCGCCGAGCTCCGCGTGCCAGGCGGCCAGCTCGTCCGCGTCGGTGGCCCACAGCTGCCGGGCCGCCCGCAGGCCGGCGGCGCGCACCGCCTCGACCATGAGGTGCTTGTCCCGCCTCGCCGCGCTGAGCGCGGTCCCGTTCCCGGGCAGGCCGAGCCGCTCGGCGAGCTCGTCCGCCAGTTCCACCCCGACCTCGCCGCCGGAGAGCACGGCGACCGGCGAGTACGCCGCGACGGCCGCGGCGGTCGCCGCCGGATCGCCGTCGTGCACGATGTCCGCGATGAAGTCCCCGGGGACGTGCGGCGAACCGCGGTACGCGGCCGGAACATCCCGCGTGCTCTGCACACGGACGACCGAACATCCCTGCTCACGGAATTCCAGGACGAGCGAGCGGACCCCGGCGTAGGCGTCCACCAGCACGATGCACGGGTTTTCCCCAATAGCTGCTGTCATGTGTTCAACGATAGACAGGATCGGCCATCGCCGATATCCGTTCAGCTCTGCCATCCTCCACCCCTGAAGGGGGACGCAAGGAGGAAGAGATGACGTTGTTTCCCACGGCGCTGCGCTCGCCGAATTCCACTCCCGCATTACTGTTCGTCAATACCTGCGGGAGTTTCCTGCTGCTCGTGAGCCTCTCCACCCGGGTCGGTTCCGACACCGGCTCCGGGCTGCTCGCCGGAGCCCTGCTCAGCGCGCCCTGGCTGCCCGCCCTGCTGCTGGCCGCCCCGCTCAACCGGCTGCTCGCCCGCCCCGCCCCCGAGCGGCTGGTCCGGCTGGCCGAGGCGGCGAGCCTGGCCCTGACCGCGGCCGCCCTGCTGGCGCCGGGCCGCGCGCTGCTGGTGACCGCCACCGTGCTCGTGGTCGTCCGCGGGTACTTCGAGGCGATCACCCGCTCGGCCACCGCGGTCGTGCTGCGCGGCGCCGTGCCGCCGGAGCGGCTGGACCGGGCCAACACCGTCGCCGAGATCGGCAAGCTGACCGGGGTCAGCGTCGGCGCCGCACTCGCCGGGCCGGCCGCCTCGGTCCTGTCCCTGCGCGGGCTGGTCGCGCTGAACGTGGCGACGCTGGCGCTCTCCGCGCTGCTCGCCTGGGCGCTGCCCCCGGCCACCGCGGTGGCATCCGACGGCGGCCGGGCCGCCGCGGGCACCGCGGGCGGCACCCGGCTGCGGGTGGACGACCCCGCGCTGCGCCGGCTGCTCGGGCGGTTCCTGCTGGTGGCGTTCTGGCAGGGATTCCACACCGTGGCCGTGACCGTCGTCCCGCTCGACCTGCTGCACGGCGGGACCCGTCTGGTGGGGGTGTTCGTCGCGGTCTCGGCGGTCGCCGTCTTCGCCGGCTCGCTCGCCGCCCTGCCGGTCCAGCGCCACCTCGACCGGGTGCCCTCCGCCGCCTGGGCGCTGCTCCCGCTGCCGCCGCTGCTGGCGGCGGTGCTGATCGGCCGGACGGTGCCGACCCTCGTGCTGTACGCGCTCTTCCTGGTGTTCTTCGAGATCGCCTTCGTGCACTACAACAACCGGCTGCTGGCCACCGCCTCGGCCGAGGAGCTGTCCTCGGTGGTCACGCTGCGGGCCACGCTGCTGCCGTCGGGCGTGGCGGTGTCGATCCTGCTCGTGGGCGCGCTCTGCGACCTGACGGGCCCGCTGCCGGCGACCCTCGTGGTCGCCGCCGTCACCGTCGTGGTGACCGCGGCGACCGGGAGCACCAGGCAAGTCTGGAGAAGATCTGTAGCGGACGCGTCAGGATGATGGAAGCGGCGGTGAGCGAGGCGTTCGCCCGCGAATTCTTCCGCCCCTGAAGCTAAGGACGTCCGCCATGCGCGTTCTCATCGTGCCGTTCCCCTGGAAGACCCACCTCTTCAACCTGGTGCCGCTGGCGTGGTCGCTGCAGACGGCCGGGCACGAGGTCCGGGTGGCCGGCTGGCCCGACCTCCTCGACGCCGTCACCGGGGCCGGGTTGATGGGTCTGGGCGTCGGGCCCGGCGAGACCCCGGAGGAGCGGAAGCGGCGGGACCAGCGCAGGGCGGGTCCCGCGCCGGCGGCGGGCGGTCCGGCCGGGGGCAGCCCGGCCGGCGGCGGCCCGGGCCGAGGGGGTCCCGCACAGGGGAGTCCCGCACAGGGGGGTCCCGCGAAGGGAGGTCCTGCGAAGGGCGGCCCGGCCGGCAACGACCTCGGCCCGCTGTTCGACGCCGACCCCGGCCGGGAGCGGCTCGGCTGGGAGGCCGTCACCAAGGTCTTCGACGACCTGGTGCTGCCGCAGGCCCGGCGCTCCAACGACTCGATGATGGACGACCTGGTCTCCTTCGCCCGCGAGTGGCGGCCCGACCTCGTCCTCTGGGGCGCGAAGGCCTTCGCCGGTGCGGTGGCCGCCGCGGCCGTCGGGGCGGCGCACGCCCGGGTGCTGTACTCGGTCGACGTCTACACCCGGATGCGCGAGGACTACCTGCACGCGATGGCCCAGCAGCCGCCGGAGGAACGCGTCGACGGGCTGCGCGAGTGGCTCGGCGGCTGGGCCGGGAAGTACGGCTTCGAGTTCTCCGAGGACCTGGTGAACGGGCAGTTCACCATCGACCCGCTGCCGGAGGCGTTCCGCCCCGACCCGCGCCCGACCACGCTGCCGATGCAGTTCGTCCCCTACAACGGGCCGACCGTCATGCCGCGCTGGCTGGCCGAACCGCCGCGGGCGCCACGGGTGCTGATGACCTTCGGGGACTCCGTCAACGACGGCCCGGTGCAGCACCTGCTGCCGGTCGAGAAGATCCAGGAGATCCTGGACTCGGTGGGCGACCTGGAGATGGAGCTGGTCCTGACGCTGCCCGAGGAGTCCCAGCGCAAGCTCACCGAGGTGCCCGCCAACACCCGTCTGGTGGAGTCCGTCCCGCTCTCCGAGGTCCTGCCGGGCTGCGCGGCCATGGTGCACCACGGCGGGACGTGGTCCTTCGGCTGCGCGTTGCGCTACGGCGTCCCCCAGCTGCTGATCAGCCGGGCGTTCGACCTCCCGCTGAAGCTCCAGTGCCTCGAACGGTCCGGCGCGGGGCTCTCCATGAAGCCCGCCGAGGTGGACGGCCCCGGGGTCAGGGAGGCGATCGTCCGCCTGCTGGAGGACGAGGGCCTCCGGGCGAACGCGCAGCGGCTGCGCCAGGAGGTGCTCTCCATGCCGTCGCCCAACGAGTTGACCCGCACCCTGGAGGTGCTGGTGCTCGCCCACCGGGCCGGCGCCGCCCCCGCCGGCGCACGCTGAACACCCCTCCGCCCGCACGCTGAACACCCGTCCGCCGAAGCCGGGCTGATCATCGGTCACCAGCTCCCCGTGCAGGCGGCCCCGCATGTCTGTCCCATGCGGGGCCGCCCGGCGGACGGGTGCCGGAGCCGGACCGGGAGCCCGGCCGGGATCCGGATCAGGAGGCGGTCGGGACCGGGTCCGGCGCCGCCGCGCAGGTGGCGTCGACGAAGGCGCCGGCCGCGGGGCGGGTGCCGTCGCGCAGGTAGTCGCTGGCGTAGGCGTTGAGGCAGGTGTTGCCGTTGGCGGAGAGCGCGGCGCCGACGTTGTGGCCGTCCTTCTCCACGATCAGGCGGGAGTTCGGGAACAGCCAGTGGGTCTCGTAGGCGCCGTAGACGCCGTGCGCGGTGTCGTACTGGGGCTGCACCAGCAGCACGTCCACCTGGCGGTTGCCGATCCGCGGCGTGGGCTGGGCCTTCACCGGCCAGAAGGCGCACGGGGCGTTGTACCAGGCGTTGGTCCAGGTGATGAAGCGGTTCCCGTCGGCGTACTGGCCGGCGTAGTCGTCGTGCCAGGTGTCCCAGTCCCGCGGCGAGGAGGCGTCGGTGCACTGGGAGGCGTTGTTCATCGCCTGCCGGTTCTGGTGCGGGAAGCCCGGGACGGTGAAGGTGGCCTTCAGCGAGGTCCCGTCCCCCTTGACGACCCAGTCGGAGAGCACCTTCGCCCGGGATATCCAGGTCCAACTGCGGTAGAGCACCGGCTCGAAGACGTCCGTCCACTCGGCCGGGCCGATCTTGCCGTCGAGCGGCGTGGCGCGCAGCGCGTCCTGGCCCTTGTAGTAGTTCGCCTCGACGGCCTGCTCGGTGGTGCCGAGGTGGTAGACCGAGTCGTACTTGGCGACCCAGGTGAAGAAGATCTTCGCGTTCTCCTCCGAGGTCTCGTTCTTGTCGACGTTGTCGTCGTACCAGGCGCCGCCGGGGCTCACCACGCTGTCGAGCAGCATCCGGCGGACCCGGTTCGGGTACATCGAGGCGTAGATCGAGCCGAGGTAGGTGCCCCAGTCGGTGCCGAAGTACGTGATCTTGTCCTGGCCGAGCGCGATCCGCATCCGGTCCAGGTCGCGCGCGGCGTCCTTGGTGCTGAGGTGCTTCAGGACGTCGCCGTACTTGTCCCCGCAGCTCTTGGCGTAGGCCTTGGCCTGCTCCACCAGCGCCTGCTCGGCGGCGGGCGAGCTCGGCACCGGGTCCGGCTTGGCGTGGCCGGGGTCCACGTAGTCGGGGTCGCAGACGACCGACGGCTCGCTGGCCCCGACACCGCGCGGGTCGAAGCCGATCCAGTCGTAGGCGGCGCCCACGTCCTTGGCCAGCCCGGTGGTCCCCTTGGCGTAACGGGTCGGCAGGTCACGGCCGATGCCGCCGGGCCACTGACCGCGGTTGAGGATCACGACGCCTTGGTACTGGGCGTCGGGGGCGGTGTGCTTGGCCCGGGTCAGCGCGAGGCTGATCTTCTGGCCGTTGGGCTTGTCGTAGTCGAGCGGCACCTGCACCGAGCCGCACTCCAGGCCCTTGAGCAGGGCGCCGAGAACGGGGTCGTTGTCCGGACACAGCGTCCAGGAGACGCTGCCGGCGGCCGGCGCGGGAGCGTCCGCCGCGGCCGGGGCGACGGTCGACCCCACCAGACTGGCCGCGATCACCGTCGTGACCAATGCGAGCTTTTTCACGTGATTCCCCTTCTGGATGCAACGCGCTCGCAGCCTGACAAGGACGTCTTTATTTCCGGTCGACGGCGGCTGGACCGGCACTGGAGTGAGCACAAATGGAGAAGCGCCGCGTCTGGAATGCTCCCTAGCATCAATTGACATGATCTCAACCCCAGGAGTGACCATGGCTGACACCGCCACCCAGGGAATCAAGACCGTTCTGCATCCCGTCAAGGACCTGGCAACGGCCAAGAAGCTCTACACCGCCCTGCTCGGCGTCGAGCCGCAGACCGACGAGGACTTCTACGTCGGCTTCGACATCGCGGGTCAGCACATCGGTCTGGTGCCCGGGGCGGGGACGCAGGGCATGACCGGGCCGGTCGCCTACTGGCACGTCCCGGACATCCAGGCGAAGCTGGCCGAGGTGACCGCCGCGGGCGCCACCGTGCAGAACGCCACGGCCGACGTGGGCGGCGGCCGGCTGGTGGCCACCGTCACCGACGCCGACGGCAACGTGCTCGGGCTGCTGCAGGACCGCTGACCCGGGGCAACGCCTCGAATCCCCCTCGAGCGCCCCTCGAGCGTTCCTTGAGGGGGAATCGAGGGCGGCGCCGCAGGCTCGCCGGACGGGGCCGGGCGCGCACGGTCCCCATCCCGCGAGATGGAGAGACCATGGGCAAGGACACCGGGGCGGACCAGGCCTCCACCGAGACCGGGCCGCACCCCGCGGACCGCCACGACCTGATCCGGGTGCACGGGGCCCGGGTGAACAACCTCAAGGACGTCAGCGTCGAGCTCCCCAAGCGCCGGCTGACGGTGTTCACCGGCGTGTCCGGCTCGGGCAAGAGCTCCCTGGTGTTCGGCACCATCGCCGCCGAGTCCCAGCGGCTGATCAACGAGACCTACAGCGCCTTCGTCCAGGGCTTCATGCCGACGCCGGCCCGCCCCGAGGTCGACGTCCTGGACGGGCTGACCACCGTGATCACCGTCGACCAGCAGCGGCTGGGCGGCGACCCGCGCTCCACCGTCGGCACCGCCACCGACGTCAACCCGATGCTGCGGATCCTGTTCAGCCGGATCGGCCGGCCGCACGTCGGCCCGCCCAGCGCCTTCGCCTTCAACGTCCCGCGGCGCACCGCGAGCGGGGCGATGAACGTCGACAAGGGGCGGGGCGAGCGGGTCGTGGTGCGCAAGGCCGTCTACCACGGCGGCATGTGCGCGCGCTGCGAGGGCCGCGGCACCGTCTCCGACATCGACCTCACCCAGCTCTACGACGACTCCAGGTCGATCGCCGACGGCGCGTTCACCATCCCCGGCTGGACGCGCGACAGCTTCTGGACCACCCGGGTCTACGCCGAGTCGGGCATCCTCGACCCGCACAAGCCGATCCGCGACTTCACGGCCCGGGAGATGCGGGACTTCCTGCACGGCGAGCCGACCAAGGTGAAGGTCGACGGGGTCAACCTGACCTATGAGGGCCTGATCCCGAAGATCCGGAAGTCGATGCTCTCCAAGGACCGCGAGGCGCTGCAGCCGCACGTCCGGGCCTTCGTCGACCGGGCCGTCACCTTCGCCACCTGCCCCGGGTGCGACGGCTCCCGGCTCAACGAGGAGGCCCGCTCCGCCCGGATCGGCGGCACCGGCATCGCCGAGGCCTGCGCGATGCAGATCAGCGACCTCGCCGCCTGGGTCCGCGGGCTGGACGAACCGTCGGTGGCACCGCTGCTGGCCAAGCTGCTGCACACCCTGGACTCCTTCGTGGAGGTCGGGCTCGGCTACCTCTCGCTCGACCGGCCCGCGGGCACCCTGTCCGGCGGCGAGGGCCAGCGCGTCAAGATGATCCGCCACCTCGGCTCCTCGCTCACCGACACCACCTACGTCTTCGACGAACCGACCACCGGCCTGCACCCGCACGACGTGCAGCGGATGAACGGCCTGCTGCTGCGGCTGCGGGACAAGGGCAACACGGTGCTGGTCGTGGAGCACAAGCCGGAGGCGATGGCGATCGCCGACCACGTCGTCGACCTCGGGCCGCGGGCCGGCTCCGAGGGCGGCGAGGTGGTGTTCGAGGGCACCCTCGAAGGGCTGCGGGCCAGCGGCACCGTCACCGGCCGCCACCTCGACGACCGGGCCGCCCCCAAGGCGGCGGTGCGCACGCCGACCGGCCGGCTGGAGATCCGCGGCGCCACCCGGCACAACCTGCGGGACGTCGACGTGGACGTCCCGCTCGGCGTGCTGTGCGTGGTCACCGGCGTGGCCGGCTCCGGCAAGAGCTCGCTGATCCACGGCTCGGTCGCGCGCCGGGAGGGCGTGGTGGCGGTCGACCAGTCGCCGATCAAGGGCTCACGGCGCAGCAACCCGGCGACCTACACCGGCCTGCTCGACCCGATCCGCACCGCCTTCGCCAAGGCCAACGGCGTCAAGCCCGGGCTGTTCAGCGCCAACTCCGAGGGCGCCTGCGGCACCTGCAACGGCGCCGGCGTGATCTACACCGACCTCGCCGTGATGGCCGGCGTCGCCACCACCTGCGAGGACTGCGAGGGCCGGCGCTTCGAGCCGGCCGTCCTGGAGCACCTGCTGGGCGGCCGCGACATCAGCGAGGTGCTCGCCATGCCGGTCGACGAGGCGCTGGAGTTCTTCGGCGCCGGCCCCGCTCGGATCCCCGCGGCGCGGCGCGTCCTGGAGCGCCTCGCCGACGTGGGCCTCGGCTACCTCGGCATCGGCCGGCCGCTCACCTCGCTGTCGGGCGGCGAGCGGCAGCGGCTGAAACTGGCCGCGCACATGGCCGACAAGGGGGGCGTGTACGTCCTGGACGAGCCCACCGCCGGGCTGCACCTGGCAGACGTCGAGAACCTGCTCGGACTGCTGGACCGGCTGGTGGACGCCGGGAAGTCGGTGATCGTCGTCGAGCACCACCAGGCCGTGATGGCGCACGCCGACTGGATCATCGACCTCGGCCCCGGCGCCGGCCACGAGGGCGGCCGGGTCGTCTTCGAGGGCACCCCGGCCGAGCTGGTCGCCGCCCGTTCGACCCGCACCGGTGAACACCTCGCCGCCTACGTCGGCCGGTAGCGCCCGGTCAGGGGGGTGGTGGGGGGGGCCGTGGCCCCCCCCACCACCCCCTGCGGCGTTTTCAGCGGCTGAACGCAATTTGAAAGATGCCCGGAATCAGGCGATTCTTTAGCGTAATTGCACGGCATCCACCCCCCTCACCGAAAAGGGCAAGCACATGCTTCGATCGTGGAATTCCGACTGCGGCGTGGTCTCATGAAAATCCTCGTCACCGGCGGCGCCGGATTCATCGGCTCGCATTATGTACGGACCATGCTCGACGGGGGATACCCGGGTTACGAGGACGCGCACGTCACGGTGCTGGACGCGCTGACCTACGCGGGGAACCGCGACAACCTCCCGGCCTCCCACCCCCGGCTCACCTTCGTGCACGGGGACATCCTCGACCGCGGGCTGCTGCGCTCGGTGCTGGAGGGGCAGGACGCGGTGGTGCACTTCGCCGCCGAGAGCCACGTGGACCGTTCGATCGAGAGCGGCGCCGCGTTCGTCCGCACCAACGTCGAGGGGACCCAGGCCGTGCTCGAGGCCTGCCTGGCGCTCGGTGTCGAGCGGGTCGTGCACGTCTCGACCGACGAGGTCTACGGCTCGATCGACGAGGGGTTCTGGACGGAGGAGTCCCCCCTGCTGCCGAACTCCCCCTACGCCGCGTCCAAGGCCGCCTCCGACCTGATCGCGCTGGCCTACTTCCGCACCCACCGCCTGAACGTCTCGGTCACCCGCTGCTCCAACAACTACGGCCCCTACCAGCACCCCGAGAAGTTCATCCCGCTGTCCGTCACCAACCTGCTGGAAGGGCGCCCGATCCCGGTCTACGGGGACGGCGGCCAGATCCGCGAGTGGCTGCACGTGGACGACCACTGCCGCGCGGTGCACCGGGTGCTCACCGGCGGCCGGGCCGGCGAGGCCTACAACATCGGCTCCGGCACGGCCGTGCCGAACCTGACGCTGGCGCACCGGCTGGTCGAGCTGTGCGGGGCGTCCCCCGACCTCGTCCGGCACATCGCCGACCGCAAGGGCCACGACCGGCGGTACGCCCTCGACCAGACCAAGATCGAGCAGGAGCTCGGCCACCGGCCGCTCACCGCCTTCGACCGCGGCCTCGCGGAGACCGTCGCCTGGTACCGGGAGAACCCGCAGTGGTGGAAGCCGGTCAAGGAGAGCGGTGGTCGGTCGTGAGCACCCTGCTGATCCCGCGTTCCAGCGCCTCGGTCGCCGACCGGCTGGCCCGCTCCGCCGCCGCGGCCGAGGGCGTCCACATCGCGACGGCCGACGTCACCGGCTGGCTGGACCACCACCGGCGCAGCTGCGGCACGGAGATCCGCCGGATCCCGTTCGCCGAGCTCGACGCCTGGTCGTTCGCCCCAGAGACCGGCGACCTGCGGCACCGCAGCGGGAAGTTCTTCACCGTCGAGGGCCTGCACGTCGTCCGCCCGGAGGCCGAGTGGCAGCAGCCGATCATCGTGCAGCCGGAGATCGGCATCCTCGGCATCCTGGCCAAGGAGTTCGACGGCGTCCTGCACTTCCTGATGCAGGCGAAGATGGAGCCCGGCAACCCGAACCTGGTGCAGCTCTCCCCCACCGTGCAGGCCACCCGCAGCAACTACACCAAGGCGCACGGCGGGGCGGAGGTCCGCTACCTGGAGCACTTCCTCGACCCGGACCGGCGCCGGGTGCTCACCGACGTCCTGCAGTCCGAGCACGGCGCCTGGTTCTACCGCAAGCGCAACCGCAACATGATCGTCGAGGCGCACGGGGACGTGCCGGTCGCCGAGGACTTCCGCTGGCTGACGCTCGGCCAGATCGCGTCGCTGCTGCGGCTGGACAACGTGGTCAACATGGACGCGCGCACCGTCCTGGCGAGCGCCCCGATGGCGCCCCCCGAGCCTGGCGCGCTGTCCTCCGACGCCGACCTGCTGGCCTGGTTCACCGGTGAGCGGTCCCGGCAGGACGTCCACGTCCGCCGGGTGCCGCTGCGCGGGATCTCCGGGTGGCGGCGCGACGAGCACTCCGTCCACCGGCTCGACGAGCGGTTCTTCCGGGTGGTGGCGGTCTCCGTCGAGGGCGCCGGCCGCGAGGTCGCCGGCTGGACCCAGCCGATCATCGAACCGGTCGGCACCGGGGTCGTCGGGTTCGCCTACCGGGAGTTCGGCGGCGTCCCGCACGTCCTGGTGCACGCCCGGGTCGAGGGCGGCTTCCTCGACACCGTCGAGCTCGCGCCGACCGTGCAGTACGTCCCGGAGAACTACGCCCACCTGCCGGCCGGGCACCGGCCGCCGTTCCTGGACCTGTTCCTGAACGCCGCCCCGGACCGCGTCCGCTACTCGGCGGTCCACTCCGAGGAGGGCGGCCGGTTCCTCGACGCCGAGAGCCGCTACCTGGTCGTCGAGACGGACGAGGCCACGACGCCCACCCGGGCCCCGGCGGGGTACCAGTGGGTCACCCCGGGCCAGCTGAACGTGCTCACCGGGCACAGCCGCTACGTCAACGTGCAGGCGCGCAGCCTGCTCGCGGCGATCAACACCGGTGCCGTCGGCCGCGCCCCGCTGCCGCGCTGATCCTGCTGCCCGGCCGGGCGACCGGCCGGGCACACCAAGAGGCCCTGTTCGGTGGCGGAGTCACCGGACAGGGCCTCTTGGGGTGGAGCGCTTACTTGGTGGTCGTGGCGAGCCGAGAGGTCATCGGGGTCCACTTCTTGGGGTTGATCCGCCAGTCCACCGGCTCCTGCTTGGTCACGACGTTGACGCGGTTCCAGAGGTTGACCAGGCCGATGTGCAGGACCACCGCACCGAGCTGCACCTCGTTCCAGTGCTTGGCGGCCTCGTTCCACACCTCGTCCGTCACCGGGTTCTCCCGGTCGGCGATGCGGGTGGCACCCTCGGCCAGCGCCAGCACCGAGCGCTCGGCGTCGGTGAAGCAGGTCTGCTCCCGCCAGGTCGCCACCAGGGGGAGGCGGAAGTCCTCCTCGCCGGCCTCCTCGAACTCGCGCTGCTTCACGGGGATCTGGACCTCGCGGCCGTTGATCTGGCTCACCCGCAGGTGGATGAGCACGAGGGTCTGCAACGGCACACCGACATTGTTGACGGCCTTGACCAGCTCGCGCATGGGCGGCAGGACATCGGGAACCACCAGTGACGGGTTAGGCATCCGCGGCGACATCTGCAATTCTCCTTCGGATTGGGATCAGGAAACAGCTTGCCCTCAGGGCCGCCTTTTTCTCAAGTATCCGAATTTCGGCGGCTAGTTGTTTTTCGGGCGACCTGCGGCTCGTGCGAGTGCTTGATGGAGTCGTTTGTCGGCGGTGTGCCCGGATTCCCATTGCACACCGATCGCGAAGGGGTGGTCGGTGACCTCGACGACCTCGACGGTGCCGTCCTCCGCCCAGCCGGTGGCGGTGAGACCGGCACCGAGCCGGTGGACGGCCTGGTGGTGGTGGCAGGCCGTCTCCGGCTCGTCCTCGTCGAGGACGCCGGCGATCCGGCTGCCCGGCTGGAGCTTCAACCGGTGCCGACCGAGCGTAAAGGACGGATCCGCCGGGCGGTGGCCCTCGTGACCGGTGACCTCCGGCAGGTGCTGGTGCAGGCTGCCCCCGTGCAGCACGTTCAGCAGTTGCATGCCGCGGCAGATCGCCAGGACGGGCAACCCGGCGTCAAGTGCCGCTCTGACCAAGGCCAGTTCGACGCGATCGGCGTCCGGGGTCACCGCCCGGGTCACCGGGTGCGGGGCCTCACCGTACAGCGTCGGATCGAGATCGGGGCCGCCCGGGACGAGCAGGCCGTCGAGCCGGTCGACCACCTCCTCGACACCGGGCAGCAGCGGGAGCAGCAGCGGTGTGCAGCCCGCCCCGGCCAGGAAGGCCAGGTGCGCCTGGAGCGCGAGGCTGACGACCATGTCGGTGCCCTGGAGCGTGACCGGCGCCGTCCGGGCGCAGACCCCGATCACCGGCCGCCGGGCGGCGGCCGGATCACTCACGACTGAATTCATGACATCCTCATGGGTTCCGGGTTCAACTGAGGAAAACGAGCAGATGAAACGGCCGCTCGGGCCGGCCGTCACCGCCGTCAAAATTGCCACGCCGACGCGGCCGAGGCCATCGTGGGCGGCGGCCGCCGTTCACGGCGGAGCGGGCCGGCCCCTACTGAACGGATTCGGATTCCTGGTACCACAGGTGGGCGGGGCGGATTTATCCCCCGGAATCTCTCGCAGCCCCTTCAACCGAGGTGACCATGATCGAGGCCAAGAACCTCACGAAACGCTACGGCGACAAGACCGCGGTGAACGACCTGTCGTTCACCGTCGAGCCCGGCCGGGTCACCGGCTTCCTGGGCCCCAACGGCGCGGGCAAGTCCACCACGATGAGGCTGCTGCTGGGCCTGGACCGCGCCGACGCCGGCACGGCCACCGTGAACGGCGTGCCGTACCGCGAACTCGCCGCCCCCATGCGGGTGGTGGGCGCGCTCCTGGAGGCACGTGCGGTCCACACCGGGCGCAGCGCCTACGACCACCTGCTCTGCCTGGCCCAGACCCAGGGCTTCGGCAAGCGCCGGGTCGACCAGGTCATCGACCAGGTCGGCCTGGGCTCGGTGGCCCGCAAGCGGGCCGGCGGGTTCTCGCTCGGCATGGGGCAGCGGCTGGGCATCGCCGCCGCGCTGCTGGGCGACCCCGCCGCGCTGATCCTGGACGAACCGCTCAACGGCCTGGACCCCGAGGGCATCGTCTGGATCCGCAACCTGATGAAGTCGCTCGCGGCGGAGGGCCGCGCCGTCTTCGTCTCCAGCCACCTGATGAACGAGATGGCCGTGACCGCCGAGCACCTCATCGTGATCGGCCGGGGCCGGCTGGTCGCCGACTGCTCCACCGAGGAGTTCATCGAGCACAGCACCGAGCAGAGCGTGCTGGTGAAGACCCCCGACCGCGAGCGGCTCGCCGAGCTGCTGCGTTCCGAGGGCGCCACCGTCACCGACACCGACGAGGGCGACCTGGACGTCGTCGGGCTCGAGGCTCCGCGCATCGCCGAACTGGCCGCCGCCGGCGGCCTGGTCCTGCACGAGCTCTCGACCCGCCGCGGTTCGCTCGAGGACGCCTTCATGGAACTGACCAAGGACGCCGTCGAGTACGACGCCGGCGTGACCACCGCCGGAGGTGTGAAGTGACGACCGTGACCGCACCCGCCCCCGCGACCACCGTCACCGGCGGGGCCCGCGAACCGGGCTTCGCCGACCTGATGCTCTCCGAGTGGACCAAGATCCGCTCGGTCCGCTCGACCGTCTGGTCGCTCGTCATCCTGATCGTGCTGACCCTGATCGCCACCGTGCTGTTCATGCAGATGGGCGTCGCCAACTGGGACAAGAGCGACGCGGCCCAGCAGGCGGAGATGCGGCTCGACCCGACCGGCACCATCCTCGGCAGCGGCATCCTGCTCAGCCAGCTCGCGGTCTGCGTGCTGGGCGTGATGGTGATCGCCTCCGAGTACTCCACCGGAATGATCCGGGCCAGCCTCCTCGCGGTGCCCAAGCGGGTGCCGGTCCTGGTGGCCAAGGGCGCGGTCTTCGGCCTGGTGGTCCTGGTCGTCGGCGAACTGACCGCCTTCCTCTCGTTCTTCCTGGGCGCGCCGATCCTGAACGAGAAGGCGCCGGTCTCGATCGGCGACGAGGGCGTCCTGCGGGCCGTCTTCGGCTGCGGCCTGTACCTGTCCCTGCTCGGCCTGTTCGCGCTCGGGGTCGGCGCGATCATCCGGCACACCGCGGCGAGCATCACCGGCGTCATCGCCTTCGTCCTGGTGATCGCCCCGATGACCCGGATGCTGCCCGGTAGTGTGGGCAAGCACGTCCACGGCTACCTCCCCACCGAGGCGGGGTTCCTGATCACCCAGCAGCACTCCCGCGCCTCCGACGTCCTGGGGCCGTGGCAGGGCCTCGGAGTGCTCGCCCTCTGGACGGCCGCCGTGCTGGTCATCGCGGGTGTCCTGCTCCAGCGCAGGGACGCCTGACCAGGCCCTCCGCGTCCACCGCGGGTGTCCGCCGAACCGGCGGACGCCCGCGGTGTCGTGCTTCCAGGGAACGTCCACCTGCCCTCGACTGCCGCTGAAGAGCCGCTTGCGACGCTCGACGCAGCGGCAGCAGAGAGGGAGAGAACGGAATGGCTCAGAGCAACGGGCACGCCGTCCTGGTGACGAGTGCATTCAGCCCCGTCAGGACCGGCAACGCCGAATCATCGGCCCACACCGAATTCGATCTGAAGAACTTCGAGAAACTGCCGGCACGCGATGTCCCCATCACCGCGCTGTCGCCCGGAGTGTCCCTGCGCCAGGGCGGCACGGACGCCGCCCACATCCAACTCCTCATCGACGCGGCGGGTTCGGCCGAACTGCCGCCCATCCTCGTCCAGATGGACGGCTACCGCGTCATCGACGGGCTGCACCGGCTGGAGGCCGCCCGGCTGCGCGGCGACGACAGCATCAAGGTGCGCTTCCTCGACTGCTCGGACTCCGAGGCGCTCGTCATCGCCATGAAGGCGAACGGCTCGCACGGGCTGCCGCTGTCGAAGGCCGACCGGGTCTCCGGCGCCCAGCGGGTCCTGGGCTCCCACCCCGACTGGTCCGACCGGGCCATCGCCGGCATCACCGGGCTCAGCGCGAAGACGATCGCCTCGCTGCGCGACCAGTCGGCCGGGGGCGCGCAGCTGGGCGGCAAGCGGATCGGCCGGGACGGCCGGCGGCGCCCGGTGGACGCGGGCGAGGGGCGGCGCCGGGCGGCCGAGTACATCGCCGCCAACCCGAACGCGCCGCTGCGTCAGGTGGCCCGGGAGACCGACGTGTCGCTCGGCACGGTCCACGACGTGAGCGCCCGGCTGCGGCGCGGCGACAGCCCGGAGCGGGACGGACGCCAGACGGCCGCACGGCCGCAGGCCGTCCAGGCGGTGCAGCCCGTGCGGTCCGTGCAGGCCGTGCGGCCGGTCGACGGGGCGGTCCGGCCCGCCGGGGTCCCCGTGGGGGTCCCCGGCGGCGCCACCCGGGTGCCGCTGCGGGTGGCGCCGAGCGTCGACTCCGCCTCGACGCACCGCCGGAACCACACCGACGCGCCGCCCGCGTGGGCGACGGTGGCGGCCAAGATGGCCGGCGACCCCGCCATCCGCTACACCACCGGCGGCCGGGAGTTCCTCCGCTGGATGCAGCTCCACGCCACCGACCTCGACGAGGACTGGCGCGACCTGGTCGACGCGGTCCCGCCGCACTGGCGCGGCGTCATCGCCTCGATCGCCGAGCGGATCGGCCGGGAGTGGAGCCTGCTCGCGGAGCAGCTCAAGACCAACCAGGAAATGGTGCGGTGATCCCACCCGGTCACGACCGCGCCGGCACCGGTGCCGCGGACGCCACCCGGAGGTGGCCCGCGGCCCGGTGCCGTTCGGCGCGCTCCGGGGCCGGCACCACGGAGGCGCACCCGGGGTGGGCCGTGACGTTCGCCGGCGGTTCGAGCTCCGGCAGCGCCAGCAGCACCGGCGGGTCGGACGGACGGCCCGGGCGCAGCCGCACCGCCGCACTGGTGACGGTGTCGGCGGTGACCGTCACCGGCCCCGGGCCGTGCCCGCCGAAGAGCGCGGTCCGCCGGGCCCTGGCGTCGGGCCCGACCCCGTCGGCCACCGCCACCGCGAGCAGGTGCCAGGTCCCCTCGGGGACGTCCGTCAGCGAGTAGCAGGACGGCCTACCGCTCGGCACGTCGATCACCGCCGCGGCGAGCGACGGGTGCTGGACGACCGGCGTGCGGAAGGCGCCCAGGAACACCCGGGCGTTCCCGTGGCCCTCCGGCAGGCTGATCGTGCCCGCGACCGTCCCGAATCCCGTCCACGTTCCCGGATCGGGCTCCGGAAGTCCCTCCCCCCCTCCGCGTGCCAGCCGGCGGTACCGGCTCGGCGACACCCCGACCCCGGCGGTGAAGGAGTTGGTGAAGGAACCGAGGCTGTTGTAGCCGACCGCGAAGGACACCTCGGTGATGCTCATCGAGGTGGTCGCGATGAGCCGCTTGGCCTCGTGGATGCGGATCGCGGCCAGGAACCTGCCGGGAGTGAGCCCGGTCTCCTCCTTGAAGAGCCGCGTGAAATAGAAGCGGCTGAGCAGGGCGCTTTCGGCGATCTCGGTGAGAGTAAGCGGATCGCCGTAACGCGCCCGAATGCACTCGATGGCCCTTTCTACTGCAGTATCCATATGTCACCTCACTACGTGTGAACCAAGCAGCAGAATGACTTTCGCACATCGCGCTCGACTCGAGTAGTGCCGGTGATCTGAACACATACGTTCACCGTCCGCAATGGCCTGGAACAACTGTGGACGAATATCCGAATCCGTGCTCCGCCCCTTTTCCTGAACACGTCCGGGGGTCTTGAAAAAGCCCGCGGTCCTCGAAAACGCCCGGGGCCTCGAACACGCGAAGGGCCGGCCGGGGCGACTCACCGGCGGCGGGAACGCAAGAGGCCCAGGTCATCACGTGGATGACCTGGGCCTTCACCGAGCCGCCTGCGGGATTCGAACCCGCGACCTACGCATTACGAGTGCGTTGCTCTGGCCAACTGAGCTAAGGCGGCACCGATGCCGCGTGCGGCGGCAACGCGGGCCAGTCTACACAGGTTCGCGGGTGATCCGTAACGGGACGGTCCGGCGGCCGACCGGGCGGCCGCCGGGCACCCGGGCCGGGCCGGTCAGGCGGAGGAGACGGCGAGCTTGGCGGCGAAGCCGGCGAACAGGACGGCGACGCCGCTGGTGAGGGTGGCGGACAGCCTCCGGCGGCGGCGGAAGGCGGTGGCCAGGGTGGTGCCCGCGAAGATCAGCAGCGAGAGGTAGAGCATGCTGAACGTCTGCAGGATCCCGCCGAGCAGGGCGAAGGAGAGCACCGGCCGGCCGTAGCCCGGGTCGACGAACTGGGTGAAGAAGGAGAGCAGGAAGAGGATCGCCTTCGGGTTCAGCAGGCTGATCACCAGGGCTCGGCGGAACGGCCGCTCGACGGCCTCGGGAGCCGCCTGCGCCTCCGGGTCGGCGACGGCCCGGCGCTCGCGCCAGAGCTGGCGGGCGGCCCGCAGCATGCCGAAGCCGATCCAGAGCAGGTAGGCGGCGCCGCCGAACTTGACCACCGCGAAGACGGCCGGGTTGGCCTTCAGGAGGGAGGCGGCGCCCAGCGAGGTGAGGCTGATCAGCGTGAAGTCGCCGACGAAGACGCCGGCGGCGGCCCGGTAGCCGGTCCGGACGCCCTTGCGGGCGGCGACGGACAGCACGTACAGGGAGTTGGGTCCGGGGAGCAGGATGATGACGAGGGCGCCGAGGACGTAGGTCGCCAGGTCGTTGACTCCGAGCACGGTGCGCTCCGGTGGGGACGGGGGCAGGGGGGCGCTCATCGTAACGTCGCACCGGTGATCGATTGAAGCTGCAACCATCCGGCCCCGCGGCCGCACCCGCGGCACCGCCCCGCGCCCGGGGCGCGCCCTAGCGGCCGCAGCGCTTCCCCTGCTCAGGGGCCTCGCCGGTGAGCAGGAAACGGTTGACCGCCCCGTCCACGCAGGCGTCGTGCCGCCCGTACGCGGTGTGCCCGTCCCCGTCGTAGGTGAGCAGCCGCCCCGACTCCAGCTGCCCGGCCAGCGACTGCGCCCACGCGTACGGCGTGGCCGGGTCCCGGGTGGTGCCGACGACCACGATCGGGGCGGCCCCGGCGGCCCGGATGGTGTGCGCCGCACCGGTCGCCCGGACCGGCCAGTAGGCGCAGGTCAGCGCCATCCACGCCATGTCGCGGCCGAAGTGCGGCGAGGCCCGCTCGAAGTCCGGCACCGCGCGCAGCACGTCCCCCGGCCCGGCGAACGGGGCGGGCAGGTCCAGGCAGTTCACCGCGGTGTTGGCGAACATCAGGTTGGGGTACGAGCCGTCCGCCTCCCGCCCGTAGTACGCGTCGGACAGGCGCAGCAGGGCGGTGCCGTCGCCGGCCCTGGCGTCGCCGAGCGCGGCGCGCAGCTTGGGCCAGAGGTAGTCGGCGTACATGGCCTCGATGACGCCGGTGGTCGCCTGCGCGCCGGTGAGCCGGCGGCCGTTGTCCGCGCTCGGCAGCGGCTGCGCCCGGACGGTCGCGAACAGGGCGGTGAGCTGCTCGCCGACCTGCTGCTCGGTGCGGCCGAGCGGGCAGTCCTCCCGCCGGGCGCAGTCCCTGGCGAAGGCCGCCCAGGCGGTCTCGAAGCCGCCCGCCTGGGTGCGGTTGCCGGTGACCGAGTCGAGCGCCGGGTCCATCGCGCCGTCCAGCACCAGCCGCCCGACCCGGCCGGGGAAGAGCCCCGCGTAGGTGGCGCCGAGGAAGGTGCCGTAGGACTTGCCGACGTAGTTCAGCCGCTCGTCGCCGAGCAGGGCCCGCAGCACGTCCATGTCGCGGGCCGCCTCGACGGTGCTCAGGTGGCCGAGCGCGGAGCCGACCCGCTGCCGGCAGCCCTCGGCGAACTCCTTGTCCGCGGCGACCAGCGCGTCGATCCCGCCCTGGTCGCCCGGGGTGAGGCCGACGGCCGTGAAGGCGTCCATCCGTTCCCCGCTCAGGCAGGTGACCGGGTTGCTCCGGCCGACCCCGCGCGGGTCGAGGCCGACCAGGTCGTACCGGGCGCGCACGCCGCCGTCGTACGTCCGGGCCACCGCCTCCACGTACTCGACCGCCGACCCGCCGGGCCCGCCCGGGTTCAGCAGCAGCGAGCCGAGCCGGCCCTCCCGGCCGGCCCCCTCGGGAGCCGCCGGGGCCCGGACGGCCGCCAGGGTGAGGTCGCCGTCGCCCGGCCGGTCGTAGTCCAGCGGCACCCGGAAGGTGGTGCACTCGAACCCGCCGTCGCAGGGCTGCCAGCCCGGCCGCTGCGCGTAGTAGGGCGCGAGCGCGGCCGGCACCGCCGCGGGCAGCGGCTCCAGCGGCGTGGCCCCGGCCGCCGCGGAGGCCGCCCCCGCACCGGCCGCGTCCGTGGCGGCCGCCCCGGCGGGGCCGGACGGCCCGGCCCCCGACCCCCCGGGCGCGCCCGCGCCGCAGCCGCCCGTCAGCAGCCCGGCGGCGAGCGTCGCGGCCAGTACCCGCCCGGTGGCCCTCATCCGGTTCCTCTCCAGCGCTCGGTCCGACGAAGACGAAGAAGTCCGCCGGGGCGCCCGGTCGGGCCCGGCGGGAAAGCAGCCGCCCGGTACCCGCTCCGGGTACCGGGCAGCGTAGCCCGCTCGCGCGGCCGTCAGGACGCCTTGGCCAGCGCCTCGGCCAGGAACTGCGCCGCCTGCCGGACCAGCCGCAGCCGCTCCCGGTCGGGGGTGTAGTCCTGCACGTTGTCCGAGATCCGCACGTCGGCCTTGGCCGCCGCACCGGCGCCGCCCTTCAGCCCGGCCTGGAGCTTGCGGGCCGCGTCCAGCCCGGCGGCGTCCCCCTTGGCCGCGGCCAGCAGCAGCTTCGCAGCGCTGCCGGCCGGGGCCTCGGCACCGGTCTGGGCCAGCGCGGCGGTGTCGTACCGGCCGGAGACCGCGGCGGCCGCGCCGTACAGGTCGGGGCGGGCCAGCCCGGCGGCGGCCGCGCAGGGCGCGCCGCCCTCGACGCCGAGGGTCCCCCAGGAGGCCGGGCCGGGCGGCAGGGTCCGGAAGGAGGCCGCGACGGTGGTGCGCAGCGCCGCGTCGTCGGCGACGGCGGCCGGGGCCGCCGCGACCAGCTCGCAGGGGTGCGCGGTGCCGTTCGGCGCCTCGGGGGCGACCAGGATGAACGGGCGGGCCCGGCCGACCTGCAGCGCCGAGGCGATCCCGTCGAAGACGTCCGGGACCTCGGCGTCGGCGGTCCTGCTCGGCGCGGCCGCCTGCATCACCACCACCGGGAAGCGGGCGTTCGGCTCCTTGGCGTACTGCGGCGGCAACCAGACCCGCACGTTGCGCGGGCGCCCGTCCGGGCCGAGCACCGCGGACTGCAGCAGCTCCCCGCCGCCGGGGCGACCGACGCTGTCGAACCTGCTGGCGACGACGGGCGGTGCGGCGGGCGTCGAGGCCGCGGCCGGTTCGGCGGCGGCCGGCGGCGCCGCCTGCTGCCGCGCCGCGGCGACCGCGCTCGGCACCGTCTCGGCCGCGTCGACGGCCGACTCCGCCCGGTCCGTCGGCCGGTCGCCGTGGCCGAAGCCACCGAAGGCCCCGAGTGCGGTGAGCAGCGTCAGCGCGGTGACGCAGACCCCGCAGACCATCGCCCCGGCCGCCCGCAGCAGCATCGGCCAGCGGTCCCCGGCCAGCTCGTAGGTCTCGGCGGCCCGCAGGTCCCGCCAGCGCTGGAGCGCGCCGCGGGCCAGCCAGATCCCGCCCAGGGCGGCCGCCAGCAGGGGGATGACGAGGAGCGGACGAACCATGGGACGCACCACCTCGGGAGGAGGGCCGGGGCCGGGCACGGCCCGGCTCCGTCGGGAGACGACGGCCCCGGCACCGGGGCGCAGTCGGCCCCCAGCGTGCACAACGGGCGGGCGGTCACACGCGGGTGTGCCCGGCGCGTGGCGCTCGTTCACTCGAAGGTGGGACAGCTGGCCAGCGCCGGGAGGCCTAGGGTCGGCCCTCCGCGGGGTGCGCCGACGGGCGGGTGCGCCGACGGGCGGGGTGTGCCGACGGGCGGGGTCAGCCGGCGCGCAGCGCCACCGTCATCGCCTCGACGGCGAGCAGCGGGTCCACGTTGCGGTCCAGCGCGCGGCGGCAGGCCAGCACGGCCTCGATCCGGCGCAGCGTGCCCTCCGGCGGGCCGGCCTGGGCGACCCGGTTCAGTGCCTGCCGCTGGTCCTCGTTGGCGAGCGCGCCGGTGGAGCCGAGCTGGATCGCGAGCACGTCCCGGTAGAAGCCGAGCAGGTCGAGCAGCGCGACGCCGAGGGTCTCCCGGCGGGTCCGGGTGGCCCGGCTCTTCTGCCGCTTCTCCAGCTCCTTGACCGCCCCGGCCATGCCGCGCGGCGCCTTGCTGCCCTCGGCGGCGCCGTAGGCGGCCTTCAGGTCGTCGGTCTCCCTGGCGTCCTGGGTCTCGGCGAGCGCCTCGGCGTCGGCCTTGGCGGTGTCGACCAGGCGCTGGGCGGCGGCCAGGCAGCCGCCGATGTCGCCGACCTCCAGCGGGATCCGCAGCACCTCGGTGCGCCGGCTGCGGGCCTGGTCGTCGACGGCCAGCCGGCGCGCCCGCTCGACGTCGCCCTGCCCGGCCAGCGCCGCCAGCCGGGCCGTCTCGGGCTCGACGCCGTCCCGGCGGACCAGCATGTCGGCGACCGCCTCGGCGGCCGGGGTGCGCAGCACGAGCAGGCGGCAGCGCGAGCGGATCGTCGGCAGCACGTCCTGGACGGAGGGGGCGCAGAGCAGCCAGACGGTCCGCGGCGAGGGCTCCTCGACGCCCTTGAGCAGGGCGTTCGCGGCGGCCTCGGTGAGCCGGTGGGCGGCGTCGACGAGGATCACCGACCAGCGTCCGCCGGTCGGGTAGCTGGAGGCGCGCAGGACCAGCTCGCGCATGTCCCCGACGCCGATGGACAGGCCGTCCGTCCGGACGTACTTGACGTCGGCGTGGCTGCCGGCCAGCACGGTGTGGCAGCCGTCGCAGAACCCGCAGCCGGGCGTGCCGCCGAGCGCGAGGTCCGGGCTGGTGCACTGGAGGGCGGCGGCGAACGAGCGCGCGGCGGTGACCTGACCGGCTCCGGGCGGGCCGGTGAACAGCCAGGCGTGCGTCATCAGGGAGGCGTTCCCGCCCGGCTCCGGGGCCGCACCGCGACCGGCCGCGACGGTCGCCCCGGCCGCCCGGGCCGCGGCGGTGAGCTGCTCGACCACCCGCTCCTGGCCCACCAGGTCGTCCCAGACGGCCACTGCTGCTCCCAAGCTCCGTACGGCGGCGCTCCTGGCGCCCCTTCCCCGCCGTCGAGCATACGGGTCCGCTGCGACACCCCCGGCGCCGTCGCCCCGAGCCGGCCCGACCCGGCCCGTCCGGGCCAGAACGGCGACGGGCGGCGCCGCCGGGGTTCCCCACCCCGGGCGGCGCCGCCCGTCGTCCGCGTCCGCTCCGGGGTCAGCCCCGGCGGCGCCAGCGGCGGCCCTTGCCCTTGCCGCCGTCCCCGTCCCCGTCCGTTCCGCCGTCCCCGGCGCGGCCGGCGCCCGGGTCCTGCGGGGGCCGGGCGCCGCGCTGCTCCCAGTCCGCCCACTCGTCTCGCGAGCCGAGCAGGGTGTCGGTGAGGCTCGGCAGGTCGTCCATCGGCGTCTCCTCGGCCCACTCGGGCCGTGGCCGCTCGGCGGTGGCCTGCGGGTCCGCGTCGACCGCGGGCAGCTCACGGGTGCCGTCCGCCGGCTCCGCGCGCCACAGCCCCGGCGGCACCCGGTCCCCGGTCCGGTCCGCCCCGGCGCCGCCCGGCTGCGGCCGGACGGGCTCGGCCCCGGCCCGCTCCGCACGGCCGGACTCCGCACGGCCCGGCTGCGCACGCTCCGGCTGCGGGCGGTCCGGCTCGACGCGCGGCAACAGCGCCGTCCGCTCGGCGTCCGCGGGGACCTTCGGCAGCAGCGCCGTCCGCTCGGTCTCCGCCGAGACCTTCGGCAGCACCGCGGTCTCGTCCACGGCCGCCGGCGGGACCGCCGGCAGCGGCGCGGTCGTCTCGACGGCCTCCGGCGCCCCGGCGCCCGCCCGGTGGTCCGGCAGCGCCAGCTCCCGGGTCGCGTCGTCGGTGGGCCGGTCCTCCCGGACGGCCCGCAGCTCGGTGGTCACGGCGTCCCCGGGCGCACCCGCCCCGGGCGTGCCGGCCGCCCGCTCCGCCGCCGTCTGCGCCGCGGCCGCCGCGGCCGCGAGCGCGGCGGCCTGCGCCAGCCGGGCCTCCTCGGCCCGCTGCAGCGCCTCCTCGGCGCGGCGGCGCTGCTCCTCCCGGGCCAGCTCGCGCTGCCGCTGGAGCTCGGCCTGGGCGGCCGCCTCGTCGGCGAGCCGCTTGCGCTCGGCGGCCTCCGCGGCCAGCCGGGCCTCCTCGGCGCGGCGGCGCTGCTCCTCCTGCTCGGCCCTGAGCCGGGCCTCCTCCTCCGCCCGGCGGCGCGCCTCCTCCTCGGCCTTGCGGCGGGCCTCGGCGGCTACCCGCTCGGCCTCCTCCTTCGCGAGCCGCTCCTTCTCCGCCTGCTCGGCGCGCAGCTGCTCCAGCAGCTCCTGGCGCTTGCGCTCGGCGGCCTCCGCCTCGGCCTTCCTGCGGGCCTCCTCGGCGGCGCGGCGCTCGGCCTCCTCACGGGCGAGCCGCTCCTGCTCGGCGCGGGCGGCCTTCTCCTGCTCGGAGAGGGGCAGCTCGCGGTCGAGCCGGTGCCGGATCGCGGTGGTGACGGAGCCGGGGGCCTGGCTGCCGTCGACGACCAGGTAGCGCGCCGGGTCGGCGGCCGCGAGGGCGAGGAAGCCGGCCCGGACCCGCTGGTGGAACTCGGTCGGCTCGGACTCCAGCCGGTCGAGCGCCTCGGTGAACCGCTCGCGGGCCTTGGTCGGGTCGACGTCCAGCACGACGGTCAGGTCGGGCAGCAGCCCGCCGGTCGCCCAGCGCGAGATCCGGGAGACCTCGGTGGCGGCCAGGTCGCGCCCGGCTCCCTGGTAGGCGATCGAGGAGTCCATGTACCGGTCGGTGATCACCACGGCGCCCCGGGCGAGGGCCGGCCGGATGACGTTCTCGACGTGCTCGGCGCGGTCGGCGGCGTAGATCAGCGCCTCGGCGCGGTGCGACAGGCCGGTGTTGCCGACGTCCAGGACGAGGCCGCGCAGCCGCTGGCCGACCGGGCTGCCGCCGGGCTCGCGGGTGAGCACGACCTCGTGCCCCTTGCCGCGGATCCACTCGGCGAGCGCCTGCGCCTGGGTGGACTTGCCGGCCCCGTCGCCGCCCTCCAGGGCGATGAAGAAGCCGGTGCCGGCGCCCCGGTGCGGGGTCGGCCCGCCGGCGCCGCGCACCGCGTCCACCAGGTCCCGGCCGAACGGCGCGGTGCCGCGCCGGTCGTCGGTCCGCAGCAGCACGACGGCGGCCAGCACGAGCGTGAGCAGCCCCGAGGTGGCGACGGCGAGCGCCGCGCCGCCGTGGATGAAGGTGAACGAGCCGGGCTCGACCGTGCCGTACTCGACGTCCCCGTAGGCCGCGGCGATCAGCGGGACGACCACCAGCGCGGCGCCGACCACGACCCGCAGCACCGCGTACAGGTGCTCGGTGACCTTCGGCAGCCGGGCCTCCTCGACCTCCTGGGCGAGCAGGGTGCGGCCGGTGGAGACGATGATCCCGGCGGTCAGGCCGGCCAGCACGGTGAGCCCCAGGACCAGCACGAAGTCCAGCACCAGCCCGGCGAGGATCAGCGCCACGCCCTCGGTGAGCAGCGCCAGCGCGAGCAGCCGGCGGCGGGAGAGCGCGGGCAGCGTGGCCCGGGTCAGCCGGGCGCCGAGCGCGGGCGCCGCGGTGGCGGCCAGCACCAGCAGCCCGTACCCGATCGGCCCGGCGCGGTGCTCGGCGGCGGTGAGCAGGGCCAGCGCGGCGACGCCGGCCATCGAGGCGAAGCCGGCCGCGACGGCGAAGGTGAAGTACGGGGCGCTGCCGGTGCGGCCCTTGCCCAGCGCGGGCCCGGGCGTGGCGTCGGTCGGGGCGCGCAGCCCCTGCAGCGGCGAGTGCGGCGCGGCGGTCACCGGGCCGACGGGCAGCTGCTGGAGGTGGTCGCGGACGGCCGCGACGGCGAACAGGCCGGCCGCGCCGAGCGCGGCGAAGGTGACCTGGTGGGCGCGGAGCCAGTCCGAGCCGAGCGCCGCGCCGATGTTGTTCAGGAGGGTGAGGGCGACCAGGCCGGCGGCCGCGAGCGGCGCGGTGGCCCAGCCGGTGAAGCGGTCGATGCTCCGGACGGTGTCCAGGTTGACGGCGGCCGGCCGCTGCTCGGCGGCGGGCGCGTACGGGTCGGCGGGCGGCAGCAGGCCCGGGACGGCGACGTCCCTGGCGATCGCCCGGACCCGCTCGGCACCGCCGGTGAGGAACACCGTGGCGAGCAGCACGTAGGTGGCGGCGGCGGAGGGCCGCGCACCGGAGGACAGCCAGACCGTCCACCAGGGCGCGAGGCCGATCAGCAGGGCGCACAGCGCGTCGGCGCCGAGCAGCGTCCAGCGCCGGTCCAGCTTCCCGGCGACCAGCCGGTGCACCGGGCCGAGCAGCGCCACCCCGACCAGTCCGGCGGCCAGCAGCCGCACGGCGAGGACGGCGGTCACGGCGAAGGCGAGGCTGCGCGGCAGGTCGCCGAACTGGCCGCCGAGGGCGGCGGAGACCACGGTGAGCACGAGCAGCACCAGCAGCCCGAGCCGGTCGCCGGTGCCGCCGATCAGCTGGGTGGTCCACAGGCGCCGGTAGGGACGTGTCCGCAGCAGCGCCCGGGCCCGGTCGACCGGGGTTCCGGCGGGCGCGACCCCGGGCAGGTCCGGCGCCGCGGCTCTGGCGGCCGGGGCGGCGCTGGGGGTGGGCTGCTCCTCGCTCGTCATACGGTCAGCGTAGCGGGCGGGGCTTGACCGGAATGAGATGAACGGGGTTCCGGTTCGCGCTCATCACCGGCCTGTGACGATTCGCGCACGTAGCCCGGACGACCACGGGCCCGCGCCCCCGGAGCGGGGGGCGCGGGCCCGGCGGCACTGGCGGGGGATCAGCCCTCGTCGGTGGTCGCGGTCTTGCTCGCGGCGGTCTTCTTGGCCGCCGTCGTCTTGGCCGCGGTCTTCTTCACCGCCGTCTTCTTGGCGGCGGTCTTCTTCGCGGCCGTCTTGGTGGCTGTGGTCTTGGTCGTCGTCGCCTTCTTGGCCGCCGCCTTCTTGGCGGGGGCCTTCTTGGCCGCCTTCTTCACCGGCCCGCGCGCCCGCTTCTCGGCGAGCAGCTCGTAGCCGCGCTCCGGCGTGATGGTCTCGACCTCGTCGTCCTTGCGGAGCGTCGCGTTGGTCTCGCCGTCGGTCACGTACGGGCCGAACCGGCCGTCCTTGACCACCACCGGGCGCTCGCTGACCGGGTCGGTGCCCAGCTCCTTGAGCGGCGGGGCGGCGGCGGCCCGGCCGCGCTGCTTCGGCTGGGCGTAGATCGCCAGCGCCTCGTCCAGGGTGATCGTGAAGAGCTGGTCCTCGCTGGTGAGCGAGCGGGAGTCGGTGCCGCGCTTGAGGTACGGGCCGTAGCGGCCGTTCTGCGCGGTGATCTCCACACCCTCGGCGTCGGCGCCGACCACGCGCGGCAGCGAGAGCAGCCGCAGCGCGTCCTCCAGGGTGACGGTGTCCAGCGACATCGACTGGAAGAGCGAGGCGGTGCGCGGCTTGACGGCGTTCTTGCCGGTCTTGGGCGTGCCCTCGGGCAGGATCTCGGTCACGTACGGGCCGAAGCGGCCCTTCTTGGCGACCAGCTGGTTGCCGCTGACCGGGTCCGCGCCCAGCTCGAAGTCTCCGCTGGGGCTGGCCAGCAGTTCCTCGGCCAGCTCGACGGTGAGCTCGTCCGGCGGCAGGTCGTCCGGGATGTCGGCGCGCTGGCCGGGCTCGCCCTCGACCTCGGAGGCGCGCTCCACGTACGGGCCGTAGCGGCCGACCCGCAGCGTGATGTCCTCGCTGATCCGGAAGGAGCTGATCTCCCGGGCGTCGATCGCGCCGAGGTCGGTGACCAGTTCCTTCAGACCGCCGAGGTGGTCGCCGTCGCCGTTGCCGGCCTCGGCGGCGCCGCCGGTGGCCACGCCCTCGCCCTCACCGAAGTAGAAGCGCTTCAGCCACGGCACGGACTTCGCCTCGCCGGCCGCGATGCGGTCGAGGTCGTCCTCCATCTTGGCGGTGAAGTCGTAGTCGACCAGCCGGCCGAAGTGCTTCTCCAGCAGGTTGACCACGGCGAAGGAGAGGAACGACGGAACGAGCGCCGTCCCCTTCTTGAACACGTAGCGGCGCTGGATGATGGTGTCGATGATCGAGGCGTAGGTGGAGGGGCGGCCGATCTCCCGGTCCTCCAGCTCCTTGACCAGCGAGGCCTCGGTGTAGCGCGCCGGGGGCTTGGTGGCGTGCCCCTCCGGGGTGAGCTGCTCGGCGGCCAGCGGGTCGCCCTCGGCGACCTGCGGCAGCCTGCGCTCCCGGTCGTCCAGCTCGGCGTTCGGGTCGTCGGCGCCCTCGACGTAGGCCTTGAGGAAGCCGTGGAAGGTGATGATCTTGCCGGAGGCGGAGAACTCGGCGTCCCGGCCGTCCGCGGCGGCCCCGCCGACCCTGACGGTCACCGACTGCCCGGTCGCGTCCTTCATCTGGGAGGCGACGGTGCGCATCCAGATCAGCTCGTAGAGCCGGAAGTCGTCCCCGGCCAGGCCGGTCTCGGCGGGGGTGCGGAAGCGGTCGCCGGACGGGCGGACGGCCTCGTGCGCCTCCTGCGCGTTCTTGACCTTGCTGGCGTAGGTGCGCGGGGCGTCCGGCAGGTAGTCGGCGCCGTACAGCTGGGTGACCTGCGCCCGGGCGGCGGAGACCGCCGTCTCCGACAGCGTGGTCGAGTCGGTGCGCATATAGGTGATGAAGCCGTTCTCGTACAGCTTCTGGGCCACCTGCATGGTCCGCTTGGCGCCGAAGCCGAGCTTGCGGCTCGCCTCCTGCTGGAGCGTGGTGGTGCGGAACGGCGCGTACGGCGAGCGGCGGTAGGGCTTGGACTCGACGCTGCGGACGCTGAACGAGGTCTGCTCCAGGGCGGCGGCCAGCTGACGCGCCGCCTGCTCGTCCAGGTGCAGGGTGTTGGTGCTGGCGGCCTTCAGCCGGCCGTCCGAGCCGAAGTCGCGGCCGCTGGCGATCCGCTTGCCGTCCACCGAGGAGAGCCGGGCGCCGAAGGTCTCCGGGTTGGCCGCGTCGGCCGGGGTGCGGCCGGTGCCGAAGGTGCCGACCAGGTCCCAGTAGGAGGCGCTGCGGAAGGCCATCCGCTCCCGCTCGCGCTCCACCACCAGGCGGGTCGCGACGGACTGCACGCGGCCGGCCGACAGCTTCGGCATGACCTTCTTCCACAGCACCGGCGAGACCTCGAAGCCGTACAGGCGGTCGAGGATGCGGCGGGTCTCCTGGGCGTCGACCAGGCGCTGGTTGAGCTCGCGCGGGTTGGCCACCGCCTCCTGGATCGCCGACTTGGTGATCTCGTGGAAGACCATCCGGTGCACCGGCACCTTGGGCTTGAGCACCTGCTGGAGGTGCCACGCGATGGCCTCGCCCTCGCGGTCCTCATCAGTGGCGAGGAAGAGCTCGTCGGACTCCGCGAGCAGCGACTTCAACTTGCTGACCTGGGACTTCTTGTCCGCGTTGACCACGTAGATGGGCGCGAAGTCGTGATCGACGTCCACCCCGAGGCGGCGCACCTCGCCGGTGTACTTGTCCGGGACCTCGGCCGCGGTGCTGGGCAGGTCGCGGATGTGCCCGACGCTCGCCTCGACGATGTAGCCGGGGCCCAGGTAGCCCTTGATCGTCTTCGCCTTGGCCGGCGACTCGACAATGACGAGTCGCTGTCCGTGCGCGGTCTCGCTGCTCGGGGACACCTTCGCTCTTCTCTCCCGGTCGTTATGTGGCTGGTCGGCGCCGGCAGCACGGGCTGCGCTCCGCCCGACCCCGCAACCGTCCCGGGGCTGCCGCTGCACGACGACCCCACCAGCGGAGTGTGACCGTACCCCGGCCACCCTTGTCAAACGGACGGATCCCGCGTTTTCGCTTGCCGGGCTCACCGACGCCACTCGAACGGTAACCCGATGACGGAGGTTCGCGCCCCGCGGAGGGGGGCTTCGGCGGGTTCCGGAGGATGGAATGACGGATTTCAAAATCTGTCAACGGAAAATCGTCGCCCCCGAGGCCCACGCTCCGCGCACCACGGCCGCGACGCCCCGCGGACGGCCCCCGCCCCCGCGCCGACGCCACGTCCACGGCGTGTCCGCGCCGGGCCGGCGCCCCGGCGGAGCGTCGCCGCACCGCCGCTCCGGGCCGGCCGCCCGGAGCTCAGCCGCCGGCCGCGACGAGCAGCCCGGCACCCGCCACCAGGCAGCCCGCGCCCAGCAGGCCCCACAGCAGGTCGGCGAGCACGGCCCGGCGGAGCTCCCCGGCCGCCAGCACCACCCGGTCCGGCCGGCTCGGGTCGTAGCAGACCCGCACCGTGGCACCGGGCACGAAGCGGTCCGGTCGGCGCAACGGGGTGTGACCGCGCGGACGGGTGAGCACGAGCTCGGCGATCCGGCCCCCACCCGGTCCGCCGACCACGGGCATCACCGGGAAGGAGAGCAGCGGCGCGCTGTCGAGGTGACCGTGCGCCTCGTCCTCGGCCACCACCGTCGCCACCGCCGCGGCCCCCCTGCGGCGCACGCGGTGGCGAAGGCGCACTTCGGCGGCGCACCAGAGCAGCAGCACGCCACCGAAGAGGGCGAGCACCAGCCCGCCCACCGTCGCCGTCGTCGTGTCCACCCCTGGCCCCCGGCTCCCCAGCTCTGTCCACAGCCTGTGGACAGAGCCTCACAGCCGGGGGCCAACGGGCGGCGGCCGCCCGGCGACCACCGGACGAACCGGCGGGTACGAGCGGGTGAACCGGGTACCCCGCCGCCCCTCCTCCGGGGCCCGCGGCCCCGGTCAGCCCACCGGGCGGACGAAGCCCTGCTCGGTCAGCAGCCGCAGCGACTCCGGCACCCGGTCGCGCAGCACCACCCGGTCCTCGCCGAGCAGCTGCGCGATGGCGTCCACGATCTCGCCCGCCGACAGCGTCCCGTCACAGACCCCGACGAAACCGGCACCCACCGTGTCCACCTTGGTGGCCCGCCGCATGCCGCGGTTGTGACGCAGGATCACGTGCTCCGGGTCCTCCGCGCCCGGCGCGCCGACCTGCTCCTGCACCACCTCGTCGGCCAGCACGTACCGGGCCGCGAGCAGGCCCGCGTCGTCGTGCGAGCGCAGGAAGTCCTGCCGGTCGAACCACTCCTCGATGTGCGGGCCGAGCGGCTGCTCCACCGGGTGCGGCCACTCCTCCACCCGGACGGTCGGGCGCTCGGCGCCGCTCGCCCGCAGGGTGATCCAGCCCATGCCGACGCCCTCGACCCGGCCCGCCTCGAAAGCGTCCAGCCACTCGCCGTAGCGGGCCTGGTAGTCACCGCCGGGGCCGCGGTGGTCACCGCCGTCCCGCAGCCACAACTCGGCGTACTGGGCCGGGTCCTGGACCTCGCGCTGGACGATCCAGGCGTCCAGCCCGGTGCCGGCCACCCAGCCGGCCAGCCGCTCGTGCCAGTCCTCGCCCTTGACGTGCTGCCAGTTGGCGAGCAACTGGCAGTAGCCGCCCGGCTCCAGGTGGGCGGCGGCCGAGCGGACCAGGCTGCGGCACAGGTCGTCGCCCGCCATGCCGCCGTCCCGGTAGGTGAACCGGCCGGCCGGCGAGATCACGAACGGCGGGTTGGAGACGATCAGGTCGAACCTCCGCTCCCCGACCGGTTCGAAGAGGCTCCCGGCGAGCGCCTCGGCGTGGTCGAAACCGGACAGCGCCAGGGTCAGCTCGGTGAAGCGCAGCGCACGCGGGTTCAGGTCGGTGGCGGTCACCCGCTGGGCGTGCCGGGCCGCGTGCAGCGCCTGCACGCCGGAGCCCGAACCGAGGTCCAGCGCGGCCCGGACGGGGCGGCGCACGGTGACGTTGGCCAGCGTGGTCGACGCGCCGCCGACCCCCAGCACCAAGTCCCTGCGGGCCACCCCGTGCGCGGTCTCGCCGGAGCCGATGCCGCCCGCGCCGCCCACCGCGCAGCCCAGGTCGGAGACCACCCAGGCGTCCGAACTGGGCAGGCCGGCCACCTCGTTGGCGTACGGCCGGACGTCCACCGTGGCACGCACCCGGTCACCGTCGGGGCGCAGCCAGCCGTCGGCCAGACAGTCCTCCACCGGCAGCGCCGCGGCCGCCGCCCGGTACGGCACCGGCTGCTGCAGCAGGAACAGCCGCACCAGGGTCTCCAGCGGGCTGCCGCCCCGGGTCGCGCGCAGCGCGGGCACCGCCTCGCTGCGGGCCAGCGCCGCGTACCCGGTGGGCCCGAGCAGGTCGAGGCACCCGTCGGCGGTGAACGAGGCGGCGAGCAACGCCTCCCGCAGCTTGGCGAGGCGGGTCAGGTCGAGAACGGGGCTACTGGTCACCCCGCCATTGTCCCCCGCCCCACGGGCCCCGGCCGCCGCACCGGGCCGCCCGGCGGCGGGGCTTCGGGGCCCGGGCCCCGAAGCCCGCAGGGGCTGCGGTTCCGGGGCCGGTACCGGACCGGCGCGGGACCGGTCCCGGGGTCAGCTCGCGCTGGGCGCCGGGCTGCCCGGGCCGGCCGGCGGCGCGGCCGGAGCACCGGTGGCACCGGCGGAGGGGGAGCCCGCGGCGGGGGAACCGGACGCGCCGGCGCCGTCGGTCGCACCCGGCGCGGGGGTCGCCGCCGGCGAACCCGTCGCCCCGGTCGCCCCGGCGTCCGGCGAGCCGGTCGCGCCGCCGCTCGGGGCCGTGGCGGCCCCGGGCTTGCAGCCCTCCTGCTTCGCCATCGCCGCACCGAGCTCGCCGCGCTGCAGCTTGGCCTGCGCCTGGGTGGAGAGCGAGGCCAGCTTCTGCACCTGGTCGGCGACGCTGCGCAGCCCGTCCGCGAACTTCGCCTGGTCGTCGTTGGGCAGCGCGTCCAGCTTCTTCTGGACGTCCTGGTAGCCGTCGGCCGCCTTGGTCAGCTCGGCGACGGTGTCCTGCTGCAGGTTCGCGCCGGAGTCCACCTTGGGCGCACCGGCCGAGTTGATGGCCGCCGCGATGTCCTGGTTGGTCTTGGCCAGCCGCCCGATGTCGGCGGAGAGCCGCTTCTGCAGATCGGCCGGGACCTCACCGGTCTTCACCTGGCCGGTGTCGGCGAGGGCCGTCTGCGCCTGGGCGATCGGGTCCTTCGCCGCCCCGCAGACGTTGGACGCCCAGGACTCCAGCTGCTTGGCGTTGTCGTCGCCGCAGCCGACGGCGCCGAACGCGAGCAGCGCGCCGAGGGCGGGTACGGCCAGCAGTCGCTTGTTCACCGGGAGAAGCCTTTCGGTTCGGTCGTCTTCGGTCGTCGAACCTACACGGCCGTCACCCGCACCCCGGTTCCCGGATCCGGCCGCCGCCCGCCCGCCCCGGCGCCGGCTCAGGCGCGTTCGACCCGGATCGGGTCACCGGGCCGGACGGTGCGCAGCACCCGGGCGTCCCCGTCCAGGGCGCCGAGGACGTTGCAGGGGCTGGCCAGCCGGCACTCGCCGTCGCGCGCGATCGGCGTCGGCCCGTAGGGCAGCGCGAGGCTGTCGCCGTCCGTCCAAAAGGCGACCGTGCCGGGCTCGACGACCTGCCGGGCGCCGGCCTCGCGCGGCACGCTGACTGGCGTGCCGAAGTAGACCTCCTCGCCCCAGGTGCTGGCCGAGGAACTGATCGGCAGCTCGGCCCAGAGCGCCTCGGCGGTGGGCGTGGTCGCCAGCGTGGCGGTGGCCTGACCGGCCGGCCACAGGATGCGGATCCGCATGCTCTTCTTCTTCCGCGACAGGTCCGATCAGTGATCGGAGCCGGTCGTGCCGGAAGCAGCGAACCGCCGTGCGCGACGGTTTGTCAACGCGTTCCCAGGGACTGGACCACCGCGCGACCGCTCCGCGAGCGGCTGCCGAGCGGCCCGTGCCGATCGCGCCGGGCACGGGCGCACGAGCCGTGCGGGGCCGTACGACCGCAGGGGCCGTGCGGGCCGTGCGACCGCACGAGCCGTGCGGGGGCGGTACGGACGCAGGGCTGCGGGGCGTCCGGTGACGGGCGTGGCGGCGGAGGGCCGGGAAGGGCCGCAGGAGACCGCGGACCGGCGCAGGCCGGTACGGACCGGCGCGGACGGCCGGTCAGACCGCGACGGACTCGACGGAGAGCGGCCAGCTCATCCGGATCAGACCGCCCTCGGCGCCGTCGGTGACCTCCAGGTCCTCGACCAGGCCGGTGATCACCGCGAGGCCCAGGGTGTCCTCGTCCGGGTCGCCCTCGGCGGCCCCGGAGGCCGGGACGCCGACCGGACCGGCCTCGTCCTCGACCTCGATGAGGAAACGCTTCTCCTGGTCGGTCAACGCGACCCGGACCGTGCCGCCGACACCACCGCGCTGGTGCAGGCCGACCGCACGGGAACACGCCTCGCCGACCGCGAGGCGCACCTCGTCGAGCACCGACTCGTCGACCCCGGCCCGTCTGGCGACGGCCGCGGCGACCAGCCTGGCCGTCCGCACGTGCTCGGGAAGCGCGCTGAATCGAAGTTCGACGGTTGCCATCTCTCCCCCTCGGGGTGCTCCGGCCAAGGGCCGGCAGTGCGGCCCCTGCGGGCCGGTCGAACCGGCCCTGGGCGGCCGGGTGGGCGCCGGGGCCGTCGAGACCCCGGCGCACCCGGACGCGTGGAAACGAACGGGCCGGCCCGCGGGCCGGCCCGGCCGCGTCAGTCGGTCGCGTTGACCGCGTCGTCCACCGAGGTGTGGATCGGGAAGACCTTGGTCAGGCCGGTGATGCGGAAGATCTTCAGGATGCGCTCCTGGTTGCAGACGAGGCGCAGCGAGCCCTCGTGGGCGCGCACCCGCTTCAGACCGCCCACCAGCACACCCAGGCCGGTCGAGTCGAGGAAGTCCACGCCTTCCATGTCGACGACGAGGTGGTACTTGCCGTCGTTGACGAGCTCGACCAGCTGCTCCCGCAGCTTCGGGGCGGTGTACACATCGATCTCGCCGCCAACCTCGACGACCGTACGATCGCCGACTGAACGGGTCGACAGGGACAGGTCCACGGAACCTCCAGCACCTTGCCTTGCTACGTCATGTGCGATCCTCGGCCGGGCAGCCGCCACCGCATGGTCGCGAGCCCGGGCACGCCCAGCAACGCGTGGCGAACCCCGGCGCTGCGACCCACGGCCATCCGGCCGTCACGGCCACATTCAACCACCTGTGACCATGACCGCACGATGGCTTACGACGATTCTCCGTCACGCCGGTGACACACTGGGTCCCCATGCCGCCCCGACACAGCCTGCCCGAGGCACTGCTCACGACCCTGTCCACCAGCAGAGGGCGGTCCGACCGGCTCACCCATACGGAGCACCTTCCCGCCCGACCTGCACGTTATGCACCCTGGCCCGGATCGATCCGGGCGGAGATCGTGGCCGCCGCGCACGAGGTCGGGGTGGAACAGCCCTGGGCGCACCAGGCAGAAGCGATGGAACTGGCCAAAACCGGTCAGACTGTGGTGATCGCCACAGGCACCGCCTCGGGCAAGTCGCTCGGCTACCTGGCCCCGGTGCTCAGCGACCTGCTGGACGGCACCGAGGCCCGCAACGGCCGCGGCGCGACCGCCCTCTACCTGGCCCCGACGAAGGCGCTCGCCGCCGACCAGCGCCGCCGGGCGGCCGAACTCGCCCCGCCCCGGGTCCGGGCCGCCCTCTACGACGGGGACACCCCACCCGAGGAGCGCGAGTGGGTCCGCCAGTACGCCTCGTACGTGCTCACCAACCCGGACATGCTGCACCGCGGCATCCTGCCCGCCCACGCCCGTTGGTCCTCCTTCCTCAAGGTGCTGCGCTACGTGGTGGTCGACGAGTGCCACGCCTACCGGGGCGTGTTCGGCTCGCACGTCGCCCAGGTGCTGCGGCGGCTGCGCCGCGTCTGCGCCCGCTACGGGTCGTCACCCACCTTCCTGCTCGCCTCCGCCACCACCGCCGACCCGGCCGCCACCGCGGAGCGCCTGACCGGTCTGCCCGCCCGGGCCGTCACCGAGGACGCCTCGCCGCGCGGACCGATGGTCTTCGGCCTCTGGGAGCCGCCGCTGACCGAGAACGTCGGCGAGCACGGCGCGCCCGTCCGCCGCACCGCCACCGCCGAGGCCGCGCACCTGCTGACCGACCTCGTGGAGCAGCAGACCCGCACCGTCGTCTTCGTCCGCTCCCGCCGGGCCGCCGAACTGGTCGCCCTGCAGGCCCAGGACCAGCTCGGGCGGCCGCTCGCCGAGCGGGTGGCCGCCTACCGCGGCGGATACCTCGCCGACGAACGCCGGGCGCTGGAACGCGCCCTGCAGTCGGGCCGGCTGCTCGGGGTCGCCTCCACCTCCGCGCTCGAGCTCGGCGTCGACGTCTCCGGGCTCGACGCCGTCCTGATGGCCGGCTACCCCGGCACCCGGGCCTCGCTCTGGCAGCAGGCCGGGCGGGCGGGCCGCGAGGCGCAGGGCGCGCTGGCCGTCCTGATCGCCCGCGACGACCCGCTGGACACCTACCTGGTACACCACCCGGAGGCGCTGTTCGCGGCGCCCGTCGAGGCCACCGTGCTCGACCCCGACAACCCCCACGTCCTCGCCCCGCACCTGTGCGCGGCCGCCGCCGAACTCCCGCTCACGGACGCCGACCTGGACCTGTTCGGGCCGTCCACCGCTCCCCTGCTGCCGGTCCTGGAGCGACGCGGGCTGCTGCGCCGGCGCAGCGACGGCTCCTGGTACTGGACCCGCCGCGAGCGCGCGGCCGACGCCGTCGACCTGCGCGGCAGCGGCGGCAACCCGGTGCAGATCGTCGAGGCCGACACCGGTCGGCTGCTCGGCACGGTGGACGCCGCGGCCGCCCACACCACCGTGCACACCGGGGCCGTGCACCTCCACCAGGGGCGCACCTTCCTGGTCCGGGAGCTCGACCTGGAGAACTCGGTCGCCCTGGTCGAGGCCGCCGATCCGCCGTACACCACGTCCGCCCGCGACATCACCTCCATCTCCGTGCTGGGCACCGACACCACCGTCGAGTGGGGCGAGGGGCGGCTCACCTTCGGTTCGGTGGAGGTCGTCAACCAGGTGGTCGGCTACCTCCGGAAGCGGATCTCCACCGGGGAGATCATGGGCGAGAGCAAGCTCGACCTGCCGCCCCGCACCCTGCGCACCCGCGCGGTCTGGTGGTCCGTCACCGAGGACCAGCTGCTCGACGCGGACATCCCGCTCGACCGGCTGCCCGGCGCCGCCCATGCCGCCGAGCACGCCTCGATCGGCCTGCTGCCGCTCTTCGCCACCTGCGACCGCTGGGACATCGGCGGCGTCTCCGTCCCGCTGCACCCCGACACCGGACTGCCCACGGTGTTCGTCTACGACGGCCACCCGGGCGGGGCCGGCTTCGCCGAACGCGGCTTCCGACGGGCCGTCGAGTGGCTGACGGCCACCCGCACCGCCATCGCCTCCTGCGAGTGCGAGCGCGGCTGCCCGTCCTGCGTCCAGTCCCCGAAGTGCGGGAACGGGAACGAGCCGCTGGACAAGGCGGCCGCCATCCGGCTGCTGGACGTCCTGCTGTCCGGCGCCCCCGGCCCGGCGGACGGGGCGAGCGCGGCGGACGGGGCAGACGGGGCGGACCAGCAGCGCGCGGCGGACCCGGCGGACCTGGCGGACCCGACCGCCCCGTCCGGCGGCTCCGCGGTGGGCTCCGGGCCGGACACCGCCCCGGACGACGCCGACGGTACGGGGCCGGCCGGTTCATGACCCCGCCACCGGTGCGGCGGCCGCCCCGCCGAAACCGTCCTCGGTGGCGGTGACCGCGGCCCGCACCGGTCCGGCCCGGGCCCGCGCCCGGGCAGGGCCGACCGGCAGACCCGCCGGGAGCCCGCGGGGAGCCACCTCGGTCACCACCTCGACGGCGTCGGCGTCGCGGTCCACCGTGCAGGACACCAGTGCGGCCCCCTGCGCCGCGGCGATCCCCGCGGCCCGCCCGCACCCGCCGTCCCCGTCCAGCAGCAACCGGTCGGCGGCCGCGAGGGCGCCCAGGTCGGCGGCCGACTCGGCCCGGTGCCGGGCGGTGACCGCGGCCCCGACCGCGACCGTCCCGGCGAACACCGCGGTGCCCAGCACCGCCAGGGCGAGCAGCCAGACCGTCGCCGAGCCGGCGTCCGGCCCGCGCCCACCGAGGGCGGCGGCCCGGGCGGTTCGGGCCCGCGCCACGCCCCGCACCGCCGGCCACACCACCGCCTGCCAACCCACCGCCGAGCGCCCCACCGCCCGTCCGGCCGGCCCACCCAGCCCGTTCAGTCCGTTCGGCGTCGCCGGCCCGTTCAGCGTCGCCGGACCGTTCGGCCCGTTCATGCGCCACCACCTCCGATCGGCCTTCCGGCAGCGCCCACGAGGGTGTCCTCCCTGGCCGCTACGGCGGCCGCGCCCAGCCGTACCGCGAGCAGGCCGCCGAGCCGGCCCGGCGCCGCGCACGGCGCGTCGACCTCGACCCGCACGACGTCGGCCGCCAGCTCCACCCGCACCCGCGCCCCCGGTGGAGCCGCCGCACGGGCGAGCCCGGCGGCGTCCACCTCCCCGCGGGCGGCCGCCCTCGCCCCGACCCGCGCCGCGTCCACACAGCGGATCTGCGCGGCGGCCGCCAGCACGCCCCAGATCAGCAGCGCCGCGAGCAGCACCAGGGCCGGCAGCGCCACCGCCGTCTCGGCCGTGACGAATCCGGCGTCGCCCCGCCACCGCCGCCCGCTCGGTCGCGACCACCGCCACCGGGCGGCCCGGTGGGCCCGGCGGACCTCTGGATCCGTCCTCGGACCCACGCCTCCGCGCCCGTGCCGGGGCACTCCGGTCCGACGAGGCCCCCCAGGGTCCGTCTTCGCACCCCCGTCGTCCGCCCGGAGGGCGGGCGGGGCGGCACCGGGGTGCGTGGACCGCCAGGCGGAGGACGGGGGCACTTCCCGGCCGACGGGCCGGGGGAGAGCCACTGCGGTGGGGGCACCCCACGACCGACGGCCGTGGGGTACCGCCGACCGGCGACAACGCGAGGTGGGGGTAGCCCCGGCCGAAGGCCGTGGGAGCGCGTGCCCCGACGCCGCCCCGCAGGCGCGGGTCCGAAGACAGGTCCTAGGTCGCATGAAGGGCCCGCTCCAGCACCTCGGTCAGCGCCGCCGTGAACGTCGCGCTGGTCACCACCTTGTACAGGCCCGCGGCGAGCGCGCAGGCGCCCAGGGTGCCCACGGCGTACTCCGCCGTGGTCATCCCGGCGTCCGACCGCCGCCGGCGCCGCCACGCCGCCGGCGACCGCCGGGGCGCCCGCCCGGAACCCGACCCCGTCGCCGTCACCGACGTCTCCGCCGTCACCGCTGTCGTCACCGCTGCCGCTGTCGTCACTGCCGTCACTGCCGTCATGGACCTCTCCTGTCTCCGATGTCGATCCAGCGGTCGAAGCCGCCGTGGATCCGGTCGTCGCACGCTGCCGGTACCGGGTCGGTGCCGGCCGCCGTTCACATCCCCTGGGTGAAGCGCGTGGTGAGGCCGATGACCACCGGCACCACGCCGATCAGCACGAAGGCCGGCAGGAAGCAGAGCCCGAGCGGAGCGGTCGCGAACACCCCCGCCCGACGGACCCCGGCCCGGGCCGACCGGGCGGCCGCCGACCGCTGGGCCTGCGCGAGCCCGATCAGCGGCCCGGCCACCGGCACCCCGCCGAGGCTCGTCCGCACCAGGCAGCGCGCCAACGGTGCCAGCGCCGGGTGCTGCTCGCCCAGCCGGGTCCAGCACAGTTCCGGCGGTGCTCCCAGGGCGAGTTCGCCGCCGAGGGCGACCAGCCGGGGCCCGATCGGTGCGCCCAGGCTCCGGCCGACCGCGGACACCGCCGCGGAGGGCGAGGCCGCCGACCCGAGGCAGGCCGCCAACAGTTCCGCACCCAGGGGAAGTTGCCGCGCCAGCTGGTCCTCCTCCAGTGCCGCCCGCCGGTCCACGGGCGAGGGCATCCGGGCCGACCACCAGTACGTGCCCGCCGTCGTCAGGGCCCCGACGACCACCCCGACGACCCCGCCCAGCAGCAGCGCCGCACCGGCCCCGGCACCGACCGCCAGGGAGGCCCGCCGCCGTCGCCCCCGGCCGCCTCCGGCCGACGGCCCGGCCCGCGCCGCCGGCGCCTCCCACCCCCTCCCGCCCGCCCGTGCCCGCACCCGGGCGAACACCCCGCCCCACCGCGCCCGCCGGGGCACCGGGAGCCCGATCGCTGCCGGCAGCCCGGGGACCGGCCGCCCCCGCGTCACGGCGACACCACGCCCGGTCCGGGTGCCCGCACCCGCGCGATCCCGCAGCCCCGGCCGCCGCCCCGGGGGACGACGGCCCTCCGGGACGCCCCCGGCGCTCCAGGGGACGCCAACGCGCCCCTGGTGGCCGCCCGGACGATGCGGGCCGTCCAGAGCACCCCCAGGCCCTCCAGCACCGCCCCGGCCGCCAGGCAGCCCAGTCCCGCGGGCGTGTGCAGCAGGACGTCCACCGGCCGGGCCCCGAGCGCCGCGCCCAGCAGCAGCCCGGCGGCCGGCAGGGCCGCCAGGACGGCGATCGTGGCCCGGGGCCCCGCCAACTCCCCGGCGACCTCCTCCGCCAGCGCCTGCTCGCCGCGCAGCGCCTCGGCCACCCGGTCCAGGGCGGCGGCCAGCTGCGAGCCACCGTCGGAGGCGACCCGCCAACAGGCCGCGATCGCCGACGCCCCGCTCCCGCCCGGCAGTTCGGCGAGCAGGTGGAGCGCGGCGGGGACGTCCCCGCCGTACCGGCCCGCCCCGAGCCGCGCCACCGCCTCCTCGCCGAGGCGACGCGGCCCGTCCGGTTCGGCCGCGATCCGGACGGTGACCAGGTGCAGCGCCTGCTCCGGTGTCGCCCCGCCGCGCAACTCCCCGGCCAGCCCGGCGCAGAGCTCCACCACGGCGGCCGCACGCCGCCGCGCCGCCGCTGCCAGCCGCCGGTGCTGCCGCCACCGCCGCAGTGGCAGCACCGCGAACAGCGCGGCGAGCACCGGCACCGGGGAGTCGGTGGCCAGCCCGGCGACCGATCCCACCACCAGCAGGAGCAGTTCGGGCGCCGCCCGGCCGGCCGCCCACCACCACCGGCGCCCCGCGCCCGGGCTCCCCGGCCGCACGCCGGGGAGAACGCCGACCGGAGACCCGGGCGGGAAACCGGGCGAAGACCCGAAGGGAGGCCCGGGCACAGGCCCGGACGGCGGACCACCACCTGCCGGCACCAACCCGCGACGCCGCCCGCCCGGCACGCGGCCCTGCACCGCCCACCACCCGGCGGCGGCCGGCAGGCACAACACCGCCGACCACCAGAAAGCTGTCTGACGATCCATCACCTCAGGTACCTCCCTCTCGTCGACCCCTGCGACCCCACGCCTCCAGCAGCACCGGGGCGCCCGTCGCACACCCGCCCGGCAACAGGGCCGGCGCGATTGCCGCCGCCCGCACGACGGCTCCCGCCGACCCCGGCGCCGCCGTCACGACGGCCCCCGCACGGTCGGCCCGACCGGCCCGGCCGGGAGCGACACCCCGCGTGCCGCCAGCAGGCCCACCAACCGCTCCCAGCCCGCCCCGGGGACCAGGCCCCCGGCCACCGGGAACTCCACCGCGGGGCTGGTGACGGCCAGGCCGTCCCGACCGGCCACCAGGGTGTGGATCTCCGCCACCCGGCGCCGCCCCGACCCCGGCTCCCGGACCAGGTGCACCACCAGGTCGAGCGCGGACCGGAGTTGGCTGTGCAGGGCGGGCCGGTCGAGCCCCGCGAGCGCTCCCAGCGCCTCGAGCCGGACCGGCACGTCCGCCGCCGTGTTGGCGTGAACGGTGCCGCACCCGCCCTCGTGCCCGGTGTTCAGCGCGGCGAGGAGGTCCGACACCTCGGCCCCGCGGACCTCCCCGATCACCAGCCGGTCCGGGCGCATCCGCAGCGCCTGCCGGACGAGATCCCGCAGGGTGAGCTCGCCCAGCCCCTCCTGGTTGGGCGGTCTGCTCTGCAGTCGGACCACGTGCGGATGGTCCGGTAGCAGCTCGGCCGAGTCCTCGGCCACGACGATCCGCTCCGCGGGCCCGACCAGCCCGAGCAGGGCCGCGAGCAGCGTGGTCTTGCCCGTGCCCGTCCCCCCGGAGACCAGCAGCGAGAGCCGGGCCCGCAGCACGCCGGCCAGGAGCTCGGCGCCCTCGGGCGGCAGCGCCCCGCCGGCGACCAGCTCGTCGAGCGTGAACGGCCGGGGCCGGCAGACCCGTAGCGAGATGTGCGTGCAGCCGGCCGCGATCGGCGGCAGCACGGCGTGCAGCCGGGTGCCGTCCGGCAGCCGGGCGTCCACCCAGGGCCGCGCGTCGTCCAGCCGCCGACCGGCCGCGGTGGCCAGCCGGTGCGCCAGCCGCCGCACCGCCTCGGCATCGGCGAAGCGGATCCCGGTGGCCCGGTGCAGGCCCCCGCCGCGGTCGACCCACACCTCGTCCGGACCGTTCACCAGGACGTCCGTGACGTCGGGCGCCGCCAGCAGCCGCTCCAGCGGGCCCGCACCCACCAGTTCGGCGCGCAGCGAGCGCACGGTGTCCAGGACTTCGTCCCCGCCGAGCGGCGGCCGGGTGGCCCGCAGCACCGCCGCGACCGAGCCCGCCGTCGGGGCGGCGCCCGACTCGGCCAGCCGCAGCCGCACCGCGTCCACCAGAGCCGCCGTCCGTTCCTCCCGGGCCGTCCGCCCGTACGGACAGGGCCGGGGCCCCGCCTCGGGCGGCCCGCCGGGCGGCGGGACGCTCCTGAGCGGGCGCCGCTCCCGCGGGCCGTCACCGCCACCCGGCGGCCCGCTCGCGGATCCCGTTCTGCGCAGACGGACCATCAGTAGACACCTCCTCCGACCGCCGGAACCGGCGGCAGCACCTCGTTCAGGAAGGCCCCGCAGAAGCGGGCGAGCGGACCGCCCTCCCGGATCCCCGGCGGGACGCCCTTCTCGGCGTCCTCCGCCAGCCCGGGTTCGGGCCCCAACTCCCCCGCGAGCTCCATCCGCAGCCCGCGGGCGATCCGGTGCGCCGGGAGCCCGGAGGCCCGCGGCGACCGCACCACGGCCCGGACGTCCGCGAGCCTCATCCGCGCCGCCGCGGCGACCCGGTCGGCGGCGGCCACCGCGCGCAGTTCGGCCGGCACCACCAGCAGTGCGAGGTCGGACTGCTCCAGGGCCTGCCCGGCGGCCGCGTCGAGGTGGCGCGGCACATCGACCACCACCAGCCCGCCGCGCCGTCTGGAGGCGGCCAGCACGCTGCGCATGGCCTCCGGGGGCACGGTCAGCATGTCGCCGCGGTCCCAGGACAGGCAGGAGAGCGCGGAGAGCCTCCTGAGCACCGGCAGCGCCCGGGCCAGTTCGGCCCCGCTGACCCGGCCGCGCGAGGCGGCGAGGTCCGGCCAGCGCAGCCCCCGGGCCGTCTCGCCGCCGAGCAGGACGTCGATGCCGCCGCCCAGGGGATCGCCGTCGATGAGCATGGCCCGCCGGCCGGCCCGCGCGGCCGTGACGGCGAGGGCACAGGCCAGTGTCGAGGCACCGGCCCCGCCGCGGCCGCCGAGCACGGCGACGGTGAGCGCCGGCGAGCCCACGCCCTCGGCCGCGTCGGCGATCCGGTCGAGCAGCCAGGCCTCGGCGTCGGGCAGGAACAGCACGTGCTCGGCGCCGAGTTGGACGGCCCTGACCCAGACACCGGGGTCGTCGAGGTCGAGGCCGAGCAGCAGCACTCCGGCGCGGCGGCCGAGCCCGGCGCACCGGGCCGCCTGGTCGTCCCCGACCAGGACCAGCGGGGCCCCCTCCCAGAGTTCGCGCGGCGGCGGGGCGCCCCGGATCAGCCGGGGCTCGGTACCGGCGGCCGCGCAGACCCGCAGCAGGTGCTCGGCCAGGCCCGCGTCCTCGGTGATGACGAGCGGGCCGTCGGGCCCGGGCCCCTCGGTGGTGGTGTGGTCGGCGATCGGCGTCGACATGGTGGCTCCCCTCCGCGCCGCGGGCCGCCGGGGCGGCCGACGGCGCACGTCGGACGGTTGCGGCGAGCGGCCGCCTGACGGGCCCCGGGAGAGGAAGGGGATGGGATCCGTCTGGCGACCGCCGCCGACCATCACGGTGGGGGGAGATCCGGTTTCCGTCATCCACGTTCCGAATCCCTGTGGACAACTCGGGGGCTGTGGATGAAAACGTTCACCCGGGCGGGGGGCTATTCGACAAAGAATTGACGATCGGGGATCACCGGGCCGAACCGGAACCCCGGCCCGCCCCGCCCCGCGGCAGGTCGCGGCGGCTCCACGAGTCCCGCGGCACGCCTCAGCGACCGCCCCGGACCGCCGGCGGGAACCGGTCGGGCCGACAGCGGCAGCCATGAGCAATCAGCGACGCAGAGTGACGAAAGGGGGCCGATGGGCCGAAGTGTCGACACCCCCCGTACACCGCCCGGTCGGCCGGCGCGGCACCTGCGGCGAGCGGCCTTCAGGCCCTGAAAATGGGCCCGGACGTGCGACGACCCCCGCCGGGGGGGAGAGCGGGGGTCGTCTATCCACAGCCCGACTCGGGGGGGAGGAGCCGGACCGGGTTAGCACGGTCGCGAACGATCCGTGACTTCCATGGTGTACCCGAGCGGCCAGAAACACAAACCCGCACGCCCGCGAGTACGCCGAATGGCCGCCTGTTTTGTGGCTCCCTCTATCCTCGGTTCCCGTGGACACCACCGAGAACGCCGACGACCGCGCCGACGAGTCCCCGGGCGAGGCCACCGGGCCCGAGCGGACCCCCTCAGCCGTCGCCCCCCGGCCGGGCGGGCTGCGAACGGCGGCCTTCTTCGACCTGGACAAGACCATCATCGCCAAGTCCAGCGCGCTGGCCTTCAGCCGCCCCTTCTACCAGGGCGGCCTGATCAACCGTCGGGCCGTCCTGCGCAGCGCGTACGCCCAGTTCGTCTTCCTGGTCGGCGGCGCGGACCACGACCAGATGGAGAAGATGCGCGAGTACCTCTCCTCGCTCACCCGCGGCTGGAACGTCCAGCAGGTCCGCGAGATCGTCGCGGAGACCCTGCACAACCTGATCGACCCGATCATCTACGACGAGGCCGCCTCGCTGATCGAGCAGCACCACGCGGCGGGGCGGGACGTGGTGATCGTCAGCAGCTCCGGCTCCGAGGTGGTCGAGCCGATCGGCGCGCTGCTGGGTGCCGACCACGTGATCGCCACCCGGCTCAAGGTCGAGGACGGCTGCTACACCGGCGAGATCGAGTACTACGCGTACGCCGAGAACAAGGCTTCCGCCATCCGGGAGTTGGCCGCGTCCGAAGGCTACGACCTGACCGAGTCCTACGCCTACAGCGACTCCTCCACCGACCTGCCGCTGCTGGAGGCCGTCGGCCACCCGTCGGCCGTCAACCCGGACCGCGCACTGCGCAAGGAGGCGCAGGCCCGGGAGTGGCCGGTGCTGGTCTTCGACCGGCCGGTGGAACTGCGGCGGCGGCTCCCGGAGTTCTCCGCGCCGAGCGGCTCGGTGCTGACCGCCGTGGCGGTCGGGGCGGCCGCGGTGACGGCCGGGGTGATCTGGTACCTGGCCCGCCGGCGCCGTCCGACGGCCTGACCGCAGCGTCCGGTCGGGCCCGGGATCGGGCCGGCCCGGCTCCGCTCCTCGCCCGGAGTTCCGGGTGAATCGGGCAATTGGCACAGACTTCTCGTTTCGGGTTCCCCTTTCGCCCGAAACGCGATACAAAGGAAGCACGGCCCGCGAGACCCGGTCAGGACCTGAAGAGGTCAAACCGACAACGCAGTTCAGGCCCCACGGACCGCGTGTACAGATAACCGAGCACCCACATGCAGCCGACCCGCTGTCGGGCCGCCGGACCAGACGAACGGGCAGGATCCCCGTCTGATCGGCACTTCCGGTGCATGCATGGTCACCCGGTATCTGCACCAGCGGCGGCACCCGGCAGTATCAGGTGCCGCCGCATCCGTCTGCCCGGAGCGCGCCCGCCGACACCCCGACGGGACGCCCGCCGACCCCCGTGACGGGACACCCCGACGGGACGCCCGCCGACCCCCGTGACGGGACGCCCCGGCGGGCGGATCCGCCCGGCCGCTCAGACCATTCCGCGCTGCATCGCCTCGCAGACCGCCGTGCTCTCCCGCACGCCGAGCCGCAGCGCCCTGCCGCTGTGGGCGATCCAGGCCGCCATCCCCTCCGGCGTGCCCGCCAGGTAGCCGGCCAGGGCCCGCCGGTAGGCGCCGGTGCCGAGCTCCGCGAACCCGACCTCGGCCGGGCAGATCGACTTCGGGTCCAGCCCCTCGGCGAGCAGCACGATCCGTTGGGCGGCCCGCGCGATCACCCCGTTGTGCGCGCCGAACGGGCGCAGGGCGAGCAGTTCGCCGTGCACCACCGAGGCCACCACCAGGGCCGGCGTCCCCACGCCCTGGCCCTCCGCGCGCGCCACCATCAGCCGGGAGAGCTGGTCCAGCCGGGCGGCCACCTCCTCCGCGCCGGGTGCGGGCGGCAGCACGGGCGGCGGCCCGTCCTCCACGACGGCCCCGACGCCCTCCACCGGCTCCAGCTCCAGCGGGAACAGCTCCTCCGCGCCCTCGCCCGCCCGGCGGGGCCGCCCGGCCGCCGGGTCGGCGTCGCCGACCGCGAGCAGGTGGAGCCTGGCCAGCACCTGGAGCGGCGAGTGCCGCCAGACGCTGAGCAGCTGACCGGCCTCGGCGGCGATCCGCAGCGCCGCGCCGACCGTGCGGGCCTCCGGGTCCGCACTGAAGTCGCTGCGGCGCCGGACCTCCTCCAGCGGCCAGTTCGCCCCGGCCAGCGCCGCCGACGCGCGGGCGCCGCGCAGCGCGGACTCGGAGGTGACCTCGGCGGCGCGGCGGCGCATCACCCGGTGGCCGTAGAGGCGGTCGACGGCCTTGCGGACCTCGGCGACGGCGTCGGGCACCCCGGGGAGCTGGGCCAGCGGGGCGAGGGGATCTGTTCCAGTGCTCACCTACCCGAGAGTAATGAACCGGCGGCCCCTCCCGGAACAGCAACCCCGCATCACCCTTTAGAGGCAATCCTCACTTCCCTCCACCGGGCACGCCCAAACCCCGGCTAGCATGACCGCTATCGGAGACGATAACGATTTCCAGTTAGGGCGCCCCCGGCGGGCGCGACCCCTGAGCAGGCGGCCCCGCACGCGGGCCCGGAGCGAGAGTCGGAGTCCCAGATGAAGATCGCCTTCGTCGGCAAGGGCGGCAGCGGGAAGACCACGCTGTCCGCACTGTTCATCCGCCACCTGGCCGCCGCCGGCCGACCGGTCATCGCCGTCGACGCCGACATCAACCAGCACCTCGGCCCCGCACTGGGCCTGACGGACGCCCAGGCCGCGGAACTGCCCTCGCTGGGCGCGCACCTGCCGGAGATCAAGGAGTACCTGCGCGGCGACAACCCGCTGATCCGCTCGGCCGACGAGATGATCAAGACCACGCCGCCCGGCCGCGGTTCGCGCCTGCTGCGGATCGTCGAGGAGAACCCGGTCTACGCCGCCTGCGCCCGCCCGATCGCCCTGGACGAGGGCTCGGTCCGCCTGCTGGCCACCGGCGCCTTCACCGAGGAGGACCTCGGCGTGGCCTGCTACCACTCCAAGGTCGGCGCCGTGGAGCTGCTGCTCAACCACCTGCTGGACGGCCCCGACGAGTACCTGGTCACCGACATGACGGCGGGCTCGGACTCCTTCGCCTCCGGGCTGTTCACCCGCTTCGACCTGACCTTCCTGATCGCCGAGCCGACCCGCAAGGGCGTCTCCGTGTACCGGCAGTACAAGGACTACGCCCGCGACTTCGGCGTCCGGCTGCGGGTGATCGGCAACAAGGTGCAGGGCCCCGACGACCTCGCGTTCCTGCGCCGCGAGGTCGGCGACGACCTGCTCGCCACCTTCGGGCACTCGGACTGGGTGCGCCGCCTGGAGCAGGGCGCCGAGCCCCCGCTGCGGGCGCTGGAGCCGGCCAACCGGGCCGTGCTGGAGCAGCTGCGGAGCGAGGCCGAGGCGGCGCACCGCCGGCGGGACCCGCGCCGCTACACCGAGCAGGCCGTCCTCTTCCACCTGCGCAACGCGGAGAGCTGGGCCAACGCCAAGGTCGGCATCGACCTGGCGACCCAGGTGGACGAGGCCTTCGTGCTCGACGGGTCGGCAGCCGTCGACGTGCGCCCCGCCCCGGCCGGCGCGCCCGCCTGACCCCGCACCACCCGAACGGGCCGCGGCCCTCCCCCGGATCACGGGGAGGGCCGCGGCCCGTTCCGCACACCCCCCACCCCACGCCACCAGCAGATTCCCGACCGTTCGAACACCACCCAATGGGGTGAATCAGACGGTTTTCCCCTTCCCTCCCGGAATGACGCTGTGCAAAGCTTTCATTACCCTCGGTTTACCGAGTCTTGATGGTCCGTTCCGGACGGCCCCCGGCGAGACGTCCCGCACCTCGCCCGGCCCCCTGGCGGGCCCTGATGGTCGACGCCCGGCCGGTGACACCCGCACTCCCCGCCGCGCCCACGCCATCCCGCCACACCGTCGCGACCCACGACAGCCGATCCGCCCCGGAGCCCCACCCCGGACTCACCGCCGGACCTGACTGCGTTCGTTCCCCCGGACAGACGGGAAGACCATGACCCTCGACATCTCCAGCGCACCCATCGCCTCCGACACCACCGACCACGCCCCGCCGGGCCCCGGCGGCCGCGCCCGCTGGGCGCAGGACCTCTCGGCCTCCCTGGTGGTCTTCCTGATCGCCGTGCCGTTCTCCCTCGGTATCGCGCTCGCCACCGGCGCCCCGCTGACCGCGGGCCTCGCCGCGGCCGCCGTCGGCGGCATCGTGGTCGGACTGTTCGGCGGCACCCCGCTGCAGGTCAGCGGGCCCTCGGCCGCGCTGACGGTGATCACCGCCGGGCTGATCGGCCAGTACGGCTGGCAGGCCACCTGCGCCATCACCCTCGCCGCCGGCCTGCTCCAACTCCTCCTCGGCGTACGGCGGGTGGCCCGCACGGCGCTCGCCGTCTCGCCCGCCATCGTGCACGGCATGCTGGCCGGGGTCGGGCTGACCATCGCCATCGCCCAGCTGCACGTCGTCCTGGGCGGCTCCCCGCAGAGCTCCGCGATCGCCAACATCATCGCGCTGCCCGGGCAGTTGGGCGCCCCGCACCCGCCCGCACTGCTGGTCGGCGCGGTGACGGTGGCCGTCCTGCTCGGCTGGCCCCGGCTGGCCCGACTCCCCGGCCGCGCAGGCGCGTTGGGCGCGAAGCTGGCCAAGGTGCCGGGGCCGCTGGCCGCCGTCGCCGCCGCCACCGCGCTCGCCCTGACCCTGGGCCTGCGGCTCGCCCACATCGGGCTGCCCGCCTGGGAGCCGCACGCCCTGGTGCCCGCACTGCCGCACGGTCCGCTCGCCGGTGTGCTGGCCGCCGTCCTCACCGTCACCGCCGTCGCCAGCGTGGAGTCGCTGCTGTCCGCCGTCGCGGTCGACCGGATGTCGCACCGCACCGGCGACCTCGACCGCGAACTGCGCGGCCAGGGCCTGGCCAACATGGTCAGCGGGCTGGTCGGCGGGCTGCCCATCGCAGGCGGCGCCGTCCGCAGCACGGCCAACGTCCGGGCCGGCGCCCAGAGCCGGTGGGCCTCCGTGCTGCACGGCGCCTGGGTGCTCGCCGCCGCGCTGGCGCTGACCGGCGGGCTGCGCCGGATCCCGCTCTCCGCGCTGGCCGCGCTGGTCCTGGTGGTCGGGCTGCAGATGGTCAGCTTCGCGCACATCCGCAACGTGCACCGGCACCGCGAGTTCCCGGTCTACCTGACCACCGTGCTCGGCGTGGTGGCCTTCGGCGTGCTGTGGGGCGTCGCGTTCGGCGCCGGCACCGCCGTGCTGCTGGCGCTCTACCGGCTGACCCGCGCCCACGTGGACGTGCTGCCCGGCCCGGACGGCGCGGTCACCGTCCAGACGCACGGCCCGCTCACCTTCACCGCCGTCCCCCGGCTGAGCCGGGCGCTGGCCGGGATCCCGGCCGGCGCCGAGGTCACGGTGGTCCACGACGGCTCCTTCCTGGACCACGCCGCGTTCGAGACGCTGCACAGCTGGCGGACGGGCCACCAGGCAGCCGGCGGCCGGGTCTCGATGGTGACGCGCCGCCAGGACGACGAGGTGCTCGACCCCGACGGCACCGTACGGGCCGGCAGCTCCCCCGGCCCGCACCGCTGCCGGGCCTGGACACCGTGGGTCGGCCACCACTGCATCGAGCAGCAGGAGGACCCGCACGGGCGGCTGCTGGACGGCGTCCGGGTGTTCCAGCAGCACACCGCCCCGCTGATCCGGCCCGAACTCGCCCGGCTGGCCCGGGAGGGGCAGACCCCGTCCCAGCTCTTCCTGACCTGCGCGGACTCGCGGATGGTCACCAGCATGATCACCAACAGCGGCCCGGGGGACCTCTTCACCGTCCGCAACGTGGGCAACCTGGTGCCGGCCCCGTTCGAGCCGGGCGCGGCCGACGACTCGGTGGCCGCCGCGGTGCAGTACGCGGTCGAGGTGCTGGAGGTGCGCTCGATCACGGTCTGCGGCCACTCCGGCTGCGGCGCCATGAAGGCCCTGCTGGACGGCGTGCACGAGCGCCCCGGGCCGCCCACCCCGCTGGCCCGCTGGCTGCGCAACGGCCGCGGGGCACTGGACCGGCTCCGCCGGGTGCCCGCCGGGTTCGACGACCGCCCGGTGGTCGACCTGGTGGAGCAGCTCTGCCTCACCAACGTGGTCCAGCAGTTGGACCAGCTGATGGCGAACCCGGCCGTGGAGCGCCGGGTCGAGGAGGGCTCCCTGCGACTGGTCGGGATGTACTTCGACTTCGCCACCGCCCAGGCCTACGTGCTCGACCGCGCCAGCGGGACGTTCAGCGCGGTCGGGCCGGTCGGGCCGGCGGGAGCCGACACGGCCGAACGGGTGAATGAGGACGGGCGGGTTCCCGTCGACGCCGGAGGGGAGGCCCCCGAGCTGGCCGCCTGAGAGCCGGGCCCGTGTCCCCGCCGGGCGGGCCGGGGCACGGGCTCCAGCCACCGTGCGGCCCGTCGCCCCGAGGGCGGCGGGCCGCACGGCACGGCGTTCGACAGTCGGTCAAAGGTCTACACCAATTCCAAGGAGCCTCTTGTCAAGTGCCCCGTTCGCCTGGTGAGCTGTGCGCTGGGACACACGGGACAATCCCCACGCACGGGATCGTCCCCGATCATGACTCGATGAGGAGTGCGCGTTGAGCAACGAGAGCCTGGCCAACCTGCTCAAGGAGGAGCGGCGTTTCGCCCCGCCGGCAGAGCTCGCCGCAGCCGCCAACGTCACCGCGGCCGCGTACGCGCAGGCCTCCGAGGACCGTCTGGGGTTCTGGGCCGAGCAGGCCCGCCGGCTGAGCTGGGAGGTCGAGCCGACCCAGACGCTGGACTGGTCGAACCCGCCGTTCGCCAAGTGGTTCGCCGACGGCACCCTCAACGTGGCCTACAACTGCGTGGACCGCCACGTCGAGAACGGCCTGGGCGAGCGGGTCGCGATCCACTTCGAGGGCGAGCCCGGTGACGGCCGCTCGATCACCTACGCCCAGCTCAAGGACGAGGTCTCGCAGGCCGCCAACGCGCTGCTGGAACTCGGTGTGCGCAAGGGCGACCGGGTCGCCGTCTACCTGCCGATGATCGCCGAGGCCGTCATCGCGATGCTCGCCTGCGCCCGGATCGGCGCCACCCACTCGGTGGTCTTCGGCGGCTTCTCCGCCGACGCGGTCGCCTCCCGCATCCAGGACGCCCGGGCCAAGCTCGTCATCACCGCCGACGGCGGCTACCGCCGCGGCAAGCCCTCCGCGCTCAAGCCCGCCATCGACGAGGCCCTGACCAAGGTCGACGGCGTCGAACACGTCCTGGTGGTGCGCCGCACCGGTCAGGACACCGCCTTCACCGAGGGCCGCGACGTGTGGTGGCACGAGATCACCGCGCGCCAGTCCACCGAGCACACCCCCGAGGCGCACGAGGCCGAGCACCCGCTGTTCATCCTCTACACCTCCGGCACCACCGGGAAGCCCAAGGGCATCCTGCACACCTCCGGCGGCTACCTCACCCAGGCCGCCTACACCCACCACGCGGTGTTCGACCTGAAGCCGGACACCGACGTGTACTGGTGCACCGCGGACATCGGCTGGGTCACCGGCCACTCGTACATCGTCTACGGCCCGCTCGCCAACGGCGCGACCCAGGTCGTCTACGAGGGCACCCCGGACACCCCGCACCAGGGCCGGTTCTGGGAGATCGTGCAGAAGTACGGCGTCACCATCCTCTACACCGCGCCGACCGCGATCCGCACGTTCATGAAGTGGGGCGACGACATCCCCGCGAAGTTCGACCTCTCCTCGCTGCGGGTGCTGGGCAGCGTCGGCGAGCCGATCAACCCCGAGGCGTGGATCTGGTACCGCGAGCACATCGGCGCCGGCCGGACCCCGATCGTGGACACCTGGTGGCAGACCGAGACCGGCGCGATGATGATCAGCCCGCTGCCCGGTGTCACCGAGACCAAGCCCGGCTCCGCCCAGCGCGCGCTGCCCGGCATCGCCGCCACCGTCGTCGACGACGAGGCCAACGAGGTCCCCAACGGCTCCGGCGGCTACCTCGTCCTGACCGAGCCGTGGCCCTCCATGCTCCGCACCATCTGGGGCGACGACCAGCGCTACATCGACACCTACTGGTCCCGCTTCGAAGGCCGCTACTTCGCGGGCGACGGCGCCAAGAAGGACGAGGACGGCGACATCTGGCTCCTCGGCCGGGTCGACGACGTGATGCTCGTCTCCGGCCACAACATCTCCACCACCGAGGTCGAGTCCGCCCTGGTCGGCCACCCCGCCGTGGCCGAGTCCGCGGTCGTCGGCGCCACCGACGCCACCACCGGCCAGGCCATCGTCGCCTTCGTCATCCTGCGCGGCACGGCCACCGACACCCCCGAACTCGTCGAGGAACTGCGCGCCCACGTCGGCCGCACCCTGGGCCCGATCGCCAAGCCCAAGCAGATCAAGGTCGTCGGCGAGCTCCCCAAGACCCGCTCCGGCAAGATCATGCGCCGCCTCCTGCGCGACATCGCCGAAGGCCGCGAGGTCGGCGACACCACCACGCTCGCCGACAGCACCGTGATGAGCCAGATCCAGGCCCAGCTCCCGCCCACCGCCAGCAACGGCTGAGCTGCGCGACCGGTCTGACCGGTGCCCCGGGCGGTGACCACCGCCCGGGGCACCGTCGTCACTCCGGCACCACCCCGCCCGGCGCGGCCCGCCCACCGCGCCCGGTGGACCGGGCACCGGCGGCCCCGCCCTCCGCGGCCCCGCCGTCCTCGCCGCCGACGCCGTCGCTCCCGGCCGTCCGGTCGGCGGCCAGCGTCCGCAGGGTGGCGTACGCGCGCTGGACGAAGCCGCGGCTGCGCAGCGACCGGGACCCGGCCATGACCGCGAGGCCCACCTCCGCCCGTGGACTGAACCCGACGAAGGCGGTACCGCCGCGGGTCGACCCGGTGTGGAACACCAGCTCCTCCTCCACCCCCTCGTCCTCCCCCGGCCCGCCCCCGGGCGTCCGGTCCGGGCCCGCCCCCGAGCGCTGGTTCCAGCCCAGGCAGATCCGGGTCCCGCCGCCGCGGCGTCGCCCGGCCCGCGGCCGGCGGACCTCGCCGAGCGCGGTCCGCAGCACCGCCGCGTCGGCCGGCTCCGGGAGCGGAACGGCGTCCAGGGACAGGTGCGCCTGCAGGTAGCGGAGCATGTCGTCGGCGGTCGAGCGCAGGGCCGCCGCGCCGGGCAGGGCCGGCAGCCGGAACGACGGCACCCGGCGGCCGCGCCGGTACCGGGCGACGTCCTCCGGGCCGGGCCCGCAGGAGGTGTCCACCAGGCCGAGCGGCCCGCAGACCCGGGCGGCCAGCAGGTCGTCGTAACGCTGTCCGGCCGCGTTGGCCAGCAGCATCCCGAGCAGTCCGCAGCCGAGGTTGGAGTAGCGCACCTGCGTGCCCGGAGTCCCCCGGACGGGGGTCCGCGGCAGTGCCCCGAGCAGGTGGGCGGGGCCGAACGTGGCGTACGGGCGGGTGAACCACCGGGGGGCCACGGCCGGCAGCAGGCCGACCGGTGACCGGGGCAGGCCCGAGGTGTGGGTGGCCAGGTGGAGCAGGGTGATCGGCCGCTCGTGCGGGTAGCCGGGGGCGGCGTGCGCGGGGAGGTAGCGGTCGATCGGGTCGTCGTAGCGGACGTCCCCCCGGGCGGCCATCTCGGCGAGCAGCAGGCCGGTGAACGTCTTGGTGACGGAGCCGAGCTCGAACCGGGTGTCGGCCCGGACGGGGCGTTCGGCGGAGCGGTCGGAGTGGCCCCGGCAGGCGACCGTCCGCTCGGCGCCCCGGATCACGGCGACGGCGATGCCGCCGCCGGGGCCCGCCGCGTGGAACAGCGGGCGGAGCAGGTGGTCGAGGTCCGCGGGGACGTCGGTACCGACCGGGGGGTACAGCGCGGTGTTCATCGGTCGGCGCTCCACCGGGGGAGTCGCCGCGACGGCGGTAAGAGGGGTGGTCTGGGCATGGTCGTGCCTCCGGTCGGTCCCGGCCGTTCCCCACCGGGGGGGCGCGCCGCCCCGGGTCGGGCGGCGCCTGCGACCGACGATAGGGACGGGTTCACCCGACTGCATGCGGCCGGGGCCATCCGGGTGCAGGGCGGGTGCTCCCCGGGGGTGCGGAAGCCGTCGGCAGGGCTTAAGTCCTTCAGTAGGACGATCCGGTCGTCACCCGAACGATCCCGCTAGACTGCTAAGGACGCATCAAGGTCCCCGAGCAGGAGACCGGGCGTCACAGGGCGCGCCGGGAAGTCTGGTCGGCAACTGCACCACCCGTGCATCCGTTGCCGCTCCCAGCCCCAGGAGGTCCCGCGTGACCGACCAGCCGCCCGTCCCCGAGCCGACGACCCGCCGGCAGTTCCTCGGCCGGCTGTCCCTGCCCGAGCGGACCTTCATCACCGACGCCCTGCGGACCGAGACGGTCGGCGGCGTGCTGCTGCTCGTCGCCGCCGTGGTGGCCCTGATCTGGGCCAACGTCTGGCCGCAGGCCTACCAGAGCGTCCTCGACCACACCGTCGGCCCGTCCGGCCCGCTCCACCTCGACCTCACCCTCGGCAACTGGGCCAAGGACGGCCTGCTGACGATCTTCTTCTTCGTGGCCGGCATCGAGCTCAAGCGCGAGTTCGTCGCGGGCGAGCTGCGCACCCCGAGCGCCGCGCTGCTGCCGGTGGTCGCCGCGGTCTGCGGTGTGGCCCTGCCCGCCGTCCTCTTCACGCTCGTCAACTCGGGCGGCGGCGGCCACCCCGGCGGCTGGGCGATCCCGACCGCCACCGACATCGCCTTCGCGCTCGGCGTGCTGGCCGTGGTCGGCAGCCACCTGCCGTCCGCCCTGCGCGCCTTCCTGCTGACCCTCGCCGTGGTGGACGACCTGATCGCGATCCTGATCATCGCGGTCTTCTACAGCTCCGGCATCAAGTTCTGGGCGCTCGGCCTGGCGCTGGCCGGCCTGGTGCTGTTCTGGTTCCTGCACCGGCGCGGGGTGCACGGCTGGTACCTGTTCGTGCCGCTGGCCTTCTTGACCTGGGCGCTGATGCACGAGAGCGGCGTCCACGCCACGGTCGCCGGCGTCGCGATGGGCCTGATGCTGCGCTGCCACCGCGAGGGCGACGAGCAGCAGTCCCCCGGCGAGCACATCGAGCACCTGGTCCGCCCGCTCTCGGCCGGCCTGGCCGTCCCGGTCTTCGCGCTGTTCGCGGCCGGGGTGACGATCTCCGGGCCGGCGCTGCGCGAGGTGTTCACCCAGGCCATGCCGCTCGGCATCGTCATCGGGCTGCTGGTCGGCAAGACGGTCGGCATCTTCGGCGGCACCTGGCTGGCCGCCCGCTTCACCCGGGCCGAACTGAACCCCCGGCTCAGCTGGGCCGACCTCTTCGCGGTCTCGGTGCTCGCCGGCATCGGCTTCACGGTCTCGCTGCTCATCAGCGAGCTGGCCTTCCCCGGCGACCCGGCCCTCGCCGACCTGGCCAAGACCGCCGTCCTGGTCGGCTCGCTGTTCTGCGCGACGATCGCCACCGTGCTGCTCAAGCTGCGCAACCGGCACTACCGCGCGCTGTGCGAGGAGGAGGACCGGGACGTGGACGGCGACGGAGTCCCGGACGTCTACCAGCAGGACGACCCGGCCTGGCGGGCCCGGGTCGCCGACCTCACCCGGCACCCCCGCGAGGAGGGGCCCGGGAAGGCGCCCTGAGGCCCTCCGGCGGCCCTCCCCGGCCCGGGACACGTCCCCCCGGCGGGGCCCCGGAGTGGTGTGCGACTGACCGGTAGGGGCATGATTCTGAGCTGTCGACAGTCCACGGACGCCTCCGGGCCCCCACCGGCCTCCGGAACCGCACCACACGGCGGCGTCACGCCGCACAGCCGCAGAGGAGAACCGCTGATGCCCGCAGGAGCCGCAGACCCGTCCAGCTACGGCCGGGCGCCCTACGAGGGCGAGCGTTCGGTGGGGCAGCTGTTCGCGGCGGCCACCGCCGACCTGTCCGCGCTCGTCCACGACGAGATCGCGCTCGCCAAGGCCGAGATCCGGGCGGACGTCAAGCGCGGCGTGTCCGGGGGCGTCTCACTGGCCGTCGCCGGCGTGGTGCTGCTGGCCTCCGTCCCGATGTTCAGCGCCGCCGCCGCGTTCGGCATCCACGCGCTGGGCCTCTCGCTCGGCTGGTCCTTCCTGATCGTGGCGGCCGCCTACGTGCTGCTCGCGGTGGTGCTCGGGCTGCTGGCCTGGCGCTCGTTCAAGAAGATCGAGAAGCCGCACCGCACCATCGAGGGCGCGCAGAGGACCGCCGACGTGCTGAAGAACGCCCGGCCGCGCCCGGCCACCCAGGAGGAGATCGACCGGGGCCTGGGCCGCATCCCGTAACCGCCCGCCCGCCCGTCCGGTGACGGCCGGTCCGGCGGCCCGCCCGTCCCTCCCCGGCGGCGGCGCGCCGGCCCGTCGGACGGCGGCCCGCCGGGCGCTCCCGGACCCGCCGGGAGCGAGTGCCGGGCACGTGTCCGGCGCACGGATGTGACACGCTCTCGGTATGCCGCTTGACCAGAAGCCCGTACCCGCGCAGCCGTCCGCCGCATCCGGCCCCGCCCCGGCCCCCGGACGGGAGCCCGCCGAGGAGGCCGCCGGCGGTGCCGTCGACGACGCCGCCGAGGCCTGGAGCGTCCGGCAGGCCGGCCCGTGGACGCACCGCGACCTGGCGGCCAACGGCGCCCGGTTCCACATCGCCGAGCTCGGCGCGGGCCCGCTGGTGCTGCTGGTGCACGGCTGGCCCGAGTACTGGTGGGCCTGGCGCCACCAGCTGACCGCGCTGGCCGAGGCCGGCTACCGGGCGGTGGCCCTCGACCTGCGGGGCATCGGCGGCAGCGACCGCACCCCGCGCGGGTACGACCCGGGCAACCTGGCGCTGGACATCACCGGGGTGATCCGCTCGCTCGGCGAACGCCGGGCGCACCTGGTCGGCCACGCCTCCGGCGGGACGCTGGCCTGGGTCGCGGCGGTGATGCGCCCGTCGGTGATCCAGAGCCTCACCGTCGTCTCCGCCGCGCACCCCCGGGACCTGCGCCGGGCCCTGCTGACCGACCGCCGCCAGGCGGCCGCCTTCGAGCACGTGCTGGGCTTCCAGCGGCCGTGGATACCGGAACGCCGCCTGGTGGCCGACGACGCCGCGCTGGTCGGCCACTACCTGGACGCCTGGACCGGGCCGAACCAGCTCGACGGGGCGGCCAAGCACGCGTACCGGCAGGCGATCCAGATCCCGAGCACGGCGCACTGCTCGATCGAGCCGTACCGCTGGCTGCTGCGTTCGATGGCGCGCCCGGACGGCATCCAGTTCGCCCGGCGGATGAAGAAGCCGATCACGGCGCCGACCCTGCACGTCCAGGGCGCGGCGGACCCGGTGCTGCTGTCGCGCACCGCGCTCGGCGGCGGCGAGTACGTGGCGGCGCCGTACCGCTGGCGGCTGCTGCCCGGGGTGGGGCACTTCCCGCACGAGGAGGTTCCGGAGCAGTTCACCGCGGAGCTGCTGGACTGGATCGGCCACCACAAGGAGTGAGGCACGGGCCCTTTCGGCGGGTCCCGCGGGAAGGGCCTTCGGCCCCCAACTCCCTTGACGCTGAGCTCATATGACAAGCGCATAGGACAACTTCGACGCGACCCGGGCGATTACCCCCACCGGCCCAGGGGCATCCATTCCGGTATGACCTGGATGCCCGATCGCGGCGGTGCCCCGCGCGCCCAACGCCAGAACAGCTCCCAGCGCTCCGCCCACCGCCCCGACCGGGCGGACGACCTCGGCTTCGACGGCCTCGACCGCCGCCAGCGGCCGGCGCAGCGCCAGCTCGGCATCCCGCGCATCCTGGGCCGGCGCGCCCGCTGGGTCGGCGCACGACTGCGGCGCGAGACCTGAGGCCCCGCGCCGCACCGCCCGGCGTCACCGGCCCGACCGGCCGGCGGCCCGGCGGCCCCGGCGCCCGGCCGGTCAGTTCACGATCGTGGGCGACAGCGCCGTGAACCAGAGCAGGACGAAGGTCGCCACCGACATGATCGGCACCAGCACCTTGGTCTCCACGCTGTTGCCGCTGCGCTTGATCAGCACCACCTCGTAGCGCTCCTTGTGCGGCCACAGCAGCGGCGCGCCCTTCTTGGTCAGGCAGTCGCCCAGCAGGTGCGCCAGCGTGCCCAGCGCCACCGCGTAGGGCAGCCAGCCGGGCGAGTTCGGCATCCAGGTGTTCATCCCGAAGGTGCCCAGCGCGGACAGCCCGACGATGGTGATCCAGGTCTGCGGACCGTCCCCCGGCGGGCAGAGCCGCAGCGCCCGGATCGCCAGCGCGAGCAGGAAGAACGTCAGCGCGAGGGTGAAGTTCCGGCCCAGGAAGGTGACCCCGGCCCAGGTGCCGCCGCCCATCAGCGCGACGAAGAGCAGCGAGTGGGTGGCGTGCCGGTGCCCGCCCGAGGCCCAGGCCACGAAGCGGCAGAGGGCCTTGGAGAGCGGGCCGAGGAAGTTGGCGATCGAGCCGTCGTGGTGGTCGAGGTCCGGCAGCAGGGCCGCACCCGCGCACAGCACGGTGCCCATCAGTATGTCCGCGGGCTGCAGCGTGGTGTGCAGCAGCAGCGGGGGCAGGAACGGCGCCGAGGCCGCGTACAGCATCGCCCCGCTGACCGCGTGCGAGTGACCCATCATCGGACTTCCCCGACCTCCCGTGCGACTCACTCCGGGACGGCGCCCGGTTGAGCCGAACGGGTGAGCGCGGCAGAGGCTACCAGGGGGGACTGACGATCCGACGGACATCCGGCGGAGTGCCCCCGGCGCGTCCCCGATGCTTCCCCGCCGGCGCGTCCCCGGTGCTTCCCCGCCGGCGCGTCCCCGGTGCTTCCCCGCCGGAGGGCGGAGCCGACCGGGGCGGGGGCCCGGCCGGCGGGTGCGGCCCGCCGGCCGCGGTCAGAGCGCGCAGCCCTGGGTGTCCACCCGGCTGCTCGCGGTGCTGCCCTTCTCCGCGTCCTCCCGCACCTCGGCCGCGGTCAGCACGTACCCGGTGTCCGCGCTGTCCAGCGACTTGGCGAACACCACGCCGTACACCTGGCCGTCCGGGGTGAGCAGCGGGCCGCCGCTGTTGCCCTGGCGGACCAGCGAGCGGACCGAGTAGACGTCGCGCACCACCTGGCCGCGGTGGTAGATGTCCGGGCCGTTGGCCTGGATCCGGCCCCGGATGCGGGCCGGCTGGACGTTGAAGGCGCCGTTCTCCGGGAAGCCCGCCACGATCGCGCTGTCGTTGGTCTTCGCCTCGCCCGCGAAGGTCAGCGGGGGCGCGTTCAGCTTGGGGACGTCCAGCACCGCGATGTCGCGCTGCCAGTCGTAGCGGACCACCGTCGCGTCGTACAGCTGGCCCGTCCCGCCGATCTGCACGGTGGGCTCGTCGACCCCGCCCACCACGTGGGCGTTGGTCATCACCCGGTGCGGGGCGAAGACGAACCCGCTGCCCTCCAGGGTCTTGCCGCAGGAGGTGGCGGTGCCGACCACCTTGACCAGGCTCTGCTTCGCCCGCGCCACCGCCGGGGTGCCCGCCAGCGCCGGGTCCGGCGTGTCGACCTGGGTGATCGGCTCGTGCTCGAACGGGTTGAAGACCTGCGGGAAGCCGTTGCGGGCGAGCACCTTGGAGAAGTCCGAGAACCAGTTCGGCGCGTCGTCGGGCAGCGCGTTCTGCACACCCCCGAGGATCGCCGAGGAGCGGACCTGCTTGGACACCGTCGGCAGCGACGCCCCGGCCAGCGCCGAACCGATCAGCCAGGCCACCAGCAGCATCGAGACCACGTTCACGGCCGAGCCGCCCAGCGCGTCCAGCACCCGGGCCGGACGGCGGTCGATGTGCCCGCGGAGCTTCCAGCCGAAGTGCGCGGTGACCGCCTGGCCGATCGCGGCGAACACGATCACCACCACCACGGCCACCACCGAGGCCGTGGTGCCCGGGCTGAGGTGGTCCAGCAGCAGCGGCAGCAACTGGACGGCCAGCAGCCCGCCGCCCAGGAACCCGACCAGGGACAACACACCCACCACGAAGCCCTGCCGGTAGCCCGACACGGCGAATCCCACGGCAGCGGCGATCAGCAGCACATCCAGGACGTTCACCCCGACACCCTCCCACGGCCCCCGGCCCGGCCGTACCGACGGCCCCTCACGAGGAGCCGGCGTCGCCGCCCGGCAGCGCGCTGGAGTGGTCGAGGTCTCCCTGGACCAGGGCCAGCGCCTCGTCCGAGAGGTCGACGACCCGGGACGGGTCCCAGGGCCGCTCCAGGCCGCTGTGGTGCAGCACCCGGTCGATCACCCCCGCCGTGAACCCCCAGACCAGCCGGCCGGCGACCGCGAAGGCCGGCCCGACGTGCCCGGAGGGGTGCCGCAGCCGCACCCGGTTCGCCGGGTCGGCGAGCTCGGCGACCGGCACCCGGAACACCGCGCCCGTCTCCCCGCGGTCCACCGGCCGCACCGGCGACTCCACCCGCCACCAGCCGAGCACCGGGGTCACCACGAACCGGCTCACCGGGATGTACAGCGCGGGCAGCGCCGCGAACACCTGCACCCCGGCCGGGTCCAGCCCGGTCTCCTCCCAGGCCTCCCGAAGCGCCGCCGCGACCGGGCCCGGGCCCTGCGGGTCGCCGTCCTCCGGATCCAGCGCGCCGCCCGGGAAGGACGGCTGGCCGGCGTGCGAGCGCAGCGAGCGGGCCCGCTCGATCAACAGGAGGTCCGGCCCGTCCGGCCCCTCGCCGAAGAGCATCAGCACCGCCGCCGCCCGGCCGCCCTCGGCCGGCGGCAGGAAGCGGCTCAGCTGCTCCGGCAGGACCCGCTCGGCCGCCTCCCGCACCGGCTCCAGCCAGGCCGGCAGGCCGTCCCGCTCGATCACCCGGGCCTCCCGCGCCTCCGGCATCTCCTGCGCCCCGCGCGTCACTCGCCCACCGCCAGGTCCGCGACCCGGCCCAGGTGGGCGTCGGCGTCGGCCCGTGCGGCGGCCTCGCCGGGGAAGTCCGCCGGCGGCTTCAACCGCTGGCCGGGCCGGCCGCCCATCTCGTACTTGAGCAGCTTGCGCGCCTTCTCCGGGTCCGTCTCGCCCTCCCCGTACGCCGGGCAGAGCGGGGCGATCGGGCAGGCCCCGCAGGCGGGGTTGCGGGAGTGGCAGATCCGGCGGCCGTGGAAGACCACCCGGTGCGACAGCATCGTCCACTCCGACTTCGGGAAGATCTCGGCGACCACCGCCTCGACCTTCACCGGGTCCTCCTCGGCCGTCCAGGCGAACCGCCGGGCCAGCCGGCCGAAGTGGGTGTCCACGGTGATCCCGGGCACTCCGAAGACGTTGCCGAGGACCACGTTGGCGGTCTTGCGGCCCACGCCCGGCAGCGTCACCAGGTCCTCCAGGCGCCCCGGCACCTCGCCGCCGAACCCGTCGCGCAGCGCGACCGAGAGGCCGATCAGCGCCTTCGCCTTGTTCCGGAAGAAGCCGGTCGGGCGGATGACCTCCTCCAGCTCCTCCGGGTTCGCCGCCGCCATGTCCTCCGGCGTCGGGTACTTCGCGAACAGTGCGGGCGTCGTCTGGTTCACCCGCAGGTCCGTGGTCTGCGCCGACAGCACCGTGGCCACCAGCAGCTGGAACGGGTTCTCGAAGTCCAGCTCCGGGTGCGCGTACGGGTACAGCTCCGCCAGCTCCCGGTTGATCCGCCGCGCCCGCCGCACCATCGCCAGGTGCGACTCCGGCTTCCTCGCCCTCACGGCCGGCCGGGCCTTCGGTGCCGCGGCCTTCCGGACCTTGCTCTCTGCCATGCACGAAGGCTACTTCGACCGGCCGACCCGTCGGGGCGGATCAGCCCGACCGGTGCCCGGAGGGGCCGCGCCCCGGCAGGCCCCGGTGCGTGCGGGCGCCCGTCCGGGAGCGTCGCGGACGGGCCGTGGAACCATCGCTCGACGGCATCCCCACCCGGAGGACGAGGAACCATGGACGAGGACTTCAAGGACATCCCCACCACCACCCTGGCCGACGTGCTCGGGCGCGAGCGGGTCATGGACGCCGGCATCCGCCCGCTCTGGTCGGGGGCGCCCCGGGTGGCCGGCCCGGCGTTCACCGTACGGTGCCCGCCGGGCGACAACCTGATGCTGCACGCGGCGATCTACCGGGCCGAGCCGGGCGCCGTGATCGTCGTCGAGTCGGGCGACCCGGACCACGCGCTGGCCGGGGGCAACGTGTGCGCGGTGGCGCAGCGCCGGGGCGTCGCCGCATTCGTGGCCGACGGCCTGATCCGCGACCTCGGCGAGGTGCGGGAGCTCGGCTTCCCGGTCTTCGCCCGGGGGGTGATCCCGATCCCGGGGGCGAAGCGGGCCCTCGGGGCGCACGGCGGCCCGGTGCGCTGCGGCGGCGTCCTGGTCGCGGCCGGGGACGTGGTGGTGGCCGACGAGGAGGGCGTGGTGGTGGTCCCCGCCGCCGGGCGCGCGCCGACGCTGGCCGCGGCCCGGGCCAAGCTGGCCGAGGAGGCCGCCGAGTCGCTGGACGACTGGGAGGCCGCGCACCGCGCCCGGATCGAGCAGAGCCTCGGCGAGCTGGGTTTCACCGGCTGACGGACCGGCGGGGCGACGGCCCGGGCACCCGGGCCGTCGCCGGTCAGCCCCGGTACGGCCCGTTCAGCCCCCGTACAGCCCGTTCAGGTCGCCGAACCCGAGCGCGCCGTCCAGCTCCCGCACCGTCCCGGGCCCGAGCAGTTCGGCGGCGGCGCGCCGGGCGGCGGTGTAGGCGAGCTGGGCGAGGCCGGTGCCGACGGTGACCCGCCGCACCCCCGCGGCGGCGAGTTCGGCGACGCCCGGCCCCCCGGCGACGGCCATCGCGTTCACCGGCAGCGGGGAGCGCCGGCACAGCTCGGCGAGCAGGTCGAGGTCCAGCAGCCCGGGGACGAAGAGGCCGTCGGCGCCCGCCGCGGCGTAGGCCCCGGCCCGGGCCAGCACGTCGTCGAGTCCGCCCAGCCCGAACAGGAAGACGTCCGTGCGGGCGTTCAGCACCAGCTCGGGGAGGCCGGCCGCGGCCGCCGCCGCCCGGGCCGCGCGCAGCCGCCCGGCCTGTTCGGCCACCGGGTGCAGCGGGCCGCCGACGGCGGTCGAGTCCTCCAGGTTGACGCCGACCGCACCGGCCCCGACCAGGGCCGTCACGGTCGCGGCCACGTCGGCGGGCAGCGGACCGTACCCGCCCTCGGCGTCGACGGTGACCGGCACGTCCACGGCCGCGACGATCCGGCGGGCCGCCTCGACGGCCTCCCCCCGGGCCAGCCGGTGGCCGTCCCCGCGGCCGAGCGACCAGGACACGCCACCGCTGGTGGTGGCGATCGCCGGGGCGCCGGCCGAGGCGATGACGGCGGCGCTGCCCGCGTCCCAGGCGTTGGGCAGGACGAGGACGCCGTCCGCGAGGAGCTCGCGCAGCCGCAGCGCCCGCTCGCGGGCCGGGTGGGCGTGGGTGGTGGTGCCAGTGGACATGCGGGATCTCCGTCGTCTTTCGGTGCCGTCCGGTGGTGCGTCCGTCCCCCGCATCGTCCGGCCCGGCCCGCAGCGCCCACCAGTGATTAAGCTGGGGCCGAATCTCCGGGGAGGGGCCCGTATGCGCACGGCACTGCACTTCTCCGCGAACGACGTGGCGCTGACCCGCTTCGCGGTCTCCCCGATGCAGGAGGTGGTCGGCGGTCTGCGCGCCCTCGCCGGGGCCGCCGTCCCCGAGCCGCACCGCCGCTGGGCCGAGCAGGTCCGCGGGCGGCTGGCCACCACCGGGCTGGACCGCGGCCGGCTGGCCGGGATGGTCCCGCACACCGGCCACCTGCCGGACTTCCTCAACCCCGCCCCGGCGGGGTCCTCCCCCACCCTGGCCGAGGAGCTGACGGCGATCGCGGCCACCGGCGCCGCCCAGGTCCGGGCCGACCTCGACGTCCTGGCCGCCGAGGCCGGCGGCCGCCTGCCGCCCGTCCTGGAGCCGCTGTACCGCGACCCGGCGGCACAGCTGCCCCGGCTCACCGCCGAGATCGAGGCGTACTGGCAGCTCGCCCTCGCCCCGTACTGGGCGCGGATCCGCACGCTGCTGGAGGCGGACGTGTTCCACCGCTCCCGGCAGGCCGCCGCGCAGGGCACCGCGCGGATGCTGGACGACCTGCACGAGACGGTCCGCTGGGACGGCACGGCGCTGCTCCTGGACCGGCGGCACTGCGCGGTCACCCGGCTGAACGCCGGGGCCGGGCTGCTGCTCCTGCCGTCCGCCTTCGTCTGGCCGCGGGTGCTGACCAGGGTGCTGCCACCGGATCCCCCGCAGCTGAGCTACCCGGCGCGCGGCGCCGCCACCCTGTGGGAGTCCCGGCCGGGGACGGCCGAGCGCTCGGACGCGCTGGCCGCGGTGCTCGGCCGGTCCCGGGCCCGGCTGCTCGCGGAACTGGACTCCCCGGCCTCGACCACCGAGCTGGCCCGCCGCACCGGGCTGTCCGCCGCCGGCGTCTCGCAGCACCTGACCGCCCTGCGCGCGGCCGGTCTGACCAGCGCCCACCGGGCCGGCCACAGCGTCCTCTACGCCCGGACGGCGGTGGGCGACGCGCTGTTCGATCCGGCCGACAGCGGGTTCGACCGGACCGGCGAGGCGTTCGACCCGGCGGTGACCGGGGGCCCGGCCGCCCGGTGACCCGGCGGTACGAATGGCCCCGCGCAGCACACCTCGGCGCACCCCCTCCTCATATGATCGGAGCGACATGCGCCATGCTTGGTGATGCAGAGCACTGTACGGAACTTGCGCCGGACGGCCCACCCGCCGGACGGCCGAGAAGGAGGAAGCACGTGGACGACGTTCTGCGGCGCGCCGCACTCTTCGCGGCACTCGACGACGAACAGGCCGGCGAGCTGCGCGCTTCCATGACCGAGGTCACCCTCGCCCGTGGTGAGTCGCTGTTCCACGAGGGCGACCCGGGTGACCGGCTGTACGTCGTCGCGGAGGGCAAGGTCAAGCTGCACCGCGCCTCCCCGGACGGCCGCGAGAACATGCTCGCCGTCCTCGGCCCCAGCGAGATGATCGGCGAGCTGTCGCTGTTCGACCCGGGCCCGCGCACCGCCACCGCCAGCGCGCTGACCGAGGTCAAGCTGCTGGGCCTGGGCCACGGCGACCTGCAGCCCTGGCTGCACGCACGCCCCGAGGTCTCCATCGCGCTGCTGCGGGCCATCGCCCGCCGACTGCGCCGGACCAACGACGTGATGTCCGACCTGGTCTTCTCCGACGTGCCCGGCCGCGTCGCCAAGGCCCTGCTGGACCTCTCCCGCCGGTTCGGCGTGCAGTCCGAGGAGGGCATCCACGTCGCCCACGACCTCACCCAGGAGGAGCTGGCCCAGCTGGTCGGCGCCTCCCGCGAGACGGTCAACAAGGCGCTCGCCGACTTCGCCGGCCGCGGCTGGCTGAAGCTGGAGGCGCGCGCGGTGGTCCTGATGGACGTCGAGCGGCTGTCGCGCCGCTCGCGCTGACGCTCCCGACGCCGCGAAGGGCCCGTCCGTCCGGACGGGCCCTTCGGCGTTCCAGGGCGCACCCCGCCGCGCGGGCGGGGCGGCGCGGGCCCGCGCGGGCGGGCTGGCGCAGGTGCCGGCGCGGCCTCGGCCCTGGTCGCGGATCAGCCCCGGTCGGGATCAGCCCTGGTCGGGGATCAGCCCGTGGTCCGCCAGGTACTCCAGCTGCGCCCGCACGGACAGCTCCGCGGCCGGCCAGAGCGCCCGGTCCACGTCGGCGTAGACCCGGGCCACCACCTCGGGCGCCGTCCGGCAGCCTGCCTCGACCGCGGTCTCCACCTGGGCGAGCCGGGTGGCCCGGTGCGCCAGGTAGTAGTCGACCGCGCCGAGGGCGTCGGCGAGCACCGGCCCGTGGCCGGGCAGCACCGTCCGCACGCCGTGCTCGGAGGCCATCGTGTGCAGGTGGCGCAGCGAGTCCAGGTAGTCGCCGAGCCGGCCGTCCGGGTGGGCGACCATCGTGGTGCCGCGTCCGAGCACGGTGTCACCGGTGAGGACGGCGCCGTCGGCGGGCAGGTGGAAGGTCAGCGAGTCCGAGGTGTGACCGGGAGTGGCGACCACCCGCAGGTCGAGGCCGCCGACGTCGAGGCGCTGGCCGTCGACCAGTCCCTCCGAGCCCAGCCGGTGGGCCGGGTCCAGGGCCCGCACCTCGGTGCCGGTGAGTTCGGCGAAGCGGGCCGCGCCCTCGGAGTGGTCGGCGTGGCCGTGGGTGAGCAGGGTGAGCGCGACGCGCTTGCCCAGCCGTTCCGCGTGGTCGATCACCCGGCGCAGGTGGCCCTCGTGCAGCGGGCCCGGGTCGATCACCACCGCGAGGTCCGAGCCGGGCTCGGAGAGCAGCCAGGTGTTGGTGCCGTCCAGCGTCATCGGCGACGGGTTCGGCGCCAGTACGCACAGCGCCCGGGGGGTGGCCTCGCCGCCGATGGCGGCGGCGGGGTCACCCGGCAGGAGTCCGCTCACCGGCCGCCCCCGCCGTCGCGGTACAGGGCCCTCAGCGGCAGCATCCGGACGATGGCGCGCTGGGCCAGGTCGGTGAACGGGACCGGGCCGTCACAGGCCGTGGTGCGGGGGGTCAGGCGGCGGGCGGGCATCTCGGGTGCCGTCCGGCGAGCCACGTCGTTGTGGGTCATCGGGCGTCGGTCCTCTCTCTGCGACGGTGCGTCGGGTCGTGCGGTGGGTCAGGTGGTGCGGTGGGTCAGGTGGTGCGGTGTCCGGCCGGCGGGCGGTGCGACGCCGGGTCCGGTGCTCGGTGGGGTGCCGCCGGGGTGACCGGGGTGCCGGTGGGGTGACCGGTCCGGCGCCCGGTGCGGTCAGGCGTCCTCGGGGAAGTCCCCGTCGATGGTCAGTTCGTCGTACCCGGGCCAGCGGACCGTCATCCGGTCGCCCCGGACCTCGGCCCGGCCCAGCACCGGCTCCAGCGAGCGCCCGGCGGCCGCGGTCAGCGCCTCGGCGGCCGAGCGCACCGGCGACAGCTCGCGCAGCACCGTCACGGTCGGCGGCAGCATGCCGAACCGGCCCTCCCGGTGGCCGCGGACCGCCTCGGCCGGCGTCAGCCAGGCCACCCGGTCCGCCTCGCCGACCTCCAGGGCGGCGCGCTGGCCGGCCGGCAGCACGGCCACGAAGAACCAGGTGTCGTAGCGGCGCTCCTCGAACTCCGGAGTGACCCAGCGGGCCCAGCCGGCCAGCAGGTCGCTGCGCAGGACCAGGCCGTGGTCGCGGAGGAACTCGGCGAAGGACAGCTCGTGCGCCTCCAGCGCGGCCCGCTCGGCGGACCAGTCGCGCGGCGCGGCGACGCTGTCGGCGTCCGGCCCGGCCAGCAGCACGCCGGCCTCCTCGAAGGTCTCGCGGACGGCCGCGCAGACCACCGCCCGCGCCGTCCGGGCGTCCACCCCGAGCCGCCGGGCCCACTCCTCGGGGGAGGGGCCGGCCCAGCCGGTCTCCACCTCGGCGTCGCGCGGGTCCACCCCGCCGCCCGGGTAGGCGTACATGCCGGCTGCGAAGGCCATCGAGGTGCGCCGGCGCAGCAGGTAGGCCTCCGGGCCGTCGGGGGCGTCGCGCAGCAGCACGACGGTCGCGGCGGGCCGGGGCACCGGCGGGGTCAGCACGCCGGAGTCGACCGCCCGGATCCGGGCAGGCCAACCGGGCGGCATCGGGAGCGTCGTCGCTCGATGGTCCATGCCCGGATGCTAAGCGCACGAAGGCGGGGTTGGACAGGCCCAACCCCGCCTTTCGTGATCACCTCAGGCGGTCTTGACGCGCACCTGGAGCTCGACCTCGACCGGGGCGTCCAGCGGCAGCACCGCGACGCCGACCGCGCTGCGGGCGTGCACCCCGGCCTCGCCCAGCACCTTGCCGAGGAGCTCGCTGGCGCCGTTGATCACGCCGGGCTGGCCGGTGAAGTCGGGGGCGGAGGCGACGAAGCCGACCACCTTCACGACCCGCTCGATCTGGTCCAGGTCGCCGATCACCGACTTGATCGCGGCCAGCGCGTTCAGCGCACAGGTCTGCGCGAGCTCCTTGGCCTCCTCCGGGGACACCTCGGCACCGACCTTGCCGGTGCTCGGCAGCTTGCCGCCGACGACCGGCAGCTGGCCGGAGGTGAACACGAACTCGCCCGAACGCAGGGCCGGGACGTACGCGGCGACCGGAGCCGCCACCGGCGGCAGGGTCAGGCCCAGGTCGGCGAGCTTCGCCTCGACCTTGCTCATGCGCTCTTCTCCCGCTTGAAGTAGGCCACCAGCTGCTCCGGGTTCGGGCCCGGCACGACCTGGACGAGCTCCCAGCCGTCCATGCCGAAGTTGTCCAGGATCTGCTTGGTGGCGTGCACCAGCAGGGGCGCCGTCATGTATTCCCACTTGGTCATGGCCAGACTCTAGACGAGCGGCCGCGGCGATCGGCGCCGCCGGCGGACCGGCGTGTGAGGTGGCCCACAAAGGGGGCATGATTCAGGCCCGGCCCCCCTGGTGCTCCGGGCATCCGGCGCGGTCCCTGGTTACCCTCGCGAGAGGGCACCCTGGTCACGGGGCGCCCCGCGAGAGGGCACCGCAGGACGGGCCGGCCGACGGAGCGGCCTCCGGCCCACGGAGACGGACGGAGAAGGAGCGTGGCACGCACCCCCGGCCAGGCGGCCCGGCGCGACCCCGACTGGGAGGGCGTCCGGCTGCACGTGGTCAGCGGCAAGGGCGGCACCGGGAAGACCACGCTGGCCGCGGCGCTGGCACTGGCGCTCGCCGCCGACGGCGGGCGGGTGCTCCTGATCGAGGTCGAGGGGCGGCAGGGCGTCGCCGAGCTGTTCGGGATCGCCGCACTCCCGTACGAGGAGCGCCGGATCGCCTCGGTCTCCCGGACCCAGCTGGGCCTGCCGGCCGGTGGCGGGGCGGGCGAGGTGTTCGCGCTGGCCATCGACACCGAGCTGGCGCTGCTGGAGTACCTGGAGATGTTCTACAAGCTCGGCCGGGCCGGAAAGGCGCTGCAGAAGGTCGGCTTCGTCGACTTCGCCACCACCATCGCGCCCGGCGTGCGGGACGTCCTGCTCACCGGGAAGGCCTGCGAGGCGGCCCGGCGCAAGGGCCCCGACGGCCGCCGACGGTACGACGCCGTCGTGATGGACGCGCCGCCGACCGGGCGGCTCACCCGCTTCCTGAACGTCAACGCCGAGGTCGCCGGGCTGGCCCGGATCGGCCCGATACACACCCAGGCGCAGGCCGTGATGCGGGTGCTGAAGTCGCCGGAGACGGCGGTGCACCTGGTCACCCTGTTGGAGGAGATGCCGGTGCAGGAGACGGTCGACGGCTTCGCCGAGCTGCGCGAGGCCGGGCTCCCGGTGGGCGGGGTGCTGGTCAACATGGTCCGGCCGCCGGTGCTGGACGCCGCCGCCGTGGCCGCGGTCGACGGGGACCACCGCGAGGAGGTCGCCCTGGCGCTCGGCGAGGCCGGGCTAGGAGGGCGCTCGCGCCGCCCGGAGACCGTCCGGGCCGCTGTGGAGCCGCTGCTGGACCCGCTGCTGGAACAGGCCCGGGAGCACGCCGAACGCGTCGAGCTGGAGCGCGAACAGCGCGCCGACCTGCAGCAGCTGCGGCTGCCAACGTACGAACTGCCGCTGCTGGGCGAGGGCGTGGACCTCGGGGGGCTGTACCGGCTGGCGGCCGAACTGAAGCGGCAGGGGGCGGCGTGACGAACGGCGGAACGACCGGCAGCGGAACGCGCGGCGGCGGGGCGACCGGCGGCACGGCGGCGAACGGCGGGGCGGCCGGCGGAGGCGGCGGCGTCCGGGCCACCGGCAGCCGGCTCGCCGTGGACGCCCTGATCGACGACCCGGGGACGCGGATCATCGTCTGCTGCGGTTCCGGCGGCGTCGGCAAGACCACCACCGCCGCGGCGATCGGACTGCGCGCCGCCGAGCGCGGCCGCAAGGTCGTGGTGCTCACCATCGACCCGGCCCGGCGCCTCGCCCAGTCCATGGGCCTGACCGAACTGGACAACACCCCGCGGGTGGTCAAGGGCGTCGCCGGGGACGGCGAGCTGCAGGCCATGATGCTCGACATGAAGCGGACCTTCGACGAGGTCGTGCTCGCCCACGCCGAGCCGGAGCGGGCCAGGGCGATCATGGAGAACCCGTTCTACCAGTCCCTGTCGGCCGGCTTCGCGGGCACGCAGGAGTACATGGCGATGGAGAAGCTCGGGCAGCTGCGCGACGCCGAGGAGTGGGACCTGATCGTCGTCGACACCCCGCCGTCCCGCTCGGCGCTGGACTTCCTGGACGCGCCCAACCGGCTCGGGTCCTTCCTCGACGGCCGGGTGATCCGCATCCTGACCGCCCCGGCCAAGGTCGGCGGCCGCAGCGCGATGAGGTTCCTCAACGCCGGCATGGGCCTGCTCACGGGCACCCTGGGGAAGATCTTCGGCGCCCAGCTGCTGACGGACGTCCAGACCTTCGTCAGCGCGATGGACTCGATGTTCGGCGGCTTCCGCGAGCGCGCCGACCGCACGTACCAACTGCTCAAGGCGCCGGGCACGGCGTTCCTGGTGGTGGCCGCGCCGGAGCGGGACGCGCTGCGCGAGGCGGCGTACTTCGTGGACCGGCTCGCCGCCGACCGGATGCCGCTGGCCGGGCTGGTGCTCAACCGGGTGCACGGTTCCGGCGCGCCGCAGCTCACCGCGGAGCGGGCGCTGGCGGCCGCCGAGGCACTGGAGGAGAACGGCTCGGAGCACTCCTCGCCCGAGGCCGAACAGCTCGCGGCGGGACTGCTGCGGCTGCATGCCGAGCGGATGCAGATCATGGGGCGGGAACGGCGCACCAGGGACCGCTTCGTCTCGGTCTACCCGGACGTGCCGATCGTGGAGGTCGCCGCGCTGCCGGGCGACGTGCACGACCTGGACGGCCTGCGGGCGATCGGGGACCGGCTCAGCGGCGCCGCGTAGGCGCCGGTCCGGCCGGCCCGGCCGGGCACCGCCCCGGTCGGGCGGTCAGCCCGCCTGGGCGTAGTCGGTCAGTATCACACCGGTGGCGAGGGACTCCTCGTACTCGGTGCGGGCCGTCTCCAGCAGCCTCCGCCACGAGATGACCGTCGGGCGGCGGCGCAGCAGTGCCCGGCGCTCGCGTTCCGTCATCCCGCCCCAGACTCCGAACTCGACCCGGTTGTCCAGCGCGTCCGCGAGGCACTCCGTGCGGACGGGGCAGCCGCTACACACCGCCTTCGCGCGGTTCTGCGCGGCCCCCTGGACGAACAACTCGTCCGGATCACTCGTGCGGCAGGCGGCCTGCGCACTCCAGTCGTCAACCCAGCCCATCCCGGCGCCGTCCTCTCCCGTATTCGAGGCTCCCCCACGGCGGCAACGGCATATTCACCGTTGCCAGTTGAGGACGTTACGGAAGAACGACAGCTTGCAACAGCCCCTTCGGGCTCAATCTCGAATGACCCGATTGGACTATGGGTATCGGTCAGCTCACTCGTTGGAGTGATCGCAGGTCGCAAGCCTTGCCAAACACGCCGAGGCCACTCTCGCCACGCGCGTCGCTACGGAGCGCTACCGCCCACAGGTGCACAGCAGGCCACAGCTGCCTCAAAACCCACCCAAGAAAGGGCAATTCGGGCAAGTCTCCGCACTCACAAGAGTGAATGATGTTGACGCACCGAAGCTGTCGCAAGCTTGTGACAAGCCTAGGCGAACACCTGCCCCTATGTGCGGGATTCGGGGACGTAGGGTTCTCCTCATGGCACCGAAGCGCCCCCAGGCACCCCAGCCCCCAGGCAACCCCGGAGCTCCGCGCGGCAAGCGCAGCGGATCACCGCTGGACTTCGCGGGGCACGGAGTGAAGTTCCTGGGCGTCAGCGTGCTCTCCGGAGTCCTGCTGGCAGGCCTCGCCCTGCCCGCCGTCGGCGCCATCGGGCTGACCGCCAAGGACACGGCGGAGAGCTTCGAGAACATCCCCGACGACTTCAAGACCCCGCCGCTCACCCAGGCGACCCAGATCTTCGACGCCAAGGGCGGGCTGATCGCCAAGGTCTACGAGCGCGACCGCACCGTCATCACCGCCGACCAGATGTCGCCGTTCATGCGGCACGCCCAGGTCGACATCGAGGACGCCCGGTTCTACGAGCACGGCGCCGTCGACCTCAAGGGCGTGCTGCGCGCCATCAGCAAGAACGCCGAGAGCGGCACCGCCTCCCAGGGCGCCTCGACGCTGACCCAGCAGTACGTGAAGAACGTCAACGTCGAGAAGGCCGGCGACGACCAGGCCGCCGTCCTGGAGGCCCAGCGCAAGACCCTGGGCCGCAAGATCCAGGAGCTCAAGGTCGCGATCAAGCTGGAGGAGGACCTGACGAAGGACCAGATCCTCACCAACTACCTCAACATCACCTTCTACGGCCACCAGGCCTACGGGGTCGAGGCCGCCTCCCAGCGCTACTTCAGCAAGAGCAACAAGGACCTGACCGTCGCCGAGGCCGCCACCCTGGCCGGCATGGTGCAGAACCCGTCGTCCTTCGACCCGGTGCGCTACCCCGACAACACGGTCAAGCGCCGCAACGTCGTGATCGACAAGATGCTCGAGAACAAGCACATCACCGCGGACCAGGCCAAGGAGGCGAAGGCCGCCCCGCTGGGTCTGAAGTACAAGGACCCGCAGAACGGCTGCATCACCGCCCAGGCCGGCATGGGCTTCTTCTGCGACTACGTGCGCCACGTCGTCAAGCAGGACCCGGTGTTCGGCAAGAACGCCGCGGACCGCAAGAAGCTGTGGGACACCGGCGGCCTGAACATCTACACCACGCTGGACCCGGACAAGCAGGCCGCCGCCCAGGCCGCCGTGACCAACCCGAAGAAGGTCCTCGTGACCGACCCGGTGTCGGCCGCCGCGACCATGATGGAGCCCGGCACCGGGAAGATCCTGGCGATGGCCCAGACCCGCCCGTACGGCCTGGACCCGAACAAGAACCAGACCGTCGTCAACCTCAACGTCGACGCCTCGATGGGCGGCGGCAACGGCTTCCAGACCGGCTCGACCTTCAAGCCGATCCTCGCCGCGGCGGCCCTGGAGTCGGGCATGCAGCCCACCCAGCCGTTCCCGTCCGAGAACAAGATCGACTACCCGAACATGTCCACCTGCTCGGGCACCTGGAAGAACACCGACAAGCCCAAGGCCACGGTGAAGAACGAGTCGCCCAGCGAGGTCGGCCCGTACGAGCTGAAGGAGGCGATGGCCCGCTCGGTCAACACCTACTTCGTCCAGATGGAGCAGCAGGTCGGCCTCTGCGCGATGAAGCAGATGGCCAACAAGCTGGGCATCACCCAGTCCGCCAAGGGCGACCCCTTCCAGGAGGTCCCCTCGATGGTCCTCGGCACCCTGGAGCTCAGCCCGCTGACCATGGCGAACGTCTACGCGACCTTCGCCGCCCGCGGCAAGTACTGCACCCCGGTCGCGATCACCAAGATCTCCACGGTCGACGGCAAGGACGTCAAGGTCCCGCAGTCCAGCTGCAGCCAGGCCTTCTCCGAGAACACCGCGGACGCGCTCAACACCGTCCTGCTCAACGTGACGGAGAAGGGCACCGGCGCCTCCCTCGGCCTGGAGGACGGCCGCCAGATCGCCGGCAAGACCGGTACCACGGACGAGAAGAAGGCCGCCTGGTTCAGCGGCTACACCCCGTCCCTCGCCACCTCGGTCTGGCTCGGCGGCCCGGCCGGCGGCGTCAAGATGAAGAACATCAAGATCGGTGACACCTACTACGGCAGCGACGGCGTCTTCGGCGCCACCGGGCCGGGCCCGATCTGGAAGCTCGCCATGGACCAGGCCCTGCGCGGCACGCCCAAGGACCAGCTGCAGACCATCAACATCCCGGACCCGGCGCCCAAGCCGGACCCGAACGCCACGCCGACCGGCGGGGCCACCCCGCCGGCCGACCCGAACGCCCAGCCCGGCGGCAACCCGCCGCCGCCGGCCGGGAACCCCGGCGGGAACAACGGCGGCGGCCCCGGCGGCAACCCCGGCGGGGGCAACAACAACGCCGGCGGGATGATCGGCGGCGGGTTCACCTTCCCGCCGGGCGTCATCGGCGGCAACGGCGGCAAGCACGGCGGCAACAACGGCTGAGCACCGACCGGGCGGCCGAACGGCCCGGCCCGGTGAAGGCGCCGCACGGTGAAGGGGCGCCCTCCGAGATCACTCTCGGAGGGCGCCCCTCGTGGTTCCGGCGGCCGCCCGGGACGGCCCGGGCGGCACCGGGCGGCCCGGCGGGGATCAGCCCGTCAGCGCGGCCTTCACCGCGGCGGCCACCCGGCCGCCCTCGGCCAGGCCGTCCACCTTCGGCTTCACCAGCTTCATCACGGCGCCCATCGCCTGCGGACCGGTCGCGCCGCTCTCGGCCACGGCGGCCGCCACGATCGCCGTCAGCTCCTCGTCGGAGAGCTGCTTGGGCAGGTACCCCGCCAGCAGCTCGCCCTCCGCCCGCTCCCGGGCGGCCTGGTCGGCACGGCCGGCGGCGTCGAACGCCTCGGCGGCCTCCCGGCGCTTCTTCGTCTCACGGCCGATCACCTTGAGCACCTCGGCGTCGGACAGCTCGCGCTTCTCCTTGCCCGCCACCTCCTCGCTGGTGACGGCGGACAGCGTGAGCCGGATGGTGGACGAGCGCAGCTCGTCCCGGTCCCTGATGGCAGCCGTGAGGTCCTCCTGCAGCTGCGCCTTGAGCGTGGTCATGGCCCCGAGTCTCCCACCTGCGGAGTTCACCCGCTTGCCATTAACCGGGATCGCGGGTCGCGGGCGGGCCCGGGCGCCGGATCCGGACCCGGCGCCCGGGCGTAACCGCCTAGCCTGGTTACATGACGGACGGAGACCGGACCACCCCCGCCGGACTGACCCTGACCACCGCCCGGGGCACCGCCTTCCGCTTCGACGCGGGCGCCCTCTGCCTCGAACTGCTCACCACCGGAGGCCCCGGCCCGTACGCCCGGCACGAGGCCCTGCACCAACCGTCCGACCTCGCCCGGTGGCTGCCCCGCTCCCGGCTGCGGCTGCCCGCCGGGGCCGTCCGGATCGACGCCGACCAGCTCGCCGCCACCCGTACCCTGCGCGACGCGCTCTGGCGCCTCACCGCCGCCCGCGCCCACGCCCGCCCCGGCGCCGCCGACGACTACGCCGTCCTCAACCGGGCCGCCGCCCACCCGCCGCTCGCCCCCCAGATCGCCCCCGACGGCACCGCCGCCGCCCCGCTGCCCGCCGACGGGCACCAGCTCGCCGCCACCTTCGCCCGGGACGCCATCGCCCTGCTCACCGGCCCCCACGCGGACCGGATCCGCGCGTGCGCGGCCGCCGACTGCCGGCTGGTCTTCGTCGACACCTCGCGCCCCGGCCGGCGCCGCTGGTGCTCGATGGAACGCTGCGGCAACCGGCACAAGGTCCGGGCCCTGCGGGTCCGGCGCACCCGGGAATGACCCGCGCCCGACGGGCCGACCCGGGCCTCCCACCGGCCACCGGGCGTTCACCGGCTGATCCACCGTCTGAGAGCATGGGGCGATGCGACCGCTGTACTCCGTTCCCCTCGGCTTCGCCGCCGCCGGCGCCGCCTGCCTCGCCTACTCCGTCGGGTACGAGGTCCGTTCCTTCCGGCTCCGCCGGGTCGAGGTCCCCGTCCTGCCCCACGGCGCCCGGCCCATCCGGGTACTGCAGGTCTCCGACATCCACATGGTCACCGGACAGGGCAAGAAGCAGCGCTGGCTGAAGAGCCTCGCCGGGCTCCGCCCCGACCTCGTCGTCAACACCGGGGACAACCTCTCCGACCCGCTCGGCGTCCCCGCCACCCTCGACGCGCTCGGGCCGCTCATGGAGTTCCCCGGCGTCTACGTCTTCGGCTCCAACGACTACTACGGCCCGGCCCGCAAGAACCCCGCCCGCTACCTCCAGGCGATGCGCAGCGGCGACCACGGCCTGAACAACGCCGACGGCAGCGCCCGGCGCGGCATCACCGGCGCCGTCCACAACCCGTGGGAGAAGCTCCGCGACGGCTTCGACTCGGCCGGCTGGCTCGACCTCACCAACACCCGCGGCCGGCTCACCGTCGGCGGCCTCGACCTCGAGTTCACCGGACTCGACGACCCGCACATCCGGCGCGACCGCTACAGCGAGGTCGCCGGCGGCCCCTCCGCCGACGCGGACCTCTCGCTCGCCGTCGTCCACGCGCCCTACCTGCGCGTGCTCGACGCCTTCACCGCCGACCGCTACCCGCTGATCCTCGCCGGGCACACCCACGGCGGCCAGCTCTGCATCCCCTTCTACGGCGCCCTCGTCACCAACTGCGACATCGACACCCGGCGGGTCAAGGGCCTCTCCACCCACCAGGCCGGCGGACGCCGCTCCTACCTGCACGTCTCGGCCGGCTGCGGCACCAACCGCTACACCCCCGTCCGCTTCGCCTGCCCCCCGGAGGCCACCCTCCTCACCCTCACCCCGGCCCCCCGCTGACCTGCGGCGGACGCCCGCCGAGAACCGGATTTCGTGTCTCGGCGAGCGTCCGGTAGAGTTCTACTCGTTGCGACGGAGACAGAGCAACGAAACGCAGGACCGGGGTGTGGCGCAGCTTGGTAGCGCGCTTCGTTCGGGACGAAGAGGCCGTGGGTTCAAATCCCGCCACCCCGACCCAGTGCAGAGGCCCTGCCGGAGAAATCCGGCAGGGCCTCTGTCGTCGTTGCGCGACCGACAGCATGACTGTGGCTCAGGGCCCCCGCCGGACGGATCCGGCGGGGGCCCTCGGCGTGGGCGGGGCCGGGTCAGAGCGCGGCGGGGAGCTCGGCGCGCGAGGTGATGCCGAGTTTGGGGTAGGCCTTGTAGAGGTGGTGGGCGACGGTACGGGGGCTGAGGAAGAGTTGGGCGGCGATCTCCCGGTTGGTGAGGCCGCGGGCGGCCAGGCGGGCGATCTGGAGCTCCTGGGGGGTCAGCGGCGAGGCGTGCGGGGTGTCGGCCGGGGCGGGGGCCGGGGCGCCGGTGGCGGTGAGTTCGGTGCGGGCGCGGGCGGCCCAGGGGTGGGCGGCGAGGCGTTCGAAGGTCTCCAGGGCGGCGCGCAGCTGGGGGCGGGCGTCGGTGCGGCGGCGGGAGCGGCGCAGCCACTCGCCGTAGAGGAGGGCGGTGCGGGCCTGTTCGAAGGGCCGGTTCGCGGACCCGTGCAGGTCGAGGGCGGCTCGGTAGGCGGACTCGGCGAGCTCGTCGGGGCCCAGGAGCGCCTGGCAGCGGAGCCGGAGGGCCTCCGTCCAGGGGCGGTCGGCGGCGGCGCTCCAGCGGGCGAAGCGCTCGTAGGCCTCGGCCGCCCGTTCCGGGGTGCCGAGCCGGACGGCGGCCTCGACGAGGTCGGGGACGGCGCGGGTGGCGCTGACGTGGTGCCGGTGCGGCCCGCTGGTGAGGGTGTGCAGTCGGTCGGCGGCGGCGCCGGCCCGGCCGTGGCCGAGGTCGAGCAGGGCGAGCGCCCAGTGCGCCCAGGGGAGGCCGGCGGCGGGGGCGGCGGTCTGCGGGCCGGTGGTGGCCAGGGACTCGGCGACGAGCCCGGTGCAGCGGTCCTCGGCGCCGTCCAGGGCGGCCAGGTAGGCGAGCAGCGCGGTGAGTTGGCTCACCCACTGGTGCTGCCCGGTGTCCCGGGCGAGGGCGAGCGCCTCGGTGGCGGTGAGCTCGGCGTCGCGGTGCCGGCCGTGGAAGAGTTCGGCCTCGGCGAGGAAGAACTGGAGGGTCGGCATCACGCCGACGGCGCCCTTGGCGCGGGCCTCGGCGACGAGCTCGCCGCCGAGTTCGGCGGTCTCCTCGTCGCGGCCGAGGATCAGGGTGGCGCCACAGAGCTGGACGAGGTCGGCGGGGGACTCGGCACCGGCCCCGCGGGCGGCCGCGGCGGTGTCGCGGGCGGTGGGCGGCTGCCGGCGGGCGGGGGCCGGGTGGCCGGGGCCCGGGTGGCCGAGGGCGGGGAGCACTGCGGCGGGCAGGTGGCGGGCGAGCGGGGTGAGCGGGTCGTCCTCGGCGAGCGGTAGCGCGGCCAGCCGGTCGAGGACGGCGACCACCGGCTCCTCCCCCGCGTACCAGGCGGCGTGGAAGGCCTGGAACAGCATCCGGGCGGCGTGCGGCGCCGCGACCCCGGTGGCGGCGTCCAGCAGCAGCCGGTGGGCGGTCGGGTAGGAGCCGCGCCAGAAGTGCGCGGTGGCCCGGACCTGGTCCAGCAGGGCGTGCGCCAGGGCGCTGTCGGTGCGTCCGCCGGCCTCCTCGGCGAGCGCCTCGGCCTGCGCCAGCCTCCCCTCCTCGGTGGCGGCTTCGGCGGCCAGGACGAGGCGGCGGGTGGCGCCGTCGCGGTCCGGGGTGAGCCGGGCAGCCCGCTCGTACGCCGCGGCCGCGCCGTGGGCGCCGCGGGCCCCGGCGCGGACGGCGGTGCGTTCCAGGGCGTCGGCGAGGGCGGCGTCGGGGGCGGTGGCGGCGAGGGCGAGGTGCCAGGTGCGGCGGTCGCCGTCCGGGAGCGCCCCGGCGACGGCCCGGTGGGCGGTCAGTCGCTGGTGGTGCGGGGCGCGTTGCAGGATGGCGGCGCGCAGGAGCGGGTGCCGGAAGGCGATCCGCCGGTCGGGCGCGACCGTCACCAGGCCCGACTCCTCGGCGGGGCCCAGGTGTTCGGCGGGGACGCCGAGGGCGGCCGCGGCGGGCAGCACGACGTCCAGTTCGCCGCTCTCCTCGGCGGCGGCGACCAGCAGCAGGGTCTGGGTGGCCGGGGGCAGTCCGGTCACCTGGCCGTGGAAGGCGATCAGCAGCCGGCTGGTGAGCGGCAGGCCGCCCGGGGCCGGCGACGGGGAGCCCGCTCCGGCCGTCCCGGCCCCGGCGGCGGGCGTCTGCGCGGCCACGGCGACGGGGAGTTCGGTGAGGGCGAGCGGGTTGCCGGCCGCCTCGGCGAGCAGCCGGCCGCGGACGGCGGCGGGCAGGCCGGGGCCGGCCCGGTGCTCCAGCAGTCGCACGGCGTCGGGCGCGGGCAGGCCGGCCAGGTGGACCTCGGGGAAGCCGGTGGCCGGGAGGTCCGGCGCGGTGCCGCCGGTGCGGGCGGCGAGCAGCAGGGCCACCCCCTCGGCCTGGAGCCGGCGGGCCGCCAGCAGCAGGGCGTCCAGGGAGGCGCGGTCCAGCCACTGCAGGTCGTCGACGACGCACAGCAGCGGCCGTTCGGAGGCGAGTTCGGCGAGCAGGCCGAGGGTGGCGAGCCCGGTCAGCAGCCGGTCGGCCGGCGCCGGGGCGTGCCCGTCGCCGAGCCCGAACGCCGCCTCCAGCGCGCGTCGTTGAGGGGCCGGCAGGACCTCCAGCCGGTCCAGACCTGGCGCCAGCAGCAGGCTCAGGCCGGCGAAGGGCAGCTCGGCCTCGTACTCGACGCCGGCCGCCCGGACCACCCGGAACGCCTCCCCCGCCCGGGCGACGGCGTGCTCCAGCAGCGCGGTCTTGCCGATGCCCGGCTCCCCGCGGAGCAGCAGCACTCCGCTCCCGCCGCCGCGCGCCGTGGCCAACAGTCCGTCCACGGCAGCCTGTTCGTGTTCCCTCCCGTACAGCATCCCCCGACCCTACCGAGCGGGGACCGGGGCGGCGCGGGCGGACGGGGACGGTGCGGACGGGATCGCGACGGGCGGCGCGGGCGGGGACCGGGATCGCGACGGGCGGCGCGGCGGCGGCGACGGGCCGCACACCTACGTACCCCGCAGCGCCGGGTTACGCACCCCCTTGCCGATACGTGACCGATTCGCCCGCGCTGGCCCGTCCCTACCGTGGTGTGCAGCGGGAACGACCGCCCAACACCCCACCGGAACACGGGAGATGACCATGACCGAGATCACCGCCGGCACCCTCCAGCAGCTCGCCGAGCGCTACCTGGCCGTCTGGAACGAGACCGACCCGGCCGCCCGCCGCAAGCTGGTCGACGAGGTGTGGGCCGAGGACGGCGGCTACACCGACCCGCTGGCCGCCGTGACCGGCCGGGACGCCGTCGACGCGCTGATCGGCGCGGCCCAGGCGCAGTTCCCCGGGCTGGAGTTCACCCTGGGCCCGGTGGACGCGCACCACGACGTCGCCCGGTTCACCTGGCTGCTCGGACCGGCCGGCGCCGAGCCGGTGGTGATCGGCTTCGACGTGCTGGTCGCCACGCCGGACGGCCGGATCGGCGCGGTGTACGGCTTCCTGGACCGCGTCCCGGGTGCCTGACGCCGACCCGGACTCCTGACGGACGCCGGCCCGCGCACCCGACGCCGGCCGTGCCCCGACAGCCCGGGCGCCCCACCCCGGCCGGGGGGCCCGGGGGCGACCCCCACCGCCCCCGGGCGCCACGCCCCGCCCCCGCCGACGCCCCCTGGCCCTGCCCCTGGCCCCGCCCCACCGAGGAGAGCCCGATGAGCACCGCCCCCGACCTCGCCCACCGACCCGCCGCCAGGCGATCCACCGGGAGCACGAGCGCCGAGGACCGACCCGCCGCGAGCCGCCCCGGCGCCCCGCCCGGTCTGCTGCCGGTCGTCCTGGCCGCCACCTTCATGACCTCCCTCGACGTCTTCGTCGTCAACGTCGCCGTCCCGTCCCTCCAGGCCGACCTGGGCGCCGGACCGGCCGTCGTCCAGTGGGTGATGGCCGGGTTCAGCCTGGCCCTCGCGGCCGGCCTGGTCACCGCCGGCCGGCTCGGCGACCGCTACGGCCGCCGCCGGGTGTTCGGCCTCGGGCTGGCCCTGTTCACCCTCGCCTCCGCGGGCTGCGGCTTCGCCCCGACCGCCGCCGCGCTGGTCGGCGCCCGGGTCGCGCAGGGGCTGGCGGCGGCCCTGATGGGCCCTCAGGTGCTGGCGATCCTGCGGACGGCGTTCAGCGGCGCAGCGCAGGCCCGGGCGTTCGCCCGGTACGGGCTGACGATGGGCGTCGGCGCGGTGTTCGGCCAGCTGATCGGCGGGCTGCTGATCCGGGCCGACGTGCTCGGCCTCGGCTGGCGCAGCTGCTTCCTGATCAACCTGCCGGTCGGCCTGGCCGCCCTCGTCCTGGTGCGCCGGTGCCTGCCGGAGTCGCGGGCGCCGCGGCGGCCGGGTCTGGATCCGGTCGGCGTGCTGCTGGTCACCGCCGCGCTGACCGGCCTGGTGCTGCCGCTGATCCAGGGCCCGCAGCTGGGCTGGCCGTCGTGGACGCTGCTCTGCCTGGCCGGTTCGGTGGCCCTGCTGGCCGGTTTCGCCGTGCACCAGCACCGCACCCGGGCAACCGGCTCCCCGCTGGTCGACACCGGGCTGTTCCGGAGCAGGGCGTTCGGCGCCGGGCTGCTCGCCCAGCTGGCCTTCTGGCTCGGCCAGGCCTCGTTCTTCCTGGTGCTCGCCCTGCACCTGCAGCTGGGCCGCGGCCTGGACGCGTTCGGCGCCGGGCTGGTGTTCACGGCGATCGGCGTCGGCTACCTGATCACGTCCAACGCCGTGCACCGGGTGGCGGAGCGGCTCGGCGGGCCGCGGACGATCACCCTCGGCGGGCTGTCGATGGCTGCCGGCCTGGGCCTGCTCGCCCTCGCGGTGTACGGGGCCCCGGCGGCCGGGGTGTGGTGGCTGGCGCCGGGGCTCTTCGTGGACGGCCTCGGAATGGGCCTGGTGATCGCGCCGGTGACCTCCGTGGTGCTGGCCGGGGTGGAGCCGCGGCTGGCGGGTTCGGCCGCCGGAGTGCTGGCCACCGTGCAGCAGGTCGGCGGGGCTCTCGGCATCGCCCTGATCGGACTCCTGTACTACGGGGCGGGGGATCCGGTGGCGGCGTTCGGCCGCAGCGTGACGGCGCTGGCGGTGCTGGAGCTGGTGCTGGTGGGCCTGGTCAGGCTGCTGCCGCGCCGGGCGTGAGCGGCGCGGGCGGGCCCCGGCGGCGGGGCGCCGAGGGGGCGGAACGGTGCGGGCGGGCGGGCGGGAGCCACCCGCCCGTTCCGTTCCGTCCCCCCGATCGGGTTGGATGGTCGGATGAGCGAGGAGAAGAGCGCCGTCCCGGCATGGGAGCAGCGGTTCAGGGCGGCACGCGTGTCACTGCCCGACTGGGCGGAGGACGCCCCCGACCGGGCGCTGTACGTGTCCAACGCGACCGGCACCTACGAGGTCTACGCCTGGGACCGTGCCACCGGCACCCACCGCCAGGTCACCGACCGTCCGAACGGCACCACCGACGCCGAGCTGGCCCCCGACGGCGAGTCGGTGTGGTGGTTCGACGACCACGACGGGGACGAGTTCGGCGTCTGGCGCCGCCAGTCCTTCGCCGGCGGCCCCGACGAGGAGGCCGTGCCCGGCCTCGCCGCCTCCTACTCGGCGGGCCTGGCGCTCGGCCGTGACGGCACCGTGGTCGTCGGCCGGTCCACCGACGAGGACGGCACCACCCTGCACCTGTGGCGCCCCGGCGCGGCCGCGGCCGTCGAGATCTACCGGCACGAGGAGTACGGCGGCGTCGGCGACATCAGCCACGACAGCGCGCTGCTGGCCATCGACCACACCGAGCACGGCGACGCGATGCACTCGGCGATCCGCGTCGTCCGCCTCGCCGACGGCACGACCGTCGCCGAGCTCGACGAGGTCACCGGCCGCGACGAGCCGCGCGGCGTGGCCTGCCTCGGCTTCGCCCCCGTCGAGGGCGACACCCGGCTGCTGGTCGCGCACCAGCGCACCGGCCGCTGGGAGCCGATGATCTGGGACGTCGCCACCGGCGCCGAGACCGCGCTGCCGCTGCGCGACGAGCAGGGGCGCGAGCTGCCCGGCGACGTCTCCGCCCAGTGGCGGCCCGGCGCGGCGGAGCTGCTCGTCGAGCACGAGTACGAGGCGCGCAGCGAGCTGTTCTCGTACGCGCTGGCGGACGGCCGGCTGACCCGCCTGGACACCCCGCGCGGCACGGTCGGCGGCGCCACCGCCCGTCCGGACGGCACCGTCGAGTACCTGTGGTCCTCCGCGGCCGAGCCCTCCGCCGTCCGCTCCACCGCCGGGGCGGTCGTGCTGCGGGCGCCCGGCGCGGTGCCGCCCGGCTCCGTCCCGGTCGAGGACGTCTGGGTGGACGGGCCCGGCGGGCGGGTGCACGCGCTCGTGCAGCGGCCGGCCGGCGCGGGCGAGGGCCCCCACCCGACGGTGTTCGAGATCCACGGCGGCCCCACCCACCACGACAGCGACTCCTTCGCCGCCGGGCCGGCCGCCTGGCTGGACCACGGCTTCGCGGTCGTCCGGGTCAACTACCGCGGCTCCACCGGCTACGGCCAGGCCTGGACGGACGCCCTGCGCGAGCGGGTCGGCCTGATCGAGCTGGAGGACATCGCGGCCGTCCGCGAGTGGGCCGTCACCAGCGGCCTCGCCGACCCGCAGCGGCTCGTGCTCACCGGCGGCAGCTGGGGCGGCTACCTCACCCTGCTCGGCCTCGGGGTCCAGCCGGACGCCTGGGCGCTGGGCGTGGCCGCGGTGCCCGTCGCGGACTACCACACCGCGTACGCCGACGAGATGGAGGCGCTGAAGTCGCTGGACCGCACCCTCTTCGGCGGCACCCCCGAGGAGGTCCCGGAGCGTTTCACCGCCTCCTCACCGCTCAGCTACGTCGACCGGGTGCGGGTGCCGGTCTACATCAGCGCCGGGGTCAACGACCCGCGCTGCCCGATCCGGCAGATCGAGAACTACGTCGAGCGGCTGGAGCGGCTGGGCACGCCGCACGAGGTCTACCGGTACGACGCCGGGCACGGGTCGCTGGTGGTGGAGGAGCGGATCAAGCAGCTGCGGCTGGAGATCGACTTCGTCCGGCGGCACCTCGGTGGCGGGGGGACGGTGTGAGACGCCTGCTGGTGGTCGCGGGGGTGGCGGCGGTCGGGGCCCTGGTGCTCACCGGCTGTTCCGGCCGGTCCGACGCGCTGGCGTCCTGCCCGCCGCCGGCCGCACCCGCGGCGCCCGGCCCGTCGGGCACGGTGACGCCCGCGGTCCCGTCGGCCCCCTCGGCCCCGCCGACCGCGGCGGCGCCGAAGGCACCGGCCGCCACCGCGACCCGCTCGGGCGCGTGGGGGGCGGCCCGGCCGGGCGCGGGCACGGTCGTGCGGCCGGCGGTCTACCAGCCGTCCGAGGGGGACGCCCCGGTGGTCCTGCCCGCCAGGAGCGGCAAGGGGTCGAGCGGGTCCAAGGGCTCGTCCGGGTCGAAGGGCTCCAGCGCGTCCAGCGGGTCCAGCGGCTCGAAGGGGTCGAAGACGGGGCGCACGGTGCACCACCACATCGACCACTACGACTCGGACGGCACCGTGAACGGCGGCCGCGGCCGCTGCGGCGACGTCGCGCCGGCGTTCACCGAGTCCCCGAGTGCGGTGCCGGGCTCCCCCGGGGCGGTGCCGGGCGTCCCGGCCAAGCCGGGCAGCGCCCCCGCCGTGCCCGTGCCGACGGCGCCGGCCGTACCGGGAGCACCCACCGTGCCGGGTGCGCCGAAGCGCTGAGCGGGTCGGAGCGCCGAACCGCCGATGCATCGAGCGCGTCGGAGCGACGAACCGGCCGGCGCGCGGCCGATCGCGGCGGTCAGTCCAGGACCGGGTCCAAGCCGAGGGCCCGGTCCTGCTCCGCCTCCGCCTCGCGACGCAGCAGGCGGAACCACATGAAGACCACGAACCCGCCGAAGACGAACCACTCCAGGGTGTAGCCCAGGTTCTGGAAGGCCCGCAGGCTGAGCCCGTCGCCGCCCTGCGGCTGGACGGTGGGCACCGGGGTCAGCCCGGCCGGTGCGGCGTCCGCCGCCACCCAGCCGTCGTACCAGCCGTCGTACGCCAGCGCGTTCAGCAGTGCCGCCCGGTTGACGGTGCCGAGCTGGCCGGCCGGCAGGCCGCCGGCCACCGCACCGTTGCTGCCGCTGGTCTCACCGGCCTGCAGCCGGCCGGTGACGGTCACCTGCCCGGCCGGCGGCGGCGCGATCGCGGACGCGCCCCCGGCGGGCTCGCCGGGCGCCCAGCCGCGGACCACCGCGGCGACGTGGCCGTCGGCGGTGCGCAGCGGGGTGAGCACGTAGTAGCCCTGCCTGCCGTCCACCACCCGGTCCGGGACGAGCAGTTGGTGCTCCGGGTCGTAGTCGCCGGTCAGCGTGACGGGCTGGCCGACGGTCTCGGTGGTCACCTGCGGGGCGGCCTGGTTGAGCAGGCTCTCGATCGGCCTGGGATCACCCGCGGCGGCGACGGTCCGCTCGGCCTCCCGGTGGGAGGAGAACCGGTCCTCGAACCGGCCGAGCTGCCAGGAGCCCAGCCAGACGCACACCGCCACGGCCGCCACGGCCAGCGCGGTGCCGCCGAGCCAGCGCGGGGTCAGGAGGAACCGGTACACACCCCCCACGGTAACCAGTCCTCACACCCGCTCCGACCACAGGGGTCCGTGGCACGGACCGCGGCGGGGCGGAGCCGGCCCGGGCGACCGGACGGGCGGGGCCACGGCGGGGGCGTGCCGCGGCCGGACCGACGGCGCGGAGGCGGCGGCCCCGGGCCGCCGCCGGTTCACCCCGCCGCGGGCGATCCCGAGGGCTGCGGGGCGGCCGCACCGCCCGCCGCCTGCACCCCGCCGCGGTAGAACGTCCCGCCACAGCCGACCGGGAGGGTGACGGTGGCGGCGGCGGGGCTGCCGGGGGCGGGGGTGTGGGCGATGGTGGCGCCGGCGGGCGCCGTGGTCGGACCGGCCGTCGGGGTGGCGGTGGGGCTGGGCACGGTGGTCGCCCCGGCACTGGGGGACGAACTGGCCGGGGGCCCGACGCTGGGGGCCCCCGAGGCGCCGGAGCCGGGTGCCGCCCCGGTGGCGGCGGGGGCCGGGGTGCCGGCGGCGACGGGGTTGGCGCCGCCCTGGCCGGCGGGCGTGGTCGTGGCGGTGCCGCTCCCGCGGGTGGGGCAGCCGGTCCGGTCGGGGATCCAGGTGAAGGGCACCCGGTAGCCGGCCTGCGGGGCGAGCACGGGCGGCTCGGCGTCCATCGCGGGGAGGGTCACGGCAGGGTCGCCGGCGGTGCGGTCGGCGGTGCGGACCCGGCCGCGGTCGATCCCGGTCACGGACGTGACGGCGACGGCGCCGGGGCCGCCGAGCCGGCAGCTGTGGTCGGAGACGTTGAGCACGGTGAAGGAGCCGGTGATCCGGCCGTCGGAGTCGGCGGGGCCGGTCTGGGCGCTGCCCTGGCCGAGGTCGGCACGGGTGCAGAGCGGGGTGATCGGGCTGTCGCCGGTGCTGGTGGCGGGGGCCGGGGCGGTGGTGGTGCCGTCGGCGCGGGTGGTGGTGCTGCCGGAGCTGGGCGAGGCAGTGGGGGTGCCGGACGGTGGTGCGGTGTCGCTGGTGCCGCTGCCGGGGCCGGTGCGCGGGGGTGTGCCGGAGCCGGTGGTGCCGCCGGTCCTGGTGCCGGTGGGGGCGGTGGCGGCCGGACTCTTGGCGTCGGCGGAGCCGGGGCCGCCGGAGAGGCCGAGGTGTTCCCCGTCGTGCAGGGCGGGCAGGGCGATCGCGACGGCGAGGGCGAGGGCGGCGGCGCCGGTCCAGGCTCCGCGCCGGGCGGCGCGGCGGCGGGGTACGGCGTACCGGATCCGCGGCAGGCCGCCGGGTTCGGGCTGGATGTCCGCGACGGCCCGCCGCATCAGGTCCCGGACGGCCCGCTCCTCGGCGGAGAACCCGTCGTCGGCGCCGCCGGAGGGCCGTTGCCTGGCACCGTCAGCCATGTCCGGCCTCCATCTGGGACCGCAGGGCGGCGAGTCCGCGGGAGCCGTAGGCCTTCACGGACCCGAGCGAGATGCCGAGGGTGTCAGCGACCTGCGCCTCCGTCATGTCCACGAAGTAACGCAGCACCAGAACCTCCCGCTGACGGCGTTGCAGACCACGCAGCGCGGCCTTCAACTGGTCGCGCTCCAGCGCATCGTAGGCGCCTTCTTCTGCACTGGCCATGTCAGGCATGGGCTTTGGCAGGAGCCGCAGACCGAGGATCCGCCGGCGCAGCGTGGAGCGCGACAGGTTGACGACGGTCTGCCGCAGGTAGGCGAGGGTCTTCTCCGGTTCACGGACCCGGCGGCGGGCGGCGTGCACCCGGATGAACGCCTCCTGGACGACGTCCTCACAGGTCGACAGGTCGTCCAGGAGCAGGGCGGCGAGCCGCAGCAGGGAGCGGTAGTGGGCTTGGTAGGTCTCGGTGAGCAGGTCCTCGCTGGTACCGGCGTCGGTGCCGGCGCCGGAGCCCGCCGCACCGGGTGCGACCGCGGTCATCTGGTCGTCTTCCGGCCTACTCGCCGGCCGCGGGGTACGCGAGGGGAAGGTCACCACGGCCCTCGCCGGGATGCCCGCCCCTGCTCCCACCATCACGTTCGCCACGCCCGTTGGACACTCGATCCCCTGTCATGGTTGCCCAGCCCGGGGGCCATTCTTCCGCATCGGCCGAAGAGGCCTCCAGGGGATTCCAGCGGGATTCCGGACAGATTGTGTCGAGGAGCGGACACGCGCCCGCCTTCCGGATGCCGTCCGGACCGTCAGGTGCTGTGCCGGGCGGGCGGGGAGGACCGGACGCGGCGGGGGCCCGGTCCGCTCCGGCGGGGGTGAAGGTTCCGCCGCCCCGGGCCGGGGTTACGGTTCCGCCACCGCCCGGCAGGGGTTGCGGTTCCGCCACCCCCGCTGAGCCCCGGTCAGTCCTCGGCGGCCTGTCCGGCCGTCAGCTCACCGGCCACCAGTTCCGCGATCTGCAGCAGGTTCAGCGCCGCGCCCTTGCGCAGGTTGTCGCCGCAGAGGAAGAGGTCGAGCGCGTCCGGCTCGTCCAGGGCCCGGCGCACCCGGCCGACCCAGACCGGGTCGGTGCCGACCACGTCGTTGGGGGTGGGGAACTCCCCGGCCGCCGGATCGTCGTAGAGCACCACGCCGGGGGCGTCCCGGAGGATCTGCTGCGCGTGCTCCTGGGTGACCTCGCGTTCGAACAGCGCGTGCACGGCCAGCGCGTGGGTGCGCACGACCGGGATGCGGACGCAGGTCGCCGAGACCTTGAGGGCGGGCAGGCCGAGGATCTTGCGGGCCTCGTCGCGGATGCCCATCTCCTCCGAGGACCACCCGCCGTCCCGCAGGAAGCCCGTCCAGGGCACCGCGTTGAGGGCGAGCGGGGCCGCGAACGGCCCGTTGTCGGCGATCACCGCGCGCAGGTCGCCGGTCTGCCGGCCGAGCTCCGCGCCGGCCACCAGGGCGGTCTGTTCGCGCAGCGCCGCCTCGCCGTCACGGCCCTCGCCGGAGGCGGCCTGGTAGGAGGCGACGACGAGCTGCACCAGCCCGTACTCGGCGTGCAGGGCGCCGACGGCGGCGATCATCGCGAGGGTGGTGCTGGCGGGGCTGGCGACGATGCCGCGGGCCCGCATCCGCAGCGCGGCCGCGTTGACCTCGGGGACGACCAGCGGCACGTCCCCGGCCGTGCGGAAGGCCGCGGAGTCGTCGACCACCACGACGCCCTTGGCCGCGGCGATCGGCGCCCACTGGGCGGAGACCGCGTCGGGGACGGCGAACACGGCGACGTCGATCCCCGCGAAGGCCTCCTCCGTCAGCGGCACGACCTCGACGGGCTCCCCGCGCACGACCGGCTTGCGGCCGGCCGAGCGCGGGGAGGCGACGAGTCGGACCTCGCCCCAGACGTCCTGGCGGAGCGAGAGCAGGCCGAGCAGCACCTCGCCGACCGCGCCGGTGGCGCCGACGACGGCGAGGTTCGGCCGCCGGGTCATCGCCCGGTGCCCCCGTAGACGACGGCCTCGTCCGACTCGCTGTCCAGTCCGAAGGCGCTGTGCACGGCGCGGACGGCCTCCGGCACGTCGTCGGCGCGGGTGACGACCGAGATGCGGATCTCCGAGGTGGAGATCAGCTCGATGTTGACGCCGGCCGCCGAGAGCGCCTCGAAGAAGGTCGCGGTGACGCCCGGGTTGGAGCGCATGCCGGCGCCGACCAGGGAGATCTTGCCGATCGCGTCGTCGTAGCGGAGCGACTCGAAGCCGATGCCCTCCTTGACCCGGCCGAGCGCGTCGATGGCCTTCTGGCCCTCGGTCTTCGGCAGGGTGAAGGAGATGTCGGTCAGCCCGGTCGACGCGGCGGAGACGTTCTGCACCACCATGTCGATGTTGACCTCGGCGTCCGCGATGGCGCGGAAGATGCGGGCCGCCTCGCCCGGCTTGTCGGGCACCCCGACGACCGTGACCTTGGCCTCCGAGGTGTCGTGGGCGACTCCGGAGATGATGGCCTGCTCCATCTCGCCCCCTTCGGGCTTGTTCGGGTTGTCGTTGCTGACGATCGTCCCGGGGAGACCCGAGAAGGACGAGCGTACGTGAATCGGGATGTTGTAGCGCCGCGCGTACTCCACGCAGCGGTCGAGCAGCACCTTGGAGCCGGACGACGCCAGCTCCAGCATGTCCTCGTACGCGATCCAGTCGATCTTGCGGGCCTTCTTCACCACGCGCGGGTCGGCGGTGAAGACGCCGTCCACGTCGGTGTAGATCTCGCAGACCTCGGCCTTGAGCGCGGCGGCGAGCGCGACGGCGGTGGTGTCCGACCCGCCGCGGCCCAGCGTGGTGATGTCCTTGCTGCTCTGCGAGACGCCCTGGAACCCGGCCACGATCGCGATGTTGCCCTCGTCCAGGGCGGTGCGGATGCGGCCCGGCGTCACGTCGATGATGCGCGCCTTGTTGTGGACGGAGTCGGTGATGACACCGGCCTGGCTGCCCGTGAAGGACTGGGCCTCGTGACCCAGGGATTTGATCGCCATGGCCAGCAGCGCCATGGAGATGCGCTCTCCAGCGGTCAGCAGCATGTCGAACTCACGGCCGGCAGGGAGCGGTGACACCTGCTCCGCGAGTTCGATGAGCTCGTCCGTCGTGTCGCCCATCGCGGACACCACGACGACGACCTCATGGCCGGCCTTCTTGGCGTCAACGATTCGACGGGCCACGCGCTTGATGCCCTCGGCATCCGCAACGGATGAGCCGCCGTACTTCTGCACGACAAGGCCCACGTGCGCTCCTCGACTTGTGTCGTCTTCCGGGGGCTCCGGGCCCCCGCACCCCCGGGGGAACGGGGGCATGCGGTCGGCGCCAGTCTACCGAGCAGGGGTGCCCCGACCGGCGCCTTCCACATGATGAGACGACTGTTTCACCAGGTGGTCGGCCCGCCGGGCTGCGCCACCGGCAGGTCTGCGGGCGATCCGGCGGTGCCCCGAAGAATCGGCGGACGGACGGACGGCGATCCGGCGGGTTTCCCTCCCCGCCCGGACCGCTGAGGCATCCGTCACACTCCGCCGGAGCCGGTCACCGTCCGCCACGGCCGGGCGCGCCGGGTGCCGTTACCGCCCGAGCCCCAGCTCGGCCGCCATCAGGTCGCCGGCCTGCTGCTCCAGCTGCTCGTCGGTGAGCCCGTCGTCGTCCGTGTCGGCGCCGTCCGGCACCGCCCCGATCGGGCTGTCCAGCCGCACGTGCGCGATCAGCGACTGCAGCGCGCGCAGCACCGCCGTGCAGGTCGTGCCCCAGTTGGAGAGGTACGAGAACTGCCACCACCACAGCGCCTCGCTGACCCGGCCCTCGCGGTAGTGCGTCAGCCCGTGCTGCAGCTCGCTGACCACCCCCGCCAGGTCGTCCGAGATCCGGAAGGCGTTCGGCTTCTCCGGCGGCCCGTACGGGTCGAAGACCTCGTGGTACACGTCGATCGGGGCGAGCAGCACGGCCAGCCGCTCGCGGAGCTGCTCGCCGTCCGGCTCGGGCCCCGCGTCGGGCTCGAAGCGGTCCTCGGGGACGACGTCCTCGATGGCGCCCAGCCGGCCGCCGGCCAGCAGCAGCTGCGAGACCTCCAGGAGCAGCAGCGAGACCGCGCTGCCCGGCTCGTCGCCCTTGGCGACCTCGGTGACGGCGAGCACGAAGCTCTCCACCGAGTCGGCGATCTGCACGGCGAAGTCGTCCGGCTCCGAGCCGTGCGCGTGGGTGTGCGGCGCGTGGTCCCCGTGCGGCTGTCCGTGGGACGGCTGGTGGGGCGTGTGGGGCTGCTGGTTGAGCGTCCGGTCAGACATCGAGCAGTCGTCTCCCTTCGAAGGCGCGGCCGAGGGTGACCTCGTCCGCGTACTCCAGATCCCCGCCGACGGGCAGACCGCTCGCCAGCCGGGTCACCTTCAGGCCCATCGGCTTGCAGAGCCGGGCCAGATAGGTGGCGGTCGCCTCCCCCTCCAGGTTGGGGTCGGTGGCCAGGATCAGCTCGGTGACCGTGCCGTCCGCGAGGCGCGACAGCAGCTCGCGGATCCGCAGGTCGTCCGGGCCGACGCCCTCGATGGGGCTGATCGCGCCGCCCAGCACGTGGTAGCGGCCGCGGAACTCACGGGTGCGCTCGATGGCGACGACGTCCTTGGGCTCCTCCACCACGCAGATGACGGCGAGGTCGCGGCGCGGGTCCAGACAGACCCGGCACTGCTCGGCCTCCGCGACGTTCCCGCAGACCGCGCAGAAACGGACCTTGTCCTTGACCTCCAGCAGCGCGTGCGCGAGACGGCGCACGTCGGTCGGGTCGGCCTGCAGGACGTGGAAGGCGATCCGCTGGGCGCTCTTGGGACCGACACCGGGCAGCCTGCCCAGCTCGTCGATCAGGTCCTGAACCACGCCCTCGTACAACGTCGCGCCTTCCTTCGGATGGTCGGTGGTGCTCCGGTGCCATCATCCAACGAATCGGGCGCCGGACACACCGCCCGACGCCCGACTCCCACATAAATCACATGGGTCCGCTGTCTGAACTCCAGAATCCCGGGGCTCCGGGCCCCCGGGCCTCCGGGGCCGGAGGGGTCAGAACGGCAGACCGGGGATCCCACCGCCCAGGCCCTGGGTCAGCGGGCCCATGCGCTCGGCCTGCATCTTCTGCGCCGTCTGGTTGGCGTCCCGCACGGCCGCCAGGATCAGGTCGGCCAGGGTCTCGGTGTCCTCCGGGTCGACGGCGGCCGGGGCGATGGTCAGCGCCACCAGCTCACCGGCACCGGTCACCGTGGCCTCGACCAGGCCACCGCCCGCCGAACCGTTCACCTTCGCCTCGGCCAGCTCCTGCTGCGCCTTCGCGAGATCCTGCTGCATCTTCTGCGCCTGCTTCAGCAGCTGCTGCATGTTGGGCTGGCCACCACCGGGAAACACGGCTCACTCCTCGCTGTCGTGCCTGCTGGCCCGCCCCGTCGTCCACGTGCCCGCCCCGCTCGCGCCATCCGCGTGCGGGACGGGGCGCGTCGCCCGTCCGCAGTCCAGCTCGCGTCGTCACGGCCGAGCCTACGTGCTGCCGGGGCGGCCCGTCGCTCAGTTGCCGCGGTGGTGGATCTCCTCCAGGACCGTCGCCCCCAGCTCGCGGATGATCAGGTCCTGACCGGAGAACGCGTCCTCGTTGAGGTCCGGGTCGTCCTCCTCCGGGACGTCGTCCTCCGGCCGCACGGACTGCACCGGGCGGGCCGGCACGGCCGCCACCGGCGGCGCGGCCTGGACCGGCGGGGACGCCACCGGGGCGGCCTGCGGCTGCGGCGAGGACTGCGGCTGCACCGGCGCGGGCACCGGGGCCGCCACCGGCGGCGCGGCGGCCGCCGGACGGGCCGGAGCCCCCCAGCCGCCCCCGGCCGGGGCACCGCCACCGGCCGGGACGCCGCCACCGCCACCGAGGCTGCCGCCGCCGGACGGGTCGACGATGCACTCGATCCGCCAGTCCACGCCCAGCGCGTCGCCCAGCGCCTGGCGCAGCACGTCGTCGCTGTTGCTGCCGACGAAGCTGTCCCGGGCGCCGGCGTTGATGAACGACACCTGGAGCACGCTGCCGTCGAACCCGGCCACCTGACCGTTCTGGCTGAGCAGGATCCAGGTGAAACGGCGGCGGTTCTTCACCGCCTCCAGGATCTGCGGCCACAGCTGCCGGACCTGCGCGGCACCCTGCTGCGCCGCGGCCGACGGCTGCGCGCCGGGCGCGGACGCGGGAACCGGGGGCGCGGGGGCGGCCACGGGGGCGGGCGCGGCGGGGGCAGGCGCCGGGGCGGCCTCCGCCGCCGGAGCCGGCGCCTGCGGCGCGGGGGCACCGGCCGGGGGGAAGCTGCGCGGGATCGGCCAGGCACCGGGCGCCGGCCCGGCGGGCGCGGGCGCCACCGGCGCGGAAGCCGGGGCCGCCTGGACGGGCGGGGCCTGCACCGGAGCGGCCTCCGCCACCGGGGCGGGCCCCGGGGGGACGGGCGCGGCCGCGGGAGCCGCGACCGGAACAGCCGCGGGGGCCGCGGGGGCCGCGGGAGCCGCCACGGGGGCCGGGCCCGCCGGTACCAGGCCCGCCGGAGCGGCGAACCCGCCGGCGGCCGCCCGGCGCTCCAGCTTGTCCAGCCGCGCCTGCAGCGACAGCTCGTCGCTGTACGCACCCGGCAGCATCACCCGGGCGCAGATCAGCTCCAGCTGCAGCCGGGGCGCCGCGTTGCCGCGCATCTCGGTCAGCCCGGTGTTGACGAGGTCAGCCGCGCGGCTCAGCTCGGCCGCACCGAAGGCGTCCGCCTGCGCCTGCATGACTGCGACCCGGTCCGCCGGGGCGTCGATCAGCCCCTTCTCCCCCGCCTCCGGAACGGTGGCCAGGATGACCAGGTCGCGCAGCCGCTCCAGCAGGTCGGTGACGAAGCGCCGCGGATCGTGCCCTCCCTCGACCACCCGGTCGATCACCTGGAACACCGTCGCCCCGTCCTGCGCGGCGAAGGCGTCCACCACCTCGTCCAGCAGCGCCGAGTCGGTGTACCCGAGCAGCGCCGTCGCCATCTGGTACGTCACGCCGCCCTCGGCGGCACCGGCCAGCAGCTGGTCCATGACCGACATCGAGTCACGCACCGAACCCGCGCCGGCGCGGACCACCAGCGGGAACACCGAGTCCTCGACCTGGATGCCCTCCCGGCCGCAGACCTCCGCCAGGTAGTCGCGCAGGGTGCCCGGCGGCACCAGCCGGAACGGGTAGTGGTGCGTCCGGGACCGGATCGTCCCGATGACCTTCTCCGGCTCGGTGGTCGCGAAGATGAACTTCAGGTGCTCCGGCGGCTCCTCCACCACCTTGAGCAGCGCGTTGAACCCCGCCGAGGTCACCATGTGGGCCTCGTCCAGGATGAAGATCTTGTACCGGCTGTGCACCGGCGCGAAGAAGGCCCGCTCCCGCAGCTCGCGCGCGTCGTCGACGCCACCGTGCGAGGCCGCGTCGATCTCGATCACGTCGATCGAGCCGGGCCCGCCGGTCGCGAGGTCGCGACAGGACTGGCACTCGCCGCAGGGCGTCGGCGTCGGCCCCTGCTCACAGTTCAGACAGCGGGCCAGGATGCGTGCGCTCGTGGTCTTGCCACAGCCGCGCGGCCCGCTGAACAGGTACGCGTGGTTGACCCTGTTGTTGCGCAGGGCCTGCTGGAGCGGAGCGGTCACGTGCTCCTGCCCGATGACCTCCGCGAAGGTCTCGGGGCGGTAGCGGCGGTACAGGGCTAGGGACACACCCCCGACGATATCGGGACGCACGGACAAACGCGTCGCCCCTCGCCCCGCCCACCGGCCCCGGGAACGCAAAGACCCCCCGTGCACCCGCCAGAGCCCTCCTACCCTTGCTGCCTTCCGGCCCTGGGGGGGTTCAGAGAGATAACGCCACACGAGGGGCTGACACCCACAGTACCGGATCCCCGCCCCGACGATCCACAGGCCACCCCGCCTCCGAGCCTCCGGGATAGCTGGTCGCGACCACCCCTCAACATGTACTAAGCTCTCCCACGGAGGATTCGCCTAGAGGCCTAGGGCGCACGCTTGGAAAGCGTGTTGGGGGCAACCCCTCACGAGTTCGAATCTCGTATCCTCCGCCGGCAGAAGGCCCGGACCGCGTCACGCGGTCCGGGCCTTCGTCGTTGCCGACTGTCCCCGCCGCCATCATGTTTACCGTCGGCGCAGGTGGCGAGAGGCCTCCAAGCAGGAAGACAACCAGGTTGCCTCTGGTTGGTTGATGACCAGGTCGCCGACAGTGATCATCCCGCCCATGGCCTCGCCGACCCGGATCGAGTGGTCGCCGACGCGGAACAGCTGCCAATCCGCGTCGCTGTGCCAGAGGCGCGCCGTCTTCTCCCCTCGACGCTGAGCAAAAACGAGCTCCTCGCCGTACTCGTTCAGGAAGTAGCCCACGTAGTCCTTCGCAGTGATCGAGCCACCGCACAGGCGAGCCAGGAGCTGCTCGATCGAGGGCTGGGCGCCAGTCACGAGTCGGCCTCCTCAGTCGCTTCCGAGTCCTGTTGTTCGGATGACAGCGCAAGCATCCGACTGGCCGAATCGAGCAGGGTCTCGTAGGTGATCACTTCTATCCGGGTGGCGTGCGTGTTGTAGGTACGCAGGGTCTCTGCGACTTCCGTCGGCGCAATACCCCCTCCCACATAGCGCGAGTGGCCGATCACAATGGTGGCCGAGGCCCTGCGGCTGTCGACTCCGTAGTCGGCCAGGATGGTCCGCCGGTTCTCGTCCAGTGTCCGCAGGTAGTTCTGCGCCTGGGAGACCGCTTGGTGGGGTGGCGCGCCGAGCATCAGATGGCCGCTGCGGCGAATGACCAAGTTCTCGATGTTGGCGCGCTTGAGCTCGACGACGTGCAGGGAGCCATCGGCACGCAGAAGCGGGATGTCCAGGATGGTGTCCGGGGTGAATTGGCGGCGCGCCAGCTCACCCACATAGGCCCCGCCGAAGATCCACGCCTGATTCTTCAGACAGGCGTGAAGCGCGCTCTCGGAACTGGCCGGATCGTCCACCGTAGCCCTCAGGGCCGCGAGGCCGGCCCGCCTGGCCTTCAGCTCGAGGAACTGGGCCAACAGCCCCGCGTCGGCATCCGCCAGGACATCACCCAGCAACCGGGCAGACTCCGCAGAGGCCGGACGCGGCAGACTTCGCAGGACGAGCTCAAGGTGGCCATACTGCTGGAGTCGCCTGACCTCCCGAGTGGACAGCCGGATCCCACCCTCGCCAGCCTCGACTCCTAGGTGATCGGCGGACTGTGCAATGCCGCGGAAGAGATCACGGGCATCCGCGGCAGTCGCGTCCGGATTGTCACGGCAGAGCACGTCAAGCACGGCAACCGCCCGGCCGGCGCCAAGAGCGGCCATCCTCCGATGGAACTCCTCGCCACGCTGCTGAGCGTCCTCGTCGTAGTACCCCTCCAAAACTTCGAGGAACAGCTCTCCGCCGGCATAACCGGCGAACCGTTGGAAGCGCTGAGCAAGCGCGAAGTCCCCACACAGGACGGCCCCTTGGGCCACATCGTTCAGGGCGTCCACCAATGGCCGGCCCTTGCCGTACGTGCGGTCCGTTCCCATGATCCGCAACACCTTATCGATGCGCTGCTGGACCACCGCGTGCTCGGTGAGCCCCCTTGCCGCTTCGACCATGCACTGGAGCGAGAAGCTGGATCTGAATCCCATCGAGCTAGCCTAGGGTCGGGTACTGACAGCAAAGCCTGGGCCCCACCCCACTTCACCCGACGTCAGAACCGGCACGAACCCCGGCGGACAGGGTCCGGGAGAATTGGAAAGCGTGTTGGGGGCAACCCCTCACGAGTTCGAATCTCGTATCCTCCGCCGACAGGAGGCCCGGACCGCGTCACGCGGTCCGGGCCTCCGCGGCGTGTCGGGGCCACCCCTCACCCGGTCCGGGGCGGCGGCGTCACGCGGTCGGTGCGACGGTGAGCCGGCGGGTGGCGCGGTCCGCGGTGAGCACGCCGAGGATGTAGCCGTCCTCGTCCACGACGGGCCAGACCGACAGGTGCTTGACCCGCATCGCGATCGCGGCCAGCGACAGGCCCATGGTCGGCCAGGTGAACGGGCCGCGCTGGTGGGAGGTGGCGCTGATCGCGGTGCGCTCGCCGTCCCAGGGCCGGTCCAGGAACGGGCGGAGTGCGGCCCGGGTGACCAGCCCCTCGCACCGGCCGTCGTGGTCGCGGACGAGCAGGTACTCGACGCCCGCCCCGCGGAGGATGTCCTCGGCCTGGACGACGGTCTTGTCGTCGGCTATCTGGTAGTCGCAGGGGTCCATGGCGTCGGCGACCGTGAGGCCGCGGCCGCGCCGTACCGGCTGCGGGGAGTGGGTGGTCACGGTGCTCACCGTTCCCGTCTCCGACCGCCCACCGCGGGCTGCCGGACTGCCCTTCACCCAGGACGAAGCCGGAACGGGTACCGGAATGCGGGTTGCCCTGGATGACTCCGACCCTACTCCCCCGCCCGGCGGGAAGTCGGGCGGACGCACCGGGGGCGGCCCATGATGGAAGTCCGGGGGCTCGCGACCTTCGAGAGCGGCACATGGCTGTCTGGCACGTCCGGGACTTCACGCCCGAGGACCTCGAAGCGGTGGTGCGGCTCGACGCCGACAGCGCCACCACGGATCACACCGCCGTCTTCCGCCTCTCCGACGTGGTCTCCGCGTTGCAGGCGCGGAACCCGAGCGTCGTCGTGACGGCCGACGGACACCTCGTGGGCGCGGCGGTGGGCCGGGTGGACGGGGACCGCGCGTGGGTGCTGCGCATCGCCCTGCATCCCGCCTGGCGGCACCTGGGCATCGGCACCGCCCTGCTGTCGGCGCTGGAGCACCGCCTGCGGGACGCCGGCGCCAGGATCGTCGCGGCGCTGCTGCCGGACGGGGAGACCGGCGCCACCGCACTGGTCAACTCCGGGTTCCGCCCGCACCGGGGGCTCACGTACTTCGAGAAGTGGGAGGCGGTCGGCGCCCAGGACGCGACGGTCCTGGCCGTGCTGGGCGCGGTCATGCCCGAGGCCCACCTCTGGGACCGGCTCGCGGGCATGGCCGACGAGAAGCGGCTCATCGAACGACGGCTGGTGCTGCCCCTGGCCAACCCCGAGCTGGCGGACGCCCACGGCGTGGAACCTCCCCGCGCGGTCGTGCTGTTCGGCCCTCCGGGCACCGGCAAGAGCACGTTCGCCAAGGCCGTGGCCGGTCGGCTCGGCTGGCCGTTCATCGAGCTCTTCCCCTCCCGGCTCGCGTCCGAGGACGGGCTGGCCGCCGGACTCGTCCACCGCTTCGAGGAGGTGGCGCAGCTCGACCACGTGCTGCTGTTCATCGACGAGGTCGAGGAGGTCGCCGGTACCCGCAGCCTCGCCTCCCCCGCGTCGGTCGGCGTGGTCAACGAACTCCTCAAGTCGATCGTGCGGTTCCGTGAGCGCGACGACCGGCTCCTCGTCTGCGCCACCAACTCGGTGGCCGCCCTGGACCCGGCGTTCCTGCGCCACGGCCGGTTCGACTACGTCCTGCCGGTCGGACCGCCCGACTCCGCGGCCCGCAACGCACTGTGGGCCGGCTACACGGCGAGGACGGGTACCGCCGCCGACACGGCGGTCCTGGCCGCGGCCAGCGAGGGCTTCACCCCCGCCGACATCCGGCAGGTCGCCATGGCGGTCGCCCAGAGCACCTTCGAGCACACCCTCGACACGGGCGAGCGGACCCGGCCGGAAACCCAGGAGTACCTGGACGCCATCCACCGCACCCGTCCGACCGTCTCCGCGGAGATGGCCCGGGAGTTCGCCGACCAGGCGGCCCGCTACGGGCGGGTCTGAGCAGGCCACCGCCGTCGTGTCCGGTGGTCCGGTGGTCCGGTGGTCCGTCCGGAGACGCCGGCTCCGAGCGGAACTCACCACCGCGACCATGCCGGGTTCGGGCCGGACCGAGAGTAGCCTGGATATCACCGAAGGCACTTCGCATGCCGGCACCGGATACTGGCGTCGTCTCCGGCGAACGGCAATGCCGGGCCCGACCTCTCGGGCCGGACCCGGAGACAGGTTTTCCGATCATGACCACGACGCTCGATCGTGCGACGACGCCGGTCGCCCCGGATTCCCCCGCACGGCTGTCCCTCACGCCTGGTGGCGTGCGGCCCGGCCGCCTGGACGGCGCCTGGTGGCCCCGCTCGCGTGATCTTCTCCTCGAACTCCCCGCCCTGGCCGCCGACATCGACGAGCGGTGGGGCCGGATCACCCGGATCACCGTGAACCCCGCGCAGTGGCCCGTCGTCCCCCACCGGATCCCGGTCACCGGGCACACCGTCCACGCGGGCTGGTTCTCCGCCGAGCAGGACGAGCACTCGATCGCGGTGTTCTCGTACGCCCCGCGCCGGCTGAACCTGCTGGTCGTCCCGCCGGAGACGGATGCCGTCGGTGCCGCCCGGCTGATGGCCGAAGCCGCGAGCCCCGCGAACACCATGGCCGCGAGCGGTCTGCTCGCCGTGGAGACGGGCAGCGGCAGCGGCGCACCGGGGACGGGGTCCCCTCCGGACTTCCTGCCCTCGGCCGTCGCTCCCTCCGGCAGCGCCGGCGAGGCCGGCAGGCGGGCGGAGGTCGCCCGCGGCCGGGCCGCCTCCTGGCCGGTCCCCGCGTAGCCGGCGGCACGCGAGCCGTCCGCCGGACAGGCCTCACCGCTCCGCGGGCCGGGTGCGTCACTCCCGTGACCACTCGGCCTCGGCCAGCGGCCGGCCGACGGTGTCGGCCCCGTCCCAGAGCCGGATCCTGACCGCCCGGGGCCCGGGCACGGGCCGGGAGAGCGTGCGCACGAACACGTCCCGCAGGTGGTTGGCCGCCTGCTGCGGCGGCCCGTCGTACTCCAGTGGATCCTGCGGCGGAGCGCCGTTCTGCCGGGACCAGTGGCCGTCGTCGTCCTGTGTCTCCAGAACCCATCGGTAGTGCCGCATCATGGCCTCCCGTGCCGACGATCCCGCCCCGGAGACGACTGTATGGGCGGGGCGGACCAGCAGCGACCGGTGGAGTCCGACCGGCCACCGCCGAGCGGCCCGGCGACCGCCTCCGAGGGCGGCGGTCCGCACGGAGCGCCGCCAGTGATCGCCGTCAGTACTCGGCGCCGCTTCGCAGGTAGCTGCCCACGACCTGGAGCCACGCCCCGGGGCCGAAGCAGACCTCGATCCGGTACGGGGTGTCCTCGAAGACCCGCAGGACGCGCAGCGCCCCGCTCGGATGCAGGTCGTACTCGAAGGTGACGCCGTCCGCACCGTCCTCGTACTGCAGGTCCAGTGGGCCCTTCGAGGGCTCCGCCGGCGCGCGGGCATCGGCCGAGAGCTTCACGTAGACGGACATCTCGCCGCACCGCCTCTCCTGTTGTCTGCCCGAGGAGCCCGGTCCCACGAGGCCGTCGCACTGGGCCGTCCCTCAGGACGCATCGACCGGACGCACGCCCGACCCCTCGGGGAGCCGGTGCCGGTGGCGACGGGCGTCTGCCCCGGCGGCACGTCGTCCCGGGCTTCGGCGTCCGGCCCGACGCCCGCGACGGGTCCGAGGCGTACGGTCAACGCCCTGACCGGACCGGCCGGTTCGGCTCCGGCGCCCCGTGAACGCGGCCACCGTGCGCGGCGGTGGCCGGGCCGCCCCGATCCCCACGGTACTCCGCCCGCACCACACCGACCCGGCCGGTCACGGCAGCCGGTGCGGGGTACCGATCCTCCCGGCGTCGGCCGTCCCGTCTCAGTCCACGCCGGCCGGCCCGGTCAGCGCCACTCGATCAGGAACAGCGTGGCGTCGTCGCTCGTGCGCCCGCCCCGCTTCTCCTTCAGGACGTTGGAGAGCGCCCGCACCACGGCCCGCACCCCGGTCACGGAGCGCTCGACACGATTGACCCAGTCGATCAGCTGCTCCTCCCCGAACTGCTCACCGCCGGGCTCGCGTTCCTCGACCAGGCCGTCGGTGAAGCACAGGACCTGGTCGCCGTGCCGCAGCACCCGCTCGCTGATCACCGGCTCCTCGCCGCCGAAGCCGACCGGCAGGGTCGTCTCGCTGTCGAGCCGCTCGACGACGACGTGGTCGCGGATCAGCAGCGGCCGGGGGTGTCCGGCGTTGACCCACTGCAGGTGGCCGGTCAGGGTGTCCAGCCGCATCATCTGCGCGGTGACGAAGTGGTCCGGGCCGAACTGTTCGGCGACGGCCCGGTCCATGAACGCGTAGATCTCGGCGAGCCCGATGTCGGCGCGCCGGGCGTGCCGGTACGCGCCGATGGCGACGGTCGCCATGGTCGCGGCGTCGAGCCCGTGGCCCATGGCGTCGATCGTGGCCACGTGCAGGAGGTCGTCGTTGAGCGCGTAGTCGAAGCTGTCACCGGCCACCTGGTAGGCGGGTTCGAGGATGCCGGCCACGGCGACCCGGTGGACGGTCATCGACAGCGGCGGCAGCAGCGACCACTGGATCTCGGCGGCCACGCTCATCGGTTCCAGGCGGCGGGCCTGGAAGATCCGGTCGGTGTAGCCGCTCCTGGTGGTCAGCAGATCGGCGGCCAGGGCGGCGAGGCGCCGCAGGAACCGCCGGTCGTCGTCATCGACGGCGTCCAGCGTGAGGGCCAGGATCCCGGCCTCGTCACCGCCGTCCAGCAACGGCAGGTACACCCGTACCCCGTCGGCCTGCCGTTCCTCGACGGGGACACCGCGCAGGAAGGCCGCACCCGCGGGAGAGCCGTCGATCGGCACCGGCTCCCCGGCCGCGGGCCCCCGCCCGAGCAGCGGTACCAGCACCAGCTGGCCGTAGTCCTGCAGCAGCAGAGCCGGGTCACGGCCGCCGAGCCCGCGCACCACGTCGGCGACCAGCGGGGCGATCAGCTGGGGCGGCAGCTCGTGGGCCCGGTCGAGCAGCGCGCCCAGCAGCCGCTCGCCGCGCCCCTGCGCCCGGTCGCGTCCCGCTGCACCGGACGGCCGCTCACCGCTCATCCTCGCTCACCGCCGTCCTCCTCCGGTCGCGGCACCCGTCACCGGCTCGGTCCACCCCGGCACCCCGGCACCCCGGCACCCCGGTGCAGTTCGCCGGGGCGGGTCCTTCCATTACGCCCGACGGCGGTGCATTCCGCCCCCGGTCGCACTCCTGCCCACCGGCCGCCCGCCGGCGCGCTCACCCGCGCCGGAGCATCCGCCCGGGGCCCGGGCCGACTGCCGACGGGCCGGGGCCGGTGATCGTCCCGGCGTACGATGCGCGCGTGGAGGCAGCACGGGGGCGGGGTGTCGGGCCGCGCACGGCGCGGGCGTTGGTGGTTTCGGTGGCTGCGGCGCTGGCCGCGGCGCACCTGCTGAAGGGGTTCGGGCGGGTGCCGACGGCGCCGGTCGCGGGGGTGGCGATCGTGGTCGGCTGCCTCGCGCTGGTGGCGCTCCAGCTCCGGCACACCCGGCCCGACCCCGTACCGGCCCCGGCCCGGGAGGGCTGGACGGCCGTGGAGCTGGCGCTCGCCTTCGTGGCGGTGGGCGCGCTCGACGTCTCGATCGGCCTGCTCTGCCTGCCCGCCGCCTCGCTGCTGCTGGAGCGCCGCCGACTGCTGCTGCCCCTGCTGGCGGCCGGTGCGGTGCTGGTCGAGGCGGCCCGGGCCGCCGGGGTCCGGGACACCGTCGACATGCTGCTGACCGTCGCGCTCGGCGGCACCATGCTCTACGCCGTCACCACGCTCGCCCTGCTGGCGACCCGGGTGCACGCCGCACGGCTCACCCTCGCGGCCTCGGCGGTCACCGACGAGCGGCTGCGCATCGCGTCCCGCCTGGGCAGCGGGCTGTCCGCGGGGCTGGCCGAGATCCACGACCTGGCCGCCCGGCGGGAGCCGTCCGCCCTGGACGCCCTGATCGCGGTGGCCCGCCGGACGCTGGCGGCCGCCCGGGCCACCGCCGCCGAGCTGCGCAGCCTCTCGCTGGCCCCGGAGGCGGCGAGCGCCCGCGCCCTGCTGGCCTCGGCCGGGGTCGCGGCCGACATCCGGATCGGGCACCGCGAGCCGCTCGGACCGGCCGGGACGGTGCTGGCGACGGTGCTGCGCGAGGCGGTCACCGGTGTGGTCCGGGTGGGCGACGCCCGCCGGTGCGAGGTCTCCACCGACGAGCGGGCCGGGACGGTGATGCTGCGCGTGGTCAGCGACGGCGTGCGGACGGCGGCGCTCGGCGCGGACGTCCTGGCCGGCCTCGCCGACCGGGTCCGCGAGGCCGGCGGCAGCCTGACCGCGGGGCTGGAGCCGGACGGGCGCTTCGCCGTGGAGGCGTCGGTGGCGGCCGCCGCCGCCCCGCCCGCCGCCGATCCGCCCGAGCTGCGCACCGCGCTCGGCCTGTACTACTTCCTGCTCGCCGTGTTCTGCGTCAAGGCGCTGCTGTTCGTCCCCGCGCCCCGGCTCGCCCTCGGGGTGGTGTGCGCGGCGGCCTTCTGCGCCTTCCAGGTCCGGTTCTCCATCCAGGACGCGACCCGCCACGCCCGCCGCGCCCTGCTCGCCTCGGCGGTGCTCGCCCTGCTGCCGCTGCCCTGGCTGGGCCGGAACTGGATCGGCGCGGCCGGCATCCTCGCGGGCTCGCTGCTGATCGCCCTGCCGCTGCGCGCGGGCGCGGCCCTGGCCGGCGCGCTGGTGGTGGCCGCCGGGGCGATCGGCGGCTCCGGTCCGGCGGCCGTGCTGATGACCGCCGTCAACGCGCTGATCACCTGCGTGGTGGTGTACGCGGTGCTGCGCCTGGTCCGGTTGGTGCGGGAGCTGCAACGGGCGGCGGCCGGGCTGGCCCGGGCCGTCGTCGTCACCGAGCGCCTGCGCGCCGCCCGGGACCTGCACGACCTGCTCGGGCACGGCCTGGCCGCGATCCTGCTCAAGGCCGAACTCGCCCGGCGTCTGACGGACACCGACCCCGACCGCTGCCGGGCCGAGCTGGCGGACATCGTGCGCCTGGCCGGGCGCGGGCAGGTCGAGCTCGGGTCGCTGGCCGACGACAGCCCCAGGCTGTCCTTCACCACCGAACTGGCCTCGGCGGCAGGGGTCCTGGAAGCCGCCGCCATCACGGTGGAGCTGGACGACGAACCGGTGCCGGCCGCGGCGGGCGCCGTGCTGGGCGTGGTCCTGCGGGAGGCCGTGACCAACATCCTGCGGCACAGTCGCGCCCGGCACGCCCGGATCGCCACCTCGGTGGCCGGCGGCTCAGCGCGCCTGGAGGTGGAGAACGACGGCGTCCCGGACGGTGTCACCGCGCCGGGTTCCGGGATCGGCGGTCTGACGGTCCGCCTCGCCGAGGCGGGCGGCACCCTGGCCGCCGGGCCGGACGACGGGTGGTACCTGCTGCGCGCCGAGGTACCGCTGGACTGACCCGCCGGGCCCGGGAGCACCGCCCGCGGCCGGCCCGGTATCACCGCCGGCGGGCGGCCCCCGTCACAGCCAGCCGGCCTCCCGGGCGATCCGCACCGCGTCCGTCCGGTTGCGGGCGTTCAGCTTGCCGACGACCGCGGTCAGCACGTTGCGCACGGTGCCGGTCGACAGGTGCAGCCGGGTGGCGATCTCGGGCGGCTCGGCGCCCTCGGCGAGCTCCCGCAGCACGTGGTTCTCGCGCGGGGTGAGCGGGTTGTCCGCCAGGTCCCAGGCGGCGACGGCCAGCCCCGGGTCCAACACCCTTCCGCCCGCGGCCACCTGACGGATGGCCGCGACCAGCTCCGCCGGCGGGACGGTCTTCAGCAGGAAGCCGTCCACCTTGGCGTCCAGGGCCTTGCGGAGCAGCCCGGGGCGGCCGAGCGAGGTCAGCATCAGCGTCCGGCAGTCCGGCAGCTTCTCCTTCAGCGCCGCGGCCGCCTGCAGGCCGTCCAGCCGGCCCGGCATCTCGATGTCCAGCACCGCCACGTCGGGCAGGAAGACCATCGCCCGGGGCACCACCTCGTCGGCCGAGTCGGTCTCCGCCACGACCTCCAGGTCGGGCTCCAGTTCGAGGAGCGCCACCAACGCCCCGCGCACCACGTGCTGGTCCTCGGCCAACAGGAGTCTGATCATGTCCCGACCCTACCCGTGACGATGTCACGGGTGCCGCGTGATCGCGTCCCTGGGAGGGGGGTTCACGGGTCGGCAGGCTGGAGCACATGAGCGAAGCGATCACTTTGGACGCCGTGAGCAAGGTCTACGGCAAGGGGCGGGGTGCGGTCGCCGCGCTGCGCGAGGTGACGGTGCGGCTGCCCAAGGGCGGCTTCACCGCCGTGATGGGGCCGTCCGGTTCGGGCAAGAGCACCTTCCTGCACTGCGCGGCGGGGCTGGACCGCCCGACCGCCGGCACCGTCCGGCTCGGGGACACCGACCTGTCCCGGCTGAGCGAGACCAAGCTGACCGAACTGCGGCGGGAGCGAGCCGGTTTCGTGTTCCAGTCGTTCAACCTGATCTCCTCGCTGACGGTCGAGCAGAACGTCACGCTGCCGCTGCGGCTGGCCGGGCGCCGGGCCGACGCCGGGCGCCTCGCCGACCTGGTCCGCCGGGTGGGCCTGCAGGAGCGCACCGGGCACCGGCCCGGGCAGCTCTCCGGCGGCCAGCAGCAACGCGTGGCCATCGCCCGGGCGTTGATCTCGAACCCCGAGGTGGTCTTCGCCGACGAACCCACCGGCGCGCTGGACACCATGACGGCCCGCGAGGTCCTGACGCTGCTGCGGCAGACCGTCGACGAGCTCGGTCAGACCATCGTCATGGTCACCCACGACCCGGTCGCCGCGTCCTACGCCGACGAGGTGCTGTTCCTGGCCGACGGCCGGGTCGCCGACACCATGTCCGGGCCGACCGCCGCCAAGGTCGCCGACCGCATGATCCGCCTGGGAGCGTGGAACCGATGATGCTGAGCCTCGCCCTCACCACCCTCCGGCACCGCCGGGCCGGGTTCGTCGGAGCCTTCGTCGCCCTGTTCTGCGCCGCGGCCCTGGTCTGCGGCTGCGGGACCCTCCTGGTCACCGGCCTGACCGGCACCGTCGGGCCCGAACGCTACGCGGCCGCGCCGATCGTCGTGTCCGGGGACCAGGACGTGCACTCCTTCGTGGACAAGGGCAAGGGGAAGGTCAAGGAGAAGGCCAAGCCGATCGCCGACCACGCCTGGGTGCCGGCCGCCCTCGCCGACCGCATCGCCGCGCTGCCGTCGGTGCGGGCCGTCGCCGCCGAGGTGACCTTCCCGGTGCTGCTGCCCGCCGGGCCCACCGGCAACTCCTGGGGCCACGGTTGGGAGTCCGCCCCGCTGGCCGGACTCACCCTCGCGGCCGGCCGTGCGCCCGCCGCCCCCGACGAGGTCGTCGTCGACGCGGCCACCGCGGCCCGGGCCGGGCTGGCGCCCGGTGCCACCACGGCGGCCCGGACGGCCGCGGCGACGCTGAACCTCCGCGTCGTCGGCGTCACCGCCCAGGGGTTCGACAGCCAGGCGGCGGTCTTCTTCGCGTCCGACCGGGCCCGGCTGCTCGCCGGCCACGACGGCCTGGTCAGCGCGATCGGCGTCTTCCCGGCCGCCCCCTCCGCGGCGGCGGACGTCCGGGCGCTGCTCGCCGCCGCACCCGCCGTCCCGGCCGTCCCGGCCGCCGTGGCCCGCACCGGCGACGACCGCGGGCTGGTGGAGTTCCCGGACGCCGCCAACGCCCAGGTCCGCCTGGTCAGCATGGGCGCCGTCCTGGCCGGCACCTCGCTGCTGGTCGCGCTGCTGATCGTGGTCGGCACCTTCGGCCTGTCGATCCAGCAGCGGCAGCGGGAGATCGCCGTCCTGCGGGCCGTGGCCGCCACCGGGCGGCAGGTCCGCAAGATGATCGGCGGTGAGGCGCTCGTCGTCGGCCTGGCCGCCGGAGCCCTCGGTGCCGCCGCCGGCCTTCCGCTCGGCGGCTGGCTGCACGGACGCTTCGTCGCCCTGGACGTGATCCCGGCGAACCTGCCGGTCGTGCTCTCGCCCTTCCCGGTGCTGGCCGCCGCCGCGGCCACCCTGCTGGCCGGCTGGGGCGCGGCCCGGATCTCGGCCCGGCGCGCCACCGCCATCAAGCCGGTCGAGGCCCTCGGCGAGGCGGAGATCAAGCCGCCGCGGCTGGCCTGGCCCCGGATCGGGTTCGGCGTGCTCGCCACCGCCGCGGCCGTCGTGCTCACCGCCCTGCTGACCATCCTGCACTCCGACCAGGCCTCGACCCCGACCTGCTTCATCGCCGTCCTGCTCTGGTGCACCGCGTTCTCCCTGCTGGGCCCCCTGGTGGCCAGGGTCGGCACGGCCCTCCTCGGTCTGCCGCTGAGGGCGTCCCGGGTCGGCGGCTACCTCGCCGTCCACAACCTCCGGGCCGGGGCGCACCGGCTGGCCTCGGTGGTGACCCCGCTGACCCTGCTGATCGCCATGGCCTGCACCATCCTGTTCACCCAGACCACCACCGGGCAGGCGGCCGCCGCCCAGCGGGAGCGCGGCAACACCGCCGACTTCGTCGTCGGCCCGCACGCCCCGGCCGGCGCCGCCGGGTCGCTCGCCGCCGTCCCGGGCGTCCGGACCGTGACCCGCGTCCTGCACAGCCAGGTCCGCGACGGACTGACCAAGCGCAGCGTGCAGGCCGTCACCCCCGAGCGCCTGACCGACACCCTCGACCTCGGTGTCACCGCCGGTGACCTCGGCGCGCTGAAGGACGACACCGCCGCGGCCGCCGACGGGCTGGGCTACCGGCTGGGCCAGCGCGTCCGCCTCACCCTCGCCGACGGCACCCCGACCGAGGTCACGGTGGTCGCCCTCTACGGCCGTGGCCTCGGATTCGGCGACCTCACCCTCGCGCACCACCTGGTCGCCGCCCACGTCGACGTGCCGCTCGACGACGAACTGCTGGTCCGCGGCGACGGCCTCACCCGGCAGGCCCTCACCGCCGCCCTGCACGGCGACCCCGGCCTCGGGGTGCTCGACCACGCCGCCGCGGCGGCCTCGGAGAACCGGACCGGCGCCCAGATCGGCTACGTCACCCTCGGGCTGATCATCGCCTTCGTGGCCATCGCCGTCCTCAACACCCTGGCCATGAGCATCTCCGCCCGCCGCCACGAGTTCGCCGCGCTCGCCCTGACCGGCGCCACCCGCCGTCAGATCCGGCGGATGCTCGGCTGGGAGACCGTGGTCTCCGTCGCCCTCGCCGGCGTGCTCGGTCTCGCCGTCGCCTTCGCGGTGCTCACCACCTACGCGGAGGGCATCACCCGCGGCACCGCGGGGGCCGCCGTGCCCGTCACCGAACTCGCCCTGGTCCTGCTGGGCGCCGCCGGGCTCGCCGCCCTCGGCACCTGGCTCCCCGCCCGCACCACCCTGCGCGGCCTCCGCCGCCCGGCGTGACCGCTCCCGTCACCCCCGCCGCCCCCACCGCCGCCTGTCGGCGGCACCGCCCGGCCGGCGCCCCACCCGAGGCGCGCCCGCCACCGGCCGAAGGCCCGGACCGCTGAGCGGTCCGGGCCTTCGCCGTGAGTGCCCCGCGGCCCGTCACGTCCCGACCGGGCCAGGCCGGGCCGAGCCGAGCCGAGCCGAGCCGAAGGTTTCCTAGCGCTGCTAGACATTCAAGCGGCGACACATCTAGCATTGCGTCAGAACCTAGCGGCGCTAGACAAGCTCGCGCGCCGCATCGGAACCCTGGGAGGGGACATGCAGAACGCACTCGCCGTCGTCACCGTCGTGGTCGTCGGCCTGCTGGTGGGCGTGGAGTTCGCGGTGGCGGTCTTCGTCAACCCGATCGTCGACGGGCTGCCGCACAACGGCGGCCTCGCGGCCCGCAGCAACGGGGCCCGGCTGCTCGGGCGGGTGATGCCCTTCTGGTACATCGGCTCGCTGGTGCTCGGGGTGGCCTGGTCCGCGGTGTCCTGGGGCGGCACCGGGGCGGGCCTGGTCGCCACCGCCGCCGGACTGCTCGTCCTCAGCGTGCTGATGTCCGTCGCCCTGCTCGTCCCGATCAACTCCCGGGCCGCGCAGTGGACCCCGGAGAACGCCCCCGCGGACTGGCGGGAGCAGCTCGGCCGCTGGGACCGCCTGCACTACGGCCGGGTGGCCGTCATCGTGACCGCGTTCGTGCTGCTCGTCGTCGCCCTCGTGTGAGGCCGGGCCGGACGCGGTGCGCGACACCGGCACCGGCACCGGCACGACGGTGTCCGATTCGTTCAAGACCGGGCGGGCCGGGGGTGCCTACCGTGGCGGGCATGAAGAGGACATCAACGCCGCGGTTCGGGTTCGTGGGTCTCGCCGTCTCCGATCTGGCCGCCTCGATCGCGTTCTACCGGCGGCTCGGACTGGAGTTCCCCGACGGGGCCGAGGAACTGCCCCACGTGGAGGCCGAGTTGCCGGGCGGGTTGCTCCTGGCGCTCGATCCGGAGTCGACCATCCGCTCGTTCCATCCGCAGTGGCGGCCACCGTCGGGCGGCGGCCGCGTCTCGCTGGCGTTCCGGTGCGCGAGCCCGGCGCAGGTGGACGCGGTGTACGAGGAGCTGGTCGAGGCCGGGTACCACGGGGAGTTGAAGCCGTGGGACGCCTTCTGGGGGCAGCGCTACGCGGTGGTACACGATCCGGACGGGAACGGCGTCGACCTGCTCGCGCCCCTCCCGTCGGCCGGGGAGCCGCCCGCCGGGGAGTGACCCGGGCGGGGAGCGGCCCGGGCGGGGAGCGGCCCGGCCTGGCTCCGCCGGGTCAACGGGCCTCCCGGCGGGGCAGCAGCGCGGTCAGCGGGGTGCCGGCCAACTCCCGCACGTCCCGGGCCAGGTGGGCCTGGTCGGCGTAGCCCGCACGGGCGGCGGTGTCGGCGAGCGGAGCGCCGGCGCGGGCCAGCGCGAGGGCGCGCTGCAGCCGGAGGATCCGGGCGAGGGTCTTGGGGCCGTACCCGAAGGCGGTCAGCGAGCGCCGGTGGAGCTGCCGGGCTCCGAGGCCGACGGCGGCGGCCGTCGCCGCGACGGGCCGGCCGGCGGCGAGGGCGGTGGCGACGGCCCGGACGAGCGGGTCGACGGGTGCCGCGTCGGCGGCCAGGCGCAGCGCGAGGTCCTCCAGGACGGCCGCCGGGTCGGGCGCGGCGTCGATCCGCCCGGTGAGGCGGCGCACCCTGGGGCCGTCCAGGACGTCGGACAACTCGACCCTCCGGTCGCGCAGTTCGTGCGCGGGGACGCCGAGCAGGGCGGGGGCCGCGCCGGGCGGGAGGCGGATGCCGGCCCAGGGGCCGGCCAGGCCGGGGCCGGGGCGGAAGGCGTGGCTGTCGGGGCCGGCGACGAGGAGCCGGCCCGGGGTCCAGAGCAGGTCCATGCAGCCGTCGGGCAGCACCAGGCCGGCCGGGCCGTCGGCCGTGTCCGGCCCGACGGCCTGCCGCGTCCACACCACCGCGCCGGACAGCCGGGACGTCCGCTCCGCGTACTCGGGGGCCATGTCACGAGGCTACGCGGGCCCGTCCGGCGACACCCCCGTGGCTGCCGGACGGGCTCCCGCGCGCGGCCGGGAGCCGCCCCGGCGGGGAGCGGTCCCCGGGCCGCCGGGCGTGGACGGAACCCGAGCGGCTCCGCCCCCGCCCGGAGCCGCCCCGGCGGGAGCGGCCCCCGGCGGGATCAGGCCCGCAGGTGGCCGATGACGGATCCGGCCGCCGTGACGAGCGCGTCCCTGACCTCGTCGATGTGGTCCGTGACCTCGAAGCCGTGCTGCCCGTGCGGGACGTCGATCAGCTGCAGGTCGACCTTCGCGTCCTGCGCCGCCGCGACGAAGCGCTCGACGGTCGCCGCGATGGCCTCGCCCTCCAGTCCGGCCCGGGTGAGCACGACGGGCAGCCGGCCGGCGCCCGCGACCGCCTCGGCCGGGCGGAAGCGCCGGTCGACGGCCTCCCAGCCGGGCAGCGGCGCCAGCACCGGGTAGTTGGCGGCCAGGCAGCGCAGCCAGGTGGGCGGCGCGGCGAGCCAGTCGGTGGTGAGCAGACCTCCGCCGGAGAAGAACCAGAGGGCGATCCGGTCGCCGTCGACCCGGGGGTCGGCGCGCAGCGCGTCGACGGCGGCGGCGATCTCCGCGGCGGCCTGCGGGTATCCGAGGAGGTCGTGCAGCCCGTGGCCGACGACGGCCCCGACGACGCCGAGGCTCGCCGCCCAGCGGCCGTAGCCGGTGTAGATCGGCCAGTCCTGCGGCCGCTCGTCGGCGGGGACGGGGCCGCCGTGGACGAACAGGACGGCGGGCTGCGGCCCGTCGGCCCGCGGCAGGTAGAGGTCGAGGTTGCCGATGCGCTCGCGCGGGCAGTCCGGCAGCGGGTGCTCGGGGGTGTCGAGGACGTGCGGGCGGTGGAAGGCGGGCGTCCCGTCGGTGTCGGGCGGGCTGATCCGGTGGCCCTCGCCAGCGGCGGCCCGCAGCAGCACGTCGGCGAGGTCGTCGGCGCGGGAGAGCATCGGCCAGTGGCCGGTGTCCAGGTCGAAGAAGGTCACCCGGGGGTCGGCGAGCGGGCGGAACTGCGGCATGCCGGTCGCGACCATGGCCTCGACGGTGGCGGTGCTGATACCGCCCGCGGTGCCGAAGACGCCGGTGGTCGGTACGGCGGCGACGGCGCCGGTGAGCCGCAGCGGTTCGGTGAGGGTGGCCACCGGCTGGCCGGCGGCGTGCGCGGTGAGCCGGTCGAGGTCCTGGTCGGTGAGGCCGGCCGGGCTGCCCCAGCGGTGCCAGTCACCGCGCCCGGGGGCCGGGAGCAGTCCGTCGGCGGGGATGTCGGCCGGGTCGAGCAGCAGTTCGCGGGCGGCCTGGTCGGGGACCAGCTGGACGGCCCGGTCGCCGTCCGTGGGCAGGCCCGCGTCGAGGTAGACGATCCGGGCGATCCGGTCGGCGCGGAGGTCGGCGGCGCCGAGCACCGGGTGGATGCCGTAGTCGTGGCCGACCAGGACGAGCTCGGGGTCGGCGACGGCGTCGATCAGGCCGAGCACGTCCGCGACGTGGGTGTCCAGGGAGGCGTGCGGTGCGGGCCGCTCCCCCAGCCCGGTGAGCGTGGCCGCGTGGACCTCGGCTCCGGCCGCCCGCAGCCGCTCGGCCACCGCCCCCCAGATCCAGCCTCCGGTGAAGTGGCCCGGTACCAGTACGAACGCGGTCATGGTCGACTCCTCGCGGTCAGTGCCTCCGGGGCGGCCGACCGGCCGTCCGGGTTCGTCGGTACCGTAGGAACTCCCCCTGAGGGAGGTTCAAGTCGTGTCACCAGCAGAGTTCTGGAGCATCGGTGAGCTCGCCGAGCACGCGGGCGTCACCGTCAAGACCGTGCGCTTCTACTCCGACCGTGGCCTGCTCCCGGAGGCCGGCCGCAGTTCGGGCGGCCACCGCAGGTACGGGCCGGAGGCGCTGGAACGGCTGCGGCTGATCCGTTCGCTGCGCACGCTGGACCTGCCCGTCCCCGAGGTCGGCCGGCTGCTGGAGCAGGACGAGGTGCTGGGGGACGCCCTGGAGGACGCGGTGGCCCGGCAGCTGCGCGAGCTGGGTTCGCAGCTGACCGCGCTGCGCTGGCGGGAGGCTGCGCTGCGGCTGCTGCACGACTGCCCGCCGCAGGAGCGCGCCGACCGGTTGGCGCTGATCGGCGGGCTGAGCACTCCGCCCGACACGACCGCGCTGGCGCGCTTCTGGCGCCGGATGCTGCCGCCCCGGATGCCGGCCGGGCTGACCGCGTCGATCCTGGACGCGGCCGTCCCGCAGCCGCCGGCCGACCCGACTCCCGGCCAGGTGCTGGCCTTCGCCCGGCTGCACGCGCTCTCCCTCGGGGGCTGCTCGGGCCGGGGCCACGGCCCGAACGAGAAGGCCAGGACGAACCGGGACCACCGGCCGACGGTGCTCTACCAGGGCCTCGAGGGGGCGTACGCGCTGGCCTCGGCCGAGCTGTCGGCCGGGCGGGCGCCGCACCGGGGCGAGGCGCTGGACGGCTTCGTCGACGCCCACGCCGCCTCCTGGAGCACCCGGGACACCCCGGCCTTCCGCACCCGGCTCAGCGCGCTGCTGACCATCACCGACGATCCGGTCATCGGCCGCTACTGGGAGCTGGCGGGCGAGCTGACCGGGCCCGGCGAGACCACGCTCGGCGCGGCCCACACCTGGCTGCGCACGGCGCTGGACGAGCAGCTGACCAGCGAGGGGCCGACCGCCCCGGAGTCCTGGATGCCGTTGCCGCCCGCCCTGGTGGCCGCGACCGCGGAGGCGGGCCCGGCCGGGTGAACGGGCCCGGCGGGTGAGCCGGGCCCGTCCGGGCCGGCCAGGGGCACCGAGCACGCCCGGCCCCCGGGCAGACCGGACCACCGGCCGGATCAGACCTCCACCGTCGGCGGCTGCTCCCCCTCGGTCCGGCCCAGGTCGATGATCCCGAAGGCCGCCCCCTGCTGGTCGCCGACCGCCGCGAACCGGCCGAACGGGCTGTCCATCGGCCCGAAGTGCACCGTGCCGCCGCGCGCCCGCAGCCGCTCGATCGCCGCGTCGGTGTCGTCCACCGCGAAGTAGACGCTCACGTACGAAGGGACCCCGGGCGGCAGGAAGTCGCCCTCCGCCGCCATCCGGCCCAGCACCGGCAGGTCGCCGACCCGGAACATCCGGTAGTCGACCTGTTCGGTGTCCATCTTCCTGACCCCGTACGGGAAGACGGCGGGGAAGAACGCGTCCGCCTTCGCCGGCTCGCGGGTCACCACCTCGGCCCAGCTGTACGCGCCGGGCTCTCCCTGCTTCTCGAAGCCCTGGTGGGCACCGGCCTGCCAGACCCCGAACACCACGCCTCCCGGGTCCCTGGCGATCACCATGGTGCCGAAGTCGCCGACCTGCATCGGGCCCATCACCAGCTCCCCGCCGTTGGCGCCGATCCGCTGCGCGGTGGCCGCGGCGTCGGGCGAGGCGAGGTACAGGCACCAGGCGGACTGCGCCTGCTGCCCGGGCATCGGCGGCACGATCGCGGCGACCGCCTTGCCGCCCGAGTACGCCTGCGTGTAGTTCCCGTACTCCGACGCGCTCTCGCCGAAGGTCCAGCCCAGCACGTCGCCGTAGAACGCCTTGGCGCCCTCCAGGTCGGTGAACATCGCGTCGGCCCAGCAGGGGGCGCCCTCGGGGAATCCGGCCATCGTTCCAGCCCTCTCACGCGGAGACGTGCGCCCGCGGCGTGCGGCGCACCGGCCCCCCACCGGGCCACCCTAGCCAGAAGGCGGAGCACCCGCGCGGGATCGTCCGCGCGGGTGCCCCGCCGCCCTGCCCGGTCGGCCCGGGTCAGCCCAGGGCCGTCACCCCGGCGGCCGGCGGCGGCCGCAGCCCGGCCGTCCCGAGGCCGGTCGGCCCGAGCGGCAGGGCCGCGGTCACCGCCGCCGCGGCCGGCTCCGGGGCAGCCGGGGTGGCCGGGACGGCCGGAGCCGCGGCAGCCGACCGCGCCGCCGGGGCGGCGGGCACCCGGGCCGGAGTCGCCCGGACGCGCTCCCCGCCGAAGTGCCGCTGCAGGTCCTCCTCCCCGTACCGGTGGCAGTCCCGGTGCCAGACCAGGATCCCCGCGAGCCAGTTCTCCAGCTCCACCACGTACCCGTCCAGCGCCCGGCGCGCCTCCGCGGAGAGGTCCAGGTCCTCGTACAGGACGGGGAGTTCCTTCGCCACGACGTGCTGGAACTGGTCCAGCCTGGAGTGCATCAGGTCCCCGACGATGCGCACCGCCGACGGGTAGTCGCAGCCGAAGAAGTTCTGCACCACCAGCACGGCGTTGTGCAGCTCGCCCTCGTACTCGATCTCCTTCTGGTACGAGAAGAGGTCGTTCATCATGCACGCGTAGTCCGCGGCCGAGCCCTCCAGGGAGCGCATCGAGCCGTGCGCGTGCACCTCGGGCGGCACGGCCTGCTCCCGGGCGAGGCGGGAGAGGCTCATGGTGAGGTCCGACCCGAAGGTGGCCCGGCGCATCTCCAGGTAGTCGACCGGGTCCGGGATCCGGTTCTGCACCTGGTTGTTCAGCTCCCAGATCCAGCTGGCGGTCATGGACTCGACGGCGGTGCGGAAGGTGCGCCGGGCCTCGGCGGTCATCGGCCCGGCGGTGCGCCGCCAGAGGTCGGCGAGGCCGCGTTCCAGGGCGTTGGCCGGCTCGGGGGCCGGTCCGCCGTTGACCGGCATGAACAGCGAGAGCCGTTCGGTGGCGTGCTTGGCGCCGGCGAGGTCGCGGGTGCGGCCGAAGACCGCCGGGTAGTAGTCGTCGGCCCAGGTGCCCCAACTCAACCAGTCGCTGGTGAGGGCGAGTTGTTCGGCCGTCGCGTCGGGGTGGATGCCGGCGGAGCAGAGCGGCAGGTCGTAGTCCCGCATGGACGCGGCGTCCCAGACTCCCGATCCGGGGATGCCCGGGTCCGCCTCCAGCATGCCCATCCGCTCCGCCCAGGCGACGGCGCGTTCCCGGTCGGCCTCCAGGTGCGGGCTCGGCGTGACGCTGAACGGCAGGTCGAACTCCGGCAGTCGGGACGGCCCGACGGTCCGGAACGGCACGTGGCTGTGCGACCGCGCCCGCCGCACCGCCGGCGCGACCCCGCCCGGGCCGGCCGCACCGGCCGCCTGGCCGACGGAGGGGGCGCCGACCCCGCCGGCCGACGCCCCGCTGCGCAGGATGTCCAGCGCCGCGGTGCCGATGCCGCCGATCCGGAACGGGTCCCACCACTCGCCACCGGGCACCGTGCCCGGCAGCGCGCCACCGGTGCCCGGCGCCACCCCGGCGCTCCCCGAACCGGCCGCCGCACCACCGCCGTTCATGTACCGGCTGGAGCGCATGTGCCACTCGTGGCCACCGGACTGCCAGTCCTGCAGCCCCTTGACGTAGGCCATCACCCGGGCGCGTTCCTCTGCGCCGAGTCCCTTCTCGGCGAACAGCACCGGCAGTTCGGTGAACACGGTGTTCTCGAACTGCTGGAGCCGCGAGGTGAGCAGGTCGTTGACCGCCTCGGCGGCCTCCTGGGTGGAGCAGTCCAGGAACCGCTCCAGCACCAGGATGCCGTTGCTGAGCTCGCCCTCGTCCTCCACCTCCCGCTGGTAGGAGAAGATGTCGTTGCGCAGGTGCACGCCGTCGGAGAAGGCGTCCATCAGCACCCGGAGCGCGCGCGAGCCCGAAACCTCCTTCGGTACCTCGGCGTTGGCCGCGTACTCGACGAGCTGGGCGGACCACGGGGCGCCGCCGACCTTGCGGCGCATCTCGATGTACTCGACGGGGTTGGCGATCCGGCCGGCGTCGATGTTGGCGAGTTCCCAGAGCGACTCGTCGAGCAGGTTGCGGGTGCTCCGCGCGAAGCGGATCCGCCAGTCCTCGCCCATCGCCGGCACCGTGCGCCGCCAGAGGTCGGCCAGGCCGGCCTCGACCGGGTTCTCCGGCTCGGGCACCGGGGCCGCCGGGTCGGCCGGCATGAACAGCGGCAGCCGGTCGAGGTGCGCCTTGCCGGCCGCGCGGTCGTTGGTGCGCTTGTACATGTCGAGGAAGTGGTCGTCGAAGAAGAAGACCCACACGTACCAGTCGGTGACCAGCGAGAGCGCCTCGGCGGAGGCGTCGGGGTGGGTGTAGGCGCAGAGCAGGCCGTAGTCGTGGGCGTCCAGGTCGGCCTGGTCCCAGATCCCGGACCCTTCCAACATGCCCATCTCGCGGGCCCATTCGGTGGAGTGGGCCCGCGCTCCGTCCAGATGGGGGTTGAGGCGCGCCGGGTGCGGCACGTAGAAGGACGGCAGTTCGAACGGCTGGGTCACGGCGGGCGAGCCTTTCTGGACGCGTCGTTTGGACCAAGAATGACCCGCGGACGAGCCCGCGCACCGTCGCAACGGAAACAGTCATATGAGATGACCCACGGGCGGCCGAGCGCGGGCCGCGCCCCGAGCGCCGCCCGCACCACCGCCCCCCTCCACCGGGCGCCCCCTCCCCCAACTCCCCACCACCACCGGACTGCGGGCAAAAAATGTCCCGCGAATTCCCCCGACCGCCGGAACCCGTGACCCCAACAACCGCTCCGCCAACGAACAAACCAGTCACGGCAAGGCCGGCAACTCCACGACTTCCCACGCTACGGGCGTGTTGACCGCCTCCCCTCCCGGCCCGTCCACCAGACTGGGCGCCGACCCGACGTCAACTCCGAGGAGGGCAAGCCCATGAACGTCACCGTCCGGCTCGCACAGCAGCCCGAGGCCGACGAACTGCTCGGACGGAGTGCGCTGGCTGCGCTCGTCGGCATGCTGCTGGACCAACAGGTCCCGATGGAATGGGCGTTCACCGGCCCGCTGACCATCGCCCGGCGCCTCGGGCGGGACGACCTGGACGCCCACGAGATCGCCGGGTACAACCCGGAGGAGTTCGTGGCGCTGCTCTCCGCGAAACCCGCCGTGCACCGCTACCCGGCCGCGATGGCCAAACGGGTCCAGCAGCTCTGCCAGTTCCTCGTCGCGCAGTACGACGGCGAGGCCGCCGCGCTGTGGAAGGACGCCCGCACCGGCAAGGAGCTGCTCAGCCGCCTCAACGCGCTGCCCGGCTTCGGCAAGCAGAAGTCGCAGATCTTCCTGGCCCTGCTCGGCAAGCAGTACGGCGTGCAGCCTGAGGGCTGGCGGGAGGCGGCCGGCAGCTACGGCGAGGAGGGCGCGCACCGCTCCGTCGCCGACATCACCGGGCCCGAATCCCTCGACCTGGTACGGGAGTTCAAGCAGGAGATCAAGCGCGCCGCCAAGGAGGCCAAGTCCGCGGCGAAGACCACCACCCGGGCGGCGGCCGCGAGCCCGACCGGGGCCGGCGCGCGCTGACGCCGCCACCGGGTGCACCGGGGCCGGCACCAGGCCCGACCCGGGGCCGGCCCGGCACCGAGGAGTGCACCGCCGTACGGTCCACGACCCTCCCGGCGTGCGGCGGGGCCCCGGTCGCACGGTGCGACCGGGGCCCCGCCGTCCGGGACGGCCCTCAGACCAGGACGGACTCGCGCTCCGCCTCCCCGGCGCCGACCGGACCGGCCGCCGGAGCGGCCGCGGGGACCGCCCTGCGCCGCGGCAGCGCGAACATCAGCACGAACACCACCGCCAGCGCCCCCGCGACCCACCACATCGCGTGCACGAACGCCCCGCCGAACGCGGTGCCCACCGCCTGCGGCGCGACCACGTCGTCCATCGCCCCGAAGAAGGCCACCGAGACCAGCCCGAGCCCGAGCGCGTTGCCCATCTGCTGGACGGTGTTGATCAGCCCGGACGCCGAGCCGGCGTGCTCGCGCGGCACCTCCGCCAGGATCGCGTCGGTGATCGGCGCGACGATCAGGCCCATCCCGAGGCCCATCACCACCAGCGGCAGCGCCATCTGCCAGGGCGCGATCGCCGTCCCGTACCGGTCCGCCTCCCAGATGTAGGTCAGCACGCCCGCCGCCATCACCAGCGCGCCCGCCTGGAGCACCCGGCGCCCGAACCGCGGCACCAGCTTCTGCACGGACAGCCCGGCCGCCGTGGAGACCGCGAGCGAGAACGGGATGCCGGTGGACCCGGCCTTGAGCGGGCTCCAGCCCAGCCCCACCTGCATGTACAGCGTCCAGACCAGGAAGAAGATCCCGCAGACCACGCCGAAGGCCAGCTGCACGCCGATGCCGGCCGCGAAGCTCTTCACCCGGAACAGCGACAGCTCCACCAGCGGCGAGCCGTCCCGCCGCGTCTTGACCCGCTCGTACGCCACGAACAGGGCGAACACCGGCACGCTGCCGGCCATCGACAGGTACCCCCAGAGCGGCCAGTCGGCCTCCCGCCCGTGCGTCAGCGGGTAGATCAGCATCAGCAGGCCGAGGCTCGCCAGCGCGACGCCCACCAGGTCCAGCTTGAGCGCCTGCTCGGCCCGCGACTCGTCGATGAAGCGGCGCCCGAGCAGGAGTCCGGCGACGCCGACCGGCAGGTTGATCAGGAAGATCGGCCGCCAGGCCAGGCCGAGGAGGTCCCACTCGGTGAGCAGCGCGCCGATCAGCGGCCCGGAGACGGCGCCCAGGCCGACCACCGCGCCGAACATGCCGAACACCTTGCCGCGCTCCTCCGCCGGGAAGGTGGCGTGGATGATCGACAGCACCTGCGGCACCATCAGGGCCGCCGTCGCCCCCTGCAGCAGGCGCATCCCGACCAGCATCTCCGGGCCGGTGGCCAGGCCGCACAGCGCGGACGCCAGGGTGAACCCGCCGATCCCGACCAGGAAGAGCCGCTTGCGGCCGTGGATGTCACCCAGCCGGCCGCCGGTGATCAGCCCGATCGCGAAGGCCAGCGCGTAGCCGCCGGTGACCCACTGGACGGCGCTGAAGGAGGCGCCGGTGTCCTGCTGGATGCTGGGGATGGCGATGTTGACGATGGTGACGTCCACCAGGTCCATGAAGGAGGCGACCATCACGATCGCCAGCGCGATCCACCTCCGCCGGTCCGGGTCCGCGCTCTTCGCGGTGTTCATTCGGTACTCCTCGCTCGTCCTGCTCGTCGGCACGTCCGAGACGATACGGGCCATGTAGGTCAGGTCCTGTCCCAGTTCTCCGGCATCCTGGGGGCATGACCGACACCCCGGCACGGCTGCTGAACCTGCTGTCCCTGCTGCAGACCCCGCGCGAGTGGCCGGGCAGCGAACTGGCCGAGCGGCTCGGCGTCAGCCCCCGGACGATCCGGCGCGACGTCGACCGGCTGCGCGAGCTGGGCTACCCGGTGCAGGCCACCATGGGCGCGGTCGGCGGCTACCGGCTGGTCGCGGGCACGGCGATGCCGCCGCTGCTGCTGGACGACGAGGAGGCGGTCGCCATCGCGGTCGGGCTGCGGGCCGCCGCCGGGCACGCGGTGGTCGGCATCGAGGAGGCCTCGGTGCGGGCCCTGGGCAAGCTGCTCCAGGTGCTGCCGGGCCGGCTGCGGCACCGGGTGGGCACGCTCAACTCCGCGACCGTACCGCTGCTCACCGGTGACGGCCCGACGGTCGATCCGGACGACCTCACCGTGCTCGCCGGCGCCGTCACCAACCGGGAGCGCCTGCGGTTCGCCTACCGCGCCGGCGACGGCGCCGAGACCAGGCGCCACGTCGAGCCGGAGCGGCTGGTCTCGGCCGGGCGCCGCTGGTACCTGGTCGGCTTCGACCTGGACCGCGACGACTGGCGGCTCTTCCGGGTCGACCGGCTCGGCGAGCCGCTCGCCACCGGCGCCCGCTTCACCCCGCGACGGCTCCCGGCCGAGGACGCCGCCGCGTACGTGGCGGCGAAGCTGCGCCGCCCGGCGCCGACCCGGACGCTGGTCGCGACGGTGCACGCCCCTGCGGGCACCGTCCGGCAGCGGTTCAACCAGGACGACGCCGTGATCGAGCCGGTCGACGGGCAGCGCTGCCGGCTGAGCGCCCGCACCGACTCCCCGGAGTGGACGGCGGTGCGGCTGCTGATGCTGGGCTGCGAGTTCGAGGTGCACGAGCCGCCGGAGCTGGTCGCCCACCTGCGCGCGCTCGCCGGCCGCGCCGCGCGGGCGGCGGGCGAGGACCGCTGACCGGCCGCCGCCCGGTGGGCCGGCGGCCGGGTTCGGTACGGCCCGCTCAGACCCCGTACTCGGCGGTGAGCAGCGCCCGGCCCAGGGTGTGGAAGGTGAGGTGGAAGCCGATCTGGGCGGCCGGGGTGTCGGCCGTGACGTCCAGCTTCTCCACGTCCAGGGCGTGCACGGCGAAGACGTAGCGGTGCGGGGCGCCGGGCGGCGGGGCCGCGCCGTCGTACCGGCTGCCGGGGAAGTCGTTGCGGCCGTGGAAGGAGGCCGCGCCGGGCAGGTCGGCGTCCGAGGAGCCGGCACCGCGCGGGAGTCCGGCGGTGTCGGCGGGCAGGCCGAGGGCGAGCCAGTGCCACCAGCCGGAGCCGGTGGGGGCGTCCGGGTCGTAGCAGGTGACGGCGATGCTCCGGGTGCCCTCCGGCAGGCCCGACCAGGCGAGCTGCGGCGAGAGGTTGCCGCCGGCGTGGACGAACTCCCGGTCCAGCGTCCCGCCTTCGGTGACGTCCTCGCTGGTCAGCGGGAAGGACGGCACCTGCGGCAGGAAGTCGTACGGCAGCGGCGGACGGACGCTCATCTGGCGGTCACCTCTCAACGGGCCTGGCACGGCCACGGGCCGGGAGCCCGGGTCGGAACGACACGGCTCACTGTAGTGCGGGCCGCCACCGGGGCGGCCGATCCCCGCCGGTGGGCCGCTGGTCCGCCCGGGTGGCCAGGTATAGACCAATTCCACCCCTGCGGATAGCGTGGTCGGCGCACCCGCCCCCTGCTCCGGAGCCGCACCGTGGAGTCGTCCGTCCTCGCCTTCGCCACCGACCTGCTCGACGAGGGGGCCGACACCTTCTTCGGCAACCTCGCCGACCGCGCCGGGGTCGGCGGCGTCACCCTCGCCTCGGTCTACCACCAGGCCCGGGACGTCTTCCCGCACAACCCGCACCGGGTGATCCGCTACCTGGAGCCGGGCGCGGCCTACTTCCGCCCCGACCCGGCGCACTGGCGCGGCCGCCGCCTCGCGCCCGTCCCGTCCACCGCGATCGGCGACCGCGACCCGTTCGCCGAGGCCGCCGCCGAGGCCCGCCGCCGGGGGATGCGGCTGCACGCCTGGACGGTGTTCTGCCACAACGACCGGCTCGGCTTCGTCCACCCGGACTGCGCCCCGGCCAACGCCTTCGGCGACCGCCACCTCACCGAGCTGTGCCCGGCCCACCCGGAGGTCCGCGCGTACGCGCTGGGCCTGGTCACCGAACTCGCCCGGTACGGCGTCGACGCCGTCCGCGCCGAGTCGCTGCACTTCCACGGGCTGCGCCACGGCTTCCACCACGAGCGCTACTTCGAGGAACTGGGCCCGGTCGCCGAGGCGCTGCTCGGCGTCTGCTTCTGCGAGCACTGCCGGGCGGCCGCCGTCCGCGCGGGCGTCCCCGCCGAGGAGGTGGCGGCAGCCGTCCGCACCGAGCTGCGCCGCCGGCTGGCCGACGAGGGCGCGGCGGCCGAGCCGGGCGCCCTGGACGAGCTCGCCGGCGGCGCGTTCGCCGCCTACGTGGACGCCTCCGCCGCCACCGTCACCGCGCTCGCCGCCGACCTGACCGGGGAGGCCCGGCGCCACGGCATGCGGCTGACCTTCATGGACGGCGCCGGCCCGGGCAGGGGCTGGCTGTCCGGGATCGACCTGCCGGCCCTCGCCGCGGCGACCGACCGGATCGAGACGCTGGGCTACGCGCGCACCCCGGAGGCCGTCCGCGAGAAGGTCGCCGCCTTCGCCCTGCACGGCGTCCGCCCGCAGGACCTGGCGGTGATCCTGCGCCCGATGGCCGTGGACTGCGACGGCCCGGCCGACCTCGCCGCCAAGATCGCCGTCCTGCGCGAACTGGGCGTCCCGGAGGTCGAGTTCTACCACTACGGCCTGATGCGGCTCTCCTCGCTGGACCGGATCGGCGCCGCCCTGGCCGACTAGGTCCCGTCGTCCACGGCCACCGCCACCGCTACCGGCGCCGCCGGGAGGTCCCGAACAGGCTGCGCGAGATCTCCTGCCCGAGCTGCCTCCCCGCCGAGCGCGCGAAGGACTTCACCGTCGGGTTGCTCAGCAGCGAGCCGAGCAGCCCGCCCGCGCCCGCCGGCTCCTCCTGCTCCGCCGGCTCCCGCGGCCCGGGGGCGGGTCCCGGCTCCACCGCCGGCGGGCGGGCCGCCCGCGCCGCCAGCTTCTCGTAGGCCGACTCCCGGTCGACGGCGTCCCGGTAGCGCGCCGTCAGCGGCGAGGCGTCCACGGCGGCCTGCAGCGCACCCGCATCGATCGGCCCCATCAGCGAGCGCGGCGCCCGGAGCCTGGTCGCCGCGACCGGGGTCGGCGCGCCCTTCTCGGACAGGACGGTCACCACGGCCTCGCCGGTGCCGAGCGAGGTCAGCACCTCGCCGAGGTCGTAGGAGGACCGCGGGAAGGTGGAGACGGTGGCCTTGAGCGCCTTGGCGTCGTCCGGGGTGAAGGCGCGCAGCGCGTGCTGCACCCGGTTGCCCAGCTGGGCGAGCACGTCGGACGGGACGTCGCGCGGCGACTGGGTCACGAAGAAGATCCCCACGGCCTTCGAGCGGATCAGCCGGACGGTCTGGGTGATGGCCTCCAGGAAGGCCTTGGAGGCGCCCTTGAACAGCAGGTGCGCCTCGTCGAAGAAGAAGACCAGCTTGGGCCGGTCGAGGTCGCCGACCTCGGGCAGCTCCTGGTAGAGGTCGGCGAGCAGCCACATCAGAAAGGTGGAGAACAGCCGCGGCCGGTCCTGCACGGCGGGCAGCTCCAGCACCGACACGACGCCGCGACCGTCCGGGGCGGTGCGCAGCAGTTCCGCGGTGTCGAACTCGGGCTCGCCGAAGAACGCCCCGGCGCCCTCGTTCTCCAGCACCGTCAGCCCGCGCAGGATGACCCCGGCGGTGGCCGCCGAGAGGCCGCCGATGGTCCGCAGCTCCTCCTTGCCCCCGGGCGAGGTGAGGAAGGCGATGACGGCGGTGAGGTCCTTGAGGTCGTACAGTTCCAGGCCCTTGGCGTCGGCGTAGTGGAACACCAGGCTGAGCGAGGACTCCTGGGTCTCGTTCAGGTCCAGCACCTTGGCCAGCAGCAGCGGCCCGAAGCTGGTGACGGTGGCCCGGATCGGGATGCCCGCGCCCTGGCCGCCGAGCGAGTAGAACTCGACCGGGCAGCCCTGCGGTGTCCAGTCCTGGCCGACCTCGGCCGCGCGGGCGCCGGTGCGCTCGCTGGGCACCCCGGGCGCGGCGACGCCGGAGACGTCCCCCTTGACGTCGGCGAGGAACACCGGCACGCCCTGCTCGGAGAGCTGTTCGGCGATCAGCTGGAGGGTCTTGGTCTTCCCGGTGCCGGTGGCGCCGGCGACCAGCCCGTGCCGGTTGAGCACGCCGAGCGGGACGCGGACCTGCGCGTCCCGGTGGGCGGTGCCGTCCAGCAGCACCGCGCCGAGGTCGAGGGCGGGCCCGGTGAAGGCGTACCCGTCGGCGATCTCCCGGACGGCCGACGGGGTGGGGGCTGAGGACATCGGGGCACACTCCTGGGCGGGGCGGGGTCCGAACCCGGGGGGATTCCGGGGCGATGTTCGCGACATTTCCCATCAAACAGCCGCAATCACACGCCCGCAGCTCACACCGGAGCGCGTGGCGGCGTCGCGGCTGCTGCGCCATCCGCCGCCCAAACGGTAGGCTTTCCGTGTGATCTTCAAGCGCATCGGCAATGGGCGGCCGTACCCGGATCACGGCCGGACGAGCACCCGACAGTGGGCTGACGTCGCCCCGCGTCCGGTGCGGCTCGACCAGCTGGTGACCACCAAGGGACAACTGGACCTCGAAACCCTGCTGGCCGAGGACTCGACCTTCTACGGGGACCTCTTCGCCCACGTGGTGAAGTGGCACGGCGACCTCTACCTGGAGGACGGCCTGCACCGGGCCGTGCGCGCCGCGCTGCAGCAGCGCCAGGTGCTGCACGCCCGCGTCCTCGAGATGGAGTGACGGACCCTTCGTCACGGGCCACCGGACCGCCCCCTCGCCATCCGGCGGAGGGCGGTTCGCGCGTACCCGGGTACCCCCGTTCGGGTGCCGGAGTACTCCAGATGATGATCATTTAGTACCTTCGCAGCCTGTCGGCACTAGGCTGCTGACTACGGCCGCGACCAGGGGATCCGCCCGCACCGGGGGACCACCGGACCGGCCGACCCGTCATCCCGACCCCGCCCCGGCACGAGGGGGAGACAAACCGTGAGCATGTTGACTCCCCAAGGCCTCAAGGGGAAGCAGTACCGCGTCACCGGCAACGCCTACCCGCGGCTCGGCCGGCCCCCGAAGAAGAGCCGCAAGGTGATCGCCGCACTGGCGGCGCTGGTCGCCCTGGCCCTGATCGGCCTCGGCGGCGTGCAGCTCTACGACATCTTCAGCGGCAAGAACCGCAACGCCTCCGCGCAGGCCTGCGCGACGCCCTCCGGCAAGCCGCTGGCCGCGCCCACCCCGGGCGCCGCACCCGCCGCCTCCGGCACGCCGGCCGCCGCCCAGGGCGACCCGCACGCCATCCCGCAGCCGGCCGCGGTCACGGTCAACGTCTACAACGCCACCACCAAGGCCGGGCTGGCCGGGCGGACCGCCGACGAGCTCAAGAAGCGCGGCTTCACCATCGGCAAGGTCGGCAACGCCCCGGCCGAGCTGGACAAGAAGGTGCCCGGGACCGCCCAGGTGATCGCCGGGCCCGCCGGCGCCGGCGCCGCCACCCTGCTCACCTCGCAGATCGCCGGGGCCACCGCCACCGCCGACGCCCGCACCGACGGCAGCGTCGACTTCGTGGTCGGCGACAGCTACAACGCCCTGCTGGACGAGACCCAGGCCGCCGCGGCCCTCGCCCTGGCCACCAAGCCCTCCCCCACCCCGACCGTCACCGGCAGCTGCTGACCCGGCGCCCACGACAGCGGAGAGCCCCCCGGCACGGTGCCGGGGGGCTCTCGACGTCCAGGGGGGGGTGGGTCCGCTCAGCCCGCGGTGCCGTAGAGGCGGTCGCCCGCGTCGCCGAGGCCGGGGACGATGTAGCCGTTCTCGTTCAGCCGCTCGTCCAGGGCGGCGGTGACGACGGTGACCGGCAGGTCCGCCAGCTCGCGCCGCATCACCTCGACGCCCTCCGGCGCGGCCAGCAGGACCACGGCGGTGACGTCGGTGGCGCCGCGCTCGATCAGCATCCGGATCGCCGCGACCAGGGTGCCGCCGGTGGCCAGCATCGGGTCGAGCACGTAGACCTGGCGACCGGACAGGTCGTCCGGCATCCGGGTGGCGTAGGTGGAGGCCTCGAGGGTCTCCTCGTTGCGGACCATGCCGAGGAAGCCGACCTCGGCGGTCGGCAGCAGGCGGGTCATCCCGTCCAGCATGCCGAGGCCGGCCCGGAGGATCGGCACGACGAGGGGGCGCGGGTAGCTGAGGCGGGTGCCGAGCGTGACCGCCACGGGCGTGGTGATCTCCACCTCTTCGGTGCGGACGTCCCGGGTGGCCTCATAGGCGAGGAGGGTCACCAGCTCGTCGGTCAGGCGACGGAAGGTCGGCGAGTCGGTGCGCTCGTCGCGCAGGGTGGAGAGCTTGTGGGCGACCAGGGGGTGGTCGACGACGTGGAGACGCATGTACCGAGGTTAGCCCGGCCCCGGACGCCTGTACGACTCGCCGCGTCCGCCCCGGCCGCGTCGCCGGTCACCCGTCCGTGACACGCCGTGACGCACCGCGAATCTCCGGACGGAAGCACCTCCTGTGGTATCAACCGGGCCGATCTGGGAATGTCACGTCTTATGACGAGCAACCCGAACGCGGGGGGCGGCTCGACGAACGAGCCCACCGGCCGGTCGGGCGGGCGCGCCGGCCCGCCGCAGGACCCTCCGGAGACCGAGGCGGAACGCCGCAAACGGCGGGCCGTCTTCCTGCGCGAGCTCGCCGAGGCCCGCGAGCTGCGGGAGCGGGTGCAGCCCCGGCGGACCAAGGAGCGGCGGATGCGCGAGGCCATGCGGATGCGAACCTTCCGGATCTGACGGGGGCTGCCGCCCGATCCGCCCCGGTTCACCGACCCCCGCCCCGCCCTTCCGACACGACCTGCAAAGACGCGCTGCCGAACACCCCCCGCGAGGGCGGGCTTTCTGTCACGATTCCGATGGGACGGTCCGAACAAGCGGACCGCCTCTGGCGCGGGGGCGGCCAGACTTCGCGTTGCCCGAACGCGCCGACAGCCGAGACCGATGATCTTGGGAGTGTCCCTGGTGGCGTACTTCGCTGCAGTGCTTGCTCGCACCGAGGACGGGTGGGATGTGAGCGAGACGGAGCTCGACGACGTCGAAACCCTCGCCGATCTGACCGACCTGGCCCGCGACTCCGCGCAGGACGACGACAGCGTCCTGGTCTTCATCGAACAGGAGGACGCCTGGTTCGCCATCGTCCGGGTGGACGGCGAGGAGGACCCGCGGATCTTCGTCTCCGACGGCGCCGCGGCCGCCCGCAGCTCCTACGGCTCCGTCCTCACCGACGAACTGGTCGACCAGGCCGGCGAGAGCGAGTTCGGCGACCTGGACGACCTGGTCGTCGAGCTGGAGGAGAGCGGGGAGGAGGACCAGGAGGAGGACGCCGACGCACCCGGCGGGGTCCCGGTCGGTCCGCTCGGCGACTCCCACCTGCTGACCGAGTTCGGCCTCCCCTCCGAGGAGCTGCTCGCCCTCAGCGGCGAGGGCGCCGTCCCGGGCGACGCCCTGGAGGAGATCGCCGAGGCCCTGGGCTGCGGCGAGGTCCTGGAGGCGGTCCGGTAGCGACCGCACCGGTGCCCTCCACCGGATGCCCGACACTGGATGCCATGCAGACCGCCCCCCGGATCGCCCCGCTCCCCGCCCCCGTCCGCCCCGACCCGGTCCGTGACCGCTGGGCGGCGCCGATGCGCCTCGCGATCGCCGAGGCCGCCCTGGCGCCGGCCACCGGGGACGTTCCGGTCGGGGCGCTCGTCCTGGGCCCGGACGGCGAGGTGATCGGGCGCGGCCACAACGAGCGCGAAGCGGTCGGCGACCCCACCGCGCACGCCGAGGTGGTCGCGATCCGGCAGGCGGCCGCAGAGGTCGGGGAGTGGCGGCTGAGCGGCTGCACGCTGGTCGTCACGCTGGAGCCCTGCACGATGTGCGCCGGGGCCATCGTGCTCTCCCGCATCGACCGGGTCGTCTACGGCGCCCTCGACGAGAAGGCCGGCGCGGCCGGCTCGCTCTTCGACGTGATGCGCGACCGCCGGCTCAACCACCGCCCCGAGGTGATCTGGGGCGTCCTCGCCGAGGAGTGCGGCGAGCAGCTGCGCGAGTTCTTCGACACCCACCGCTGACACCGCAGCCGCGCCCCCGCCGGCACCGGCCGCACCGGGCGCGCGACCCCCGCGCCGATACGGATTTCGTGACCGCGCCACCCGTCCGGTAGAGTTCCCCTCGGTAGCGTGTCCGAGCGGCCAAAGGAGCACGCCTCGAAAGCGTGTGTGGGGGCAACTCCACCGTGGGTTCGAATCCCACCGCTACCGCTGGAAAAGCCCGAAGGCCCGTCCGTTGCAGAACGGACGGGCCTTCGGCGTTCCCGCGCACCCTCGGGCGCGGAAAGGGCTCCGCACTCCGGGCCGATGACCACCAACGCCCGGAGGGTACGGAGCCTGGAGGGGGAGCGGCTCGGGGGAAACTGCCGCTCCCCCCTGCGGAGTCCCACAACCGGCGCCGCGTCGGGGGGGAAGCCGCGGCACCGGCCCCACAGCGGGGAGCTCCGGATCCACGCACCGGGAATTCCTGCCAGATCCCCGGTACGCGTTCCATCCTGCCGCCGGAGCCGCGACCGGGCACCCGGAGAAAGGCCTCACTCGCGGGGACCTTCGTCCCGTCGGGCGAACGCGTCGCACACTTGATAGCCCGTCCGGTGGATAAGCTGCTTCCGCAGGGCCGATCGGGGACCAGGACGGCGGCGGCCCACGGCAGGGAGGACGGCACCGATGGCGCAGGCGAAGAAGATCGGCATGGCCCTCCTGCTCATCTTCGTCCTCTATTCGATCATCACGTCCCCGGCCCGCTCGGCCGAGCTCGTCCAGCTGGGCTTCGAGGGCATCTCGAACGCGGCCAAGGCGGTCGGCACCTTCATGACCGGTCTGATCAAGTGAGCCCCCGGCCATCGTGAACGGCCCGCCCGGCCGGCCTCCGCGGCCGGCGGGCGGTCAGCCCGCGGACGGCCGTCGCCGGGCCCGCGCCCACCGGCTACCGTGGGCGGGTCCCCACCCCCGTCCGCGAGGAGCGGCAATCGTGATCCGGCACCTGGTCCTGTTCAAGCTCAACGAAGGCGTCACCAAGGACGACGACCGGGCGCTCGCCGGCGCCAAGGCCTTCGAGGAGCTCGGCCCGCAGATCCCCGAGCTGCGCGAGTGGGAGTGCGGCTGGAACACCACCGAGCGCGACATCGCGTACGACTACGCGATCAACAGCCTGGTCGAGGACCGCGAGGCCCTGCAGGCGTACCTCACCCACCCGGCCCACCAGGCCGCGGCCGGGCAGTGGCGCGAGTTCGCCACCTGGGTGATCGCCGACGTCGAGGTCTGATCCCCGCCGCACCCGAGGCCCGTCCCCCGGACGGACCGCCGCGCCCCGTCCGCCCGTCGGACGGGGCGCTTGCTCTGTCCCGGAACGATCCCTGCCGCGCCCCGCCGGGGGCCCGGACGGACGGACGGCGCCGCACCAACACACCTCCACCGGGTGCTTGCCCGACCTGTGCCCGCCTTGTGATGCTATGACCGGTTTTGCCGGACATGGCGAGGTGATCAACCAGCCGCGACACCCGATCCGCAGGGCCCGTCGTTGTCGACTTAGGGAGGGGTGGCGTGTCGGTGGACGAGGTCTTGGCGGCGATCATCAGTCCGGCCGGCGAGCTGCGCCCGGAGGGCCTGCGCGGCCCCGGCGGCCGCCCCGCGGTGGACGTCCGGACACTGACCCGGGTGCTCTTCGAACGGCTCGCGGAGCTGCCCGCCGGCGCCCCCGAACGGGAGCGGGTCAGAGCCGCCCTGATCGAGGTGAACATCCCGCTGGTCCGGTACGCGGCCACCCGGTTCCGCAGCCGCAGCGAGCCGATGGAGGACGTCGTCCAGGTCGGCACCATCGGCCTGATCAACGCGATCGACCGCTTCGACCCCGGCCGCGGGGTGCAGTTCCCCACCTACGCCCTGCCGACCATCCTCGGCGAGATCAAGCGCTACTTCCGGGACAACGTGCGCACCATGCACGTCCCGCGCCGGCTGCAGGAGCTCTGGGTCCAGGTCAGCGGCGCGATGGAGGAGCTGACGGTGCTGCACGGCCGGACCCCCAAGGTCCCCGAGATCGCCGCCAGCCTGCGGATCCCCGAGGAGGACGTCCGGGCCTGCCTGGACGCCGGGCGGGCCTACAACGCGGCCTCCCTGGAGGCCGCGCAGGAGCACGAGGGCGGGCTCGCCCTGCTCGACCGGCTCGGCTACGAGGACTCCGCGCTGGCCGAGGTCGAGCACCGGGACATGGTCCGCCACCTGCTGGTCCAGCTGCCCGAGCGGGAGCGCCGGATCGTGATGCTGCGGTTCTTCGCGAACCTCACCCAGTCGCAGATCAGCACCGAGCTGGGGATGTCCCAGATGCACGTCTCGCGGCTGCTCTCGCGCATCCTGACGAGGCTTCGGACCGGCAACTCATGGGAAGACTGAGATTGCAGCGCGTTACCCCCGCGTGACATCTCGCGACGTTCGGGTTTGCCGTGGGCCGTGTTCCGGTATGGAGGGGGAGGGCCCCGGCGGGAACCTCCGCGCGACGGCTCCCGTTCAAGTGTCAGTCACGAGGGGGTGGGTGCATGTCCGGAGAGCTGGGCACTGCGGAGATCCACGCTGGTCAGGCCAACGGTACGGCGGTCGCCGAGGACCGGATCCCGCTCCAGCGGGTCCCGTCCGCCGGGTCCCCCGGCCCGGAGACGCCGCCCGAGCCGCCGCCCGGCTCCGTCCTGGACACCCGGACGCTCTCCCGCTCGCTGTTCCTGCGGCTGGCCGCCCTGGAGCCCGGAAGCACCGAGCACGCCTACGTCCGCGACACCCTGATCGAGCTCAACCTGCCGCTGGTCCGGTACGCCTCGGCCCGCTTCCGCAGCCGCAACGAGCCGATGGAGGACATCGTCCAGGTCGGCACCATCGGCCTGATCAAGGCGATCGACCGGTTCGACCCGGAGCGCGGGGTGGAGTTCCCCACCTTCGCGATGCCCACCGTGGTCGGCGAGATCAAGCGCTTCTTCCGGGACACCAGCTGGTCGGTCCGGGTGCCCCGGCGGCTCCAGGAGCTGCGGCTGGCGCTCACCAAGGCCGGCGACGAGCTGTCCCAGCGGCTGGACCGCTCCCCCACCGTCGCCGAGCTGGCCGCCTGCCTGGGCGTCAGCGAGGAGGACGTGGTCGAGGGCCTCGCGGTGGGCAACGCCTACACCGCCAGCTCGCTCGACTCCAGCCCCGGCGAGGAGGACGGCGACGGCCCGCTGGCCGAGCGGCTCGGCTACGAGGACCTCGCCCTGGAGGGCGTCGAGTACCGGGAGTCGCTGAAGCCGCTGCTGGCCAAGCTGCCGCCGCGGGAGCGCCGGATCATCATGCTGCGGTTCTTCGGCAACCTGACCCAGTCGCAGATCGGCGAGGAGATCGGCATCTCCCAGATGCACGTCTCCCGACTGCTCACCAGGACGCTCACCCAGCTCCGCGAGGGCCTGATCAGCGAGGGCTGATCAGGGCACCGCGGGCCGGCCCCCGTCGCCGTCCAGCAGGTTGGCCCGCAGCCCGTCCAGGACGGCGTCGTCCAGGCCCAGGCCGTCCCGCCAGTACCCGTCGAAGCCGGACCAGCCGGCCCCGACCTCCTCGAAGGCCGCGGCCAGGTAGTCCGGGTCGGCCCGGAAGACCGGCAGGAGCAGCTCCGGCTCGCGCATCAGGCCGCGGGTGCCGAAGTCCTCCAGCACGCGGTCGACGACCGGGGCGGCGCGCTCGTTGGTGAGCAGGTAGTCGGCGACGACGGCCCCGCGGTCCACCCCGAGCGCGGTCAGCACGAGCGCGGCGGCCCAGCCGGTGCGGTCCTTGCCGGCCGAGCAGTGGAACAGCAGCGGCGGTCCCCCGGGGGCGGCCAGCAGCCGCAGCAGGGTCGCGAACCGCTCCCGGGCCACCGGGTCGGTGACGAACCAGCGGTAGAGGCCGGTCATCATCCCGGCCGCCCGGCCCGCGCCGAGCACGGCGCGCTGCCGGTCGGGGTCGCGGTCCGCGAGGGCGCCGCGCAGCGTCCGGTGGATGTCGAAGCCCGTCGCCAGCAGCGGCAGGTGGTGCAGGGTGACGCCGCCGGGCCCGTCGGCCTCGACGGTCAGCGCGGTGGTCGCCGGGGCGGTGGCCGGGAGCTCGGCGACCGGGAGGCCGGGCAGCCGGTCGGGGCCGGCCGCGCGGACCTCGTCCAGGCTGCGCAGGTCCACCACGCGGCGCAGGCCGAGTGCGCTCAGCGGGCCCAGATCGTCCTCGGTGACATGGTTCAGGCCATCGCTGCGCAGGGCCACGCCCGACCGCAGGAGCCGCCCGTCGGCCGTCCGGTAGCCACCGAGGTCGCGCGCGTTGACCGCGCCGCGCAACCCGAGACTGCGCCCGACCAGCACCGTTCCGCCCGGCCCCGCCGACGTATTCCGTGCACCGCCGATTACGCCGGACTGGGTCTGCTGATCGGCCACGCGGCGCCTCCATTGCATATTCGGACTGTCACATGGCACAGCGGTGCCCGATATTGCATGAACCTGCCCAATGGGTCGGCGAGATGTGCAAGAGTGTCATCCGCGACGACGACAGTGTAGGCGCCGGGGGGCCCTGCCGAAGGCGCACGCGCAGTAACGAGGCGTAGCGGTCAGCTTCCGTTTTTTCATTCCCAATTCATTATTTGCATAGCCGGTCCAGTTCCGGTCACAATCAGCGCCTTCATGGCATCGCCATGAACGTTGGTAACAGGTTCGCTGCACTCTCGCCCAATTGGTCCCTCGTAGGCCCGACCCTCGACCAGGATGGGCGCCGGGCAGCCTGCTGCCCGCGAACAGCTACAGGGCAGGCGAGCGCCGAGCAGCGAGGCGCCTGCACCAAGGGGAGGATCAACCATGGGTCGAGCGACCCGAAGAGTTGCCGCCTGCGCGGCGGCAGTTCTGCTGGCCAGCGGCCTGCAGACCACCCTGGCCCACGGCGACACGACGCCGCCCAGGATCGACCTCACCATCCTGGTCATCGACGACGGGGGCCCCTCCGTCGCGGCCATCACCGCCGAGCTCAAGAGCCAGGGCACCCCGTACAAGGTCGTCAACCTCAACGACACCAACCGTCCCGTCATCAACTCGGCTTTCCTGAGTGACACGGTGAACGGTCAGCCCCGCGGGAAGTACCAGGGCATCGTGCTGCCCAACGAAAACCCCTTCCCCAACAGTGCCGCCGAGATGACGGCCATCGCGAGCTACGAAGCCGCATTCGGTATCCGGCAGATCGACGCGTACACGTTCGCCAGCCCCGCGGTGGGGCTGAACTACGCCGTGAATCCCGGTTACTACGGCACCCTGGACGGTTTCCAGGGCGCCACCACGGCCGCCGGCACTTCGGGCCCGTTCGGGTACCTGAAGGGCAGCGTCCCGTTCGAGGACAACGACCCGTCCGTCAGCGAGAGTTACGGCTACCTGGCCACGCCCCTGGCCAGCCTCCCCGCCGGTGCCTCGTTCGTCCCGCTGGTCGACTCCGCGATCCCGAACACCACCTCGCGCGGCTCGCTGGTCGGGGAGTACACCCACGACGGCCGCAAGGAACTGGTCGTCACCTTCGTCTACAACCAGTACCAGCAGCAGTACCGCCTGCTGGCGCGCGGCATGGTCGACTGGATCACCCAGGGCGTCCACCTCGGCTACGACCGCAACTACTTCGCGGCGCACGTGGACGACGTCTTCCTGGCCGACGACCGCTGGGACACCACCCTCAAGTGCACCCCCGGCGACGTCACCTGCCCGCCCGGCACCCCGGACACGGCCAACCCGATCCGGATGACGCAGGCGGACGCGCAGTTCCTCAAGCAGTGGCAGACCGCCAACAACTTCACCTTGGACATGGTGTTCAACGGTGGCGGCAGCGAGGACTGGAAGGCCGACCACGAGACCACGGTCGACCCCACCGCCACCCAGATGATCGCCGACCAGAACAGCTACCGGTGGGTCAACCACACCTACACCCACCCGTACCTGGGCTGCGTCCAGGACGTGTCGGTGGTGCCGTGGCGCTGCAGCAAGGACGCCGCCGGCAACACCGTCTGGACCGACCAGAACACCATCTCGACCCAGATCAAGAACAACTTCGACTGGGCCAAGACCAACGGTCTGAACGTCGACCCGCAGTCGCTCGTCACCGGTGAGCACTCCGGTCTACTGACCGCCCCGCAGGAGACCAGCGACAACCCGTACCTGGCGCCGGCGCTGGCCGCCAACGGCATCAAGTTCACGGGTAGCGACGCGTCCCGCGAGCCCGCCCAGCGGGCCGTCGGCTCGTCCACGCTGACCGTGCCGCGGTACCCGATGAACGTCTTCTACAACGCCGGGACGGCGAAGGAGGAGGCGGACGAGTACAACTGGATCTACACCAGTGCGGCCAACGGCGGCAGCGGGATCTGCGAGAACAACGCGAACTCGACCTGCCTGCCGCACCCGCTGGACGTCAACACCGGCTACCAGTCGTACATCGTGCCGCTGGAGGCCCGGATCGACCTCGGCCACGTGCTGAGCAACGACCCGCGTCCGCACTTCATCCACCAGTCGAACCTCTCCGAGGACCGGATCCTGTACCCGGTGCTGGAGAAGGTCCTCGGCAACTACCGGGCCCTGCACGCCGACAACACCCCGATCGTCAACCTCGGCGAGAAGGAGATCGGCCAGGAGTTCCAGAAGCGCGCGGCCTGGAACGCGGCGCTGGCCGCCGGCCAGGTCACCGCGTACCGGATCGGCAACACGGTGACCGTCAACGCGCCGTCCGGCGTTCAGGTCCAGGCCACCATGCCGACGGGCACCTCCCAGAAGCTGGTCATCGGGTCGACCGCGTTCGGCTCGGCCTACGCCGGTACGCTGTCCGGCTGGGTGTCCCGCGGCACCCTGCAGAGCAGCATCACCCTGCAGCTCCCGTCGGCGCCGGCCACCCCGGCCGCCGTCTCGCCGAGTGTCGCGGCCAACTCCGTCACGGCTCCGGCCCCGGCGGACAAGAAGGTCGTCCCGCAGGGCGTCGCCACCCCCGTCCCGGTGGGTCCGAGCGACACCACCCGCACCAAGGCGAAGTCCCTGGTCCCCGGGAGCGGCGTCACGGTGCCCGGCAAGGGCGTCGCGGCCAAGGGCGGTAAGGCCACCGGGGGGGCGGCCTCGCTCGGCACCACCACCACCGGACGCTCCGGCAACCGGTAACCCGTAGCACCCGATGGCGGGGCCGGACCGGGCAACCGGCCCGGCCCCTGCCACGGCTCCCGTTCCGGCCACCCAGGCCGGACACCGACGCAAGGAACAGGAGGGGGGACAGGAGATGCGCGTCACCCTGCTCACCGAGGGGACGTATCCGCACCAGCACGGCGGCGTGAGTGTCTGGTGCGACCAGCTCGTTCAAGGCATGCCCGACGTCGACTTCGACGTCATCGCCGTCACCGGTACCGGCCACGAAGCCCTGGCCTGGGAGCTGCCCGCCAACGTGCGGTCCGTCACGACCGCACCGCTGTGGGGACCGGCCTCGGAGGCCGGACCGCCCCGCGGCAAGGAGATGCGGCGCTTCCTCAACGCGTACGAGCGCTTCCTGCACTCCATCCTCGATCCGGTCTACACCACGCACTTCGGCACCGAGCTGTACGGCTTCGCCGACCTCGCCCGGCGCGGCCTGCTCAGCCCTGCGCTGCGCAGCGAACGCGCGCTGCGCACCCTCCAGCACGTCTGGACCCGCGACTACCTGCCCACCGCCGTCTCCCGGCCCACCCTGCACGACGCCCTGAACGCGACCGACCTGCTGGAGCACGCCCTGCGGCCGCTCTCGGTCGAGCCGCCCACCGACGGCGTCGCGCACGCGGCCAGCGGCGGCCTCGCCACCCTGCCCGGGCTGATCGCCGCCCAGCAGTACGGCGTACCGTTCCTGCTCACCGAGCACGGCATCTACCTGCGCGAGCGCTACCTCGGCTACCGCACCGGCCCCTACCGGTGGCCGGTCAAGGCGCTGCTGCTCGGCTTCTACCGGATGCTCGCCGAGGAGAGCTACCGGCAGGCGGCGCTGGTCACCCCCGGCAACCGGTACAACCGGCGCTGGGAGGAGCGCGGCGGCACGCCGTCCGCGCACATCCGCACCGTCTACAACGGCGTGGACCCGACGGCCTTCCCGCCGGCCGGGCCCGAACCCGAGACGCCGACCCTCAGCTGGGCCGGCCGGGTCGACCCGATCAAGGACCTGGAGACGCTGATCCGGGCCTTCGCCATCGTCCAGCGCGAGATCCCCGAGGCGCGGCTGCGGCTCTTCGGCGGAACTCCCAAGGGCGGCGAGGCCTACCGGGACGGCTGCATAGCCCTGGCCGCCGAGCTCGGCATCGCCGACTCGGTGGCGTTCGAGGGCCGCGTCGCCGACATCACCGACGCGTACGCGGCCGGCAACGTGGTCATGCTCTCCAGCATCAGCGAGGGCTTCCCGTTCACCCTGATCGAGGCGATGTCCTGCGGCCGCGCGACCGTCTCGACCGACGTCGGCGGCGTCCGCGAGGCCGTCGGGGACACCGGCCTGGTCGTCCCGCCGCGCGAGCCCGAGCCGATGGCGGCCGCCGCCATCGAGCTGCTGCGCGACGCCGAGCGGCGCGGCCGGCTCGGCGAGCAGGCCCGGCTGCGGGTCATCGAGCAGTTCACCCTCCGCCAGAACATCGACGGCTTCCGGGGCATCTACACCGAGCTCCTCGGCACCGCCCGCTGGATGCCCAACGGCGTGGTGGCCGTCACCGACGAGGCCCCCGCACCCGACTGGGACGAGCAGCTCGCCGCCGCCCGCCCGGAGCCGAGCGAGGTGGGCGCGTGAACGGGCGAACCGTCGACGGGCGCGCGCGCCGCGACGCCGCCGAGCTCGCCGAGGTGACGGCATGAGCGGCCCGCTGCGGCTCGTGCCGGACGAGGGCGGCTCCGAGCGGACGATGCAGCTGCGCACCCTGCCGCTGAAGCGCCGCCGCCCGGCCGCGCCCGTCCAGCCCGAACCCGAGGAACAGCTCGACCTCTCCGCGGACCCGCTGGACGAGCTCGCCGAGCGCCTGCGCGACGTCTGCGCCGACGCCGTCCACCCGTACGAGATCGCCGCGTTCCTGGAGTCCGACGGCCTCTCCGACGAACAGGCGGCCCTGCTGTACGGCCGCCCGGACGCCTTCACCGTCGCCGAGGAGCTGTTCGAGAAGGTCCAGCGCCGCTACCCCGGCCCGAGCTCCGAGTTCGCCAACCCGTGGCGGGCCGACCCCTGGCGCTGCGTGGTGCGCGGCCTGGTGTTCGCCCTGCCCGGGCTCGGCTACCTGCTCGGCGCCAACCTGTTCGCAGCCGACCGGATGCGCTTCGGCCTGCCCTCGGGCATGCTCGCGCTCTCCGTCGCGACGCTGGTCAGCTGGGGCTTCAACCAGGCGCTGGCGCACCGGTCGTACCGCTGGCTGGGCCGGCTCCGGCGCCGGGAGGCCGCGGTCTGCCTGGCCGTCGGCGCACCGTTGGGGGCGCTGCTGGCCTCGGCGGCCGCGTACGTGGTCGGCGGCCCGCTGGGGGCGCTCTGCTTCGCCGCCGGGCAGTCCCTCTACCTGGGCGCGGCCACCGTGCTGCTGGTGCTCGGGCGGGAGAAGTTCCTGCTGCTGGCACTGGCACCGGCCTCGGTCGGCGCGGGCGTGGTGCTCGCCGTGGACGTCCCGCAACTCGTCCGGACGGTCGTGCTGCTCGCCTCGCTGGTGCTCGCCGTCGGGCTGGCCGCGCGGGAGCTGCTGTTCTGCGTCCGCCGCGGCGAGAAGGAGGACGTCGAGCTGCGGCTGCCGGTCCGCCAGGAGGTCCCGCACCTGCTGTTCGGCCTGGCCTGCGGCGCGCTCACCCTGATCGCCGGCCTCGGCGGGACCATCCACCTGGCGGTGGAGACCGGGGCCGCGCACGGCGCGAGCGCCACCCCGACCGGGCCGGCCATGATCGCGCTGACGCTCAGCCTCGGGCTCGCCGAGTGGCTGCTCTTCCGCTACCGGGCGATGGCCGTGGCCGCACTGCGCACCAGCCACACCTCCGGGCAGTTCACCCGCCGGACCGGCGGGATCCTGCTCGGCTGCCTCTTCATCTACCTCACCACCGTGGCCGCGCTGGACGCCGCCGCGACCGTGCTGTGGCCCGGCGCCCCCGCGCTCGGCGTCCCGCAGCTCGGCGCGATGCTGCTCCTCGGCGGCTCGCTCTGGCTGGCGCTGCTGCTGAACGCCTTCGGCTTCAGCTGGAGCACCGCCCTCATCTGTCTGGCCGCCGCGGGTGCCGAGAGCGCCGGGCTGCTGGCCGGGGCGGACCCGATCGTCCTGCAGCTGATCGGCTGCGGGACGGCCGCCGTCCTCCTCACCGCAATCGCCGGGCCCGCGCTCGGCCGCACCACCCAGCACCGCTGAACACCTGAACACGCGCACGCACCCGCGTGCACCGCTGAACAGCTTCACCGGAACAGCTGAACACCACCGGCCGGTCACCACGAGAGCCCGGCCTCCCCAAAGATCGAGAAAGCGAATTACGCATGAGCAGCGTCGCGGTCACCGGAGCCGAGGGATTCATCGGTTCCCACCTCGTCGAAACCCTGGTCGCCGACGGGCACCAGGTCCGCGCGATGGTCCAGTACAACTCCTTCTCGTCCTTCGGCTGGCTGGAGACCCTGTCCGAGGAGGTGCTGGACTCGGTCGAGATCGTCCTCGGCGACGTCCGGGACCCGGGCTCGGTCAACGGCCTGGTCAAGGGCACCGAGGCGGTCTACCACCTGGCCGCCCTCATCGCGATCCCGTACTCCTACCGGGCCCCGCACTCGTACGTCGACACCAACGTCACCGGCACCCTGAACGTGCTGGAGGCGGTGCGCCACCTCGAGATCCCGCGCATGGTGCACACCTCGACCAGCGAGACCTACGGCACCGCGCAGACCGTGCCGATCACCGAGGACCACCCGATCAACACCCAGTCCCCGTACGCCGCCTCCAAGGCCGGCGGGGACCGGCTGGCCGACAGCTACCACGCCAGCTTCGAGACCCCGGTCGTCACCCTGCGCCCGTTCAACACCTTCGGCCCGCGCCAGTCGATGCGCGCCGTCATCCCGACCGTGATCGCCCAGGTCGCCGCCGGCGAGACCGAGATCACCCTCGGCGACCTGCGCCCGACCCGTGACTTCACCTTCGTCAAGGACACCGCGAACGCCTTCCGCACGGTCGGCACCGCGCCCGCCGAGACGGTGGTCGGCCGGACCTTCAACGCCGGCACCGGCGGCGAGATCTCGGTCGGCGACCTGGTCACCCTGGTCGGCAAGCTGATGGGCGTCGACCTGGTGGTGAAGGAGGACGAGCAGCGCATCCGCCCGGCCAACTCCGAGGTCATGCGCCTGGTCGCGGACGCCACCCGGCTGCGCGAGGCCACCGGCTGGGCCCCGCAGTTCAGCCTGGAGCAGGGTCTGGAGCAGACCATCGAGTTCTTCCGCGACCCGTCCAACCTGGCCCGCTACAAGACCGACATCTACAACGTCTGACCGTCGTAACGATCTTGCCCGACCTGGTTCCAAGGTTCGTGTCCTGCACATCCTTTCCGTGGGGGAAAATCCATGCATGCAGTGATCCTGGCCGGCGGTAAGGGCGTCCGACTCCGCCCGTACACCACCGCGCTCCCCAAGCCGCTCGTCCCGATCGGCGACCAGCACGCGATCCTCGAGATCGTGATGCGCCAGCTCGCCGCCGCGGGCTTCAAGACCGTCACCCTGGCCATCGGCCACCTCGGCCACATCATCCGCGCCTACGTCGGCAACGGGTCCCAGTGGGGCCTGCGCGTCGGCTACGCCGTCGAGGACAGCCCGCTCGGCACCATGGGCCCGCTGCTCACCATGCAGGACCGCCTGCCCGAGCACTTCCTGGTGATGAACGGCGACATCCTGACCGACCTGGACTTCGCCGGGGTGCTCCGCCACCACGAGGAGTCCGGTGCGCCGCTGACCATCGCCACCTACGCCCGACAGGTGAAGATCGACTTCGGTGTGCTGACCACCGAGTCCGGCAGCATCACCGGCTTCCAGGAGAAGCCGAGCATCGACTACCGCGTGTCGATGGGCGTCTACGGCGTCTCCCGCTCGGCGCTCGCCAAGTACACCCCCGGCCTTCCGCTGGGCTTCGACGAGCTGGTGCTGGACCTGCTGGGCGCCGGGACCCCGCCGTCCGCCTACGAGTTCGGCGGCTACTGGCTCGACATCGGCCGCCCGGACGACTACGACCGGGCCAACGCCGAGTTCTCGTCCATCCGCCCGGTGCTGATGCCCTTCGAGTCGGCCGAGAAGGTCCCGGCCGTGGCCGAGCTGCCGCTCGCGGCCGCGCGCACCACCCCGGACGACCAGGCCGAGGAGCCCGCCACCGCGGGCGCCCAGAGTGACGGACGGGCCGCGTGAGGATCCTGCTTCTCGGCGGCGACGGCTTCCTGGGCCGTCACGCCACCGCCGTCCTGCGGTCACTGCCCGGTGCCACCGTGCTGACCGCGGGCCGGCGGCCCGCCCACGACCTGCGGCTCGACCTGGCCACCGCGCAGGCCGGACCGCTCGGCGAGGAACTGGCCGAGCTGGCCCCCGACGTGGTGGTCAACTTCGCCGGTGCCGTGGCCGGCAGCGCGGTCAAGCTCGCCGAGGTGAACGCGCGCGGCCCGGCCGTGCTCTGCGAGGCGATGCAGCTCGGCACCCCGAAGGCCCGGCTGGTGCACATCGGCTCGGCCGGGGAGTACGGCGTCTGCGCCGAGGGCAGCTCGCTGTCCGAGGACGCCGACGCCCGCCCGGTCGGCGTGTACGGCGCGACCAAGCTGGCCGGCTCCCTCGCGGTGGCCGGTTCGGCACTGGACGCGGTGGTCCTGCGGGTGTTCAACCCGGTCGGCCCGGGCGCCCCGGCGGGCTCGCTGCCCGGCCGGCTGGCCGCCGAGCTGCACCGGGTGGCGCCCGAGGGCGCCGACGGCGTGATCACCGTCGGAGACCTCTCCGCCTACCGCGACTTCGTCGACGCCCGGGACATCGCCCGCGCGGTCGGCCTGGCCGCCGCCGCGGAGGGGCCGCTCCCCCGGGTGCTCAACCTGGCCTCCGGGCGGGCCCGACAGGTGCGGGCGATCGCCGACGGGCTGGTCGCCGCGGCCGTCTTCACCGGCCGGATCGACGAGACCGGGGCGGGTTCGGAGCGTTCGGCCGCGGTCTCCTGGCAGCAGGCCGACGTCTCGGCCGCCGCCCGGGAGCTCGGCTGGCAGCCGGAGACGGACCTCGCCGACACCCTGCGCGACCTGTGGCTCGACACCGTCGGGTCCGCGACCGCCCCGGTGGTCCCATGACCGCCGGGCCCACCCCCGACGGCCGCCTGCTGGTGCCGCTGTACGTCCACCCGGCGGTGGACCCGGCGGCCTGGCGGGCGGTCGCCGCCGCCGACCCCGGCCGGATCAGCGCCGTGGTGCTCAACCTGGCCGACGGGCCGGGCGAGACCCCGGACGGCGTCTTCGCCGAGGCCGCCGAGGAGCTCCGCTCGGCCGGCCTGCCGCTGGTCGGCTACACCGACACCGACTACGGCCGGCGGCCGCACGCCGCGGTGGTGGCCGACATCCTGACGTACCGCCAGCGCCACGGCATCACCGGCGTCTACTTCGACCAGGTGTCCACCCAGCCCGGCGCGCTGACGCACTACCGCCGGCTGGCCACCGCCGCCCGGGCGGCCGGCTGCGGGACGGTGATCTTCGGCCACGGCGAACACCCGGACCCGGGCTACGCCGAGGTCGGGCTGGCCGACCTGCTGGTCACCTTCGAGGGCAACTGGGACGCCTACCGCGAGATGACCCTCCCGCTCTGGACGGGCCGCCACGCGGCGTCCCGTTTCTGCCACCTGGTGTACGACGTCCCGGCCGAGCACGCCGAGGACGCCACCGCGCTGATCGCCGCCCGCCGGGCGGGCGTCGGCTGCGCCGTCCCCGGCGCCGGGGAGAACCCCTGGTGCACCCTGCCCTACGGTCTTACCGCAGCGGAACTGACCTGACCCGATCCGGAGTTCGACTACCGTGAACCGCCGTACCCGGCTCCTGCCGGCCGCCATCATCGCCACCGCCCTGCTGGCGACCTCGTGCAGCAGCTCAGGCTCGGACGACGACAACAGCTCCTCGGCCGACGACTCCCCCAGCACTCCGCCCGCGGCCACCGCGCCGGCCACCCCCGGCGACAGCACCGCCCCGAGCACCCCGCCGGACACCGGAACGCCGTCCGCCACCCCCGGCACGCCGAGCACCCCCGGCACCCCGGGCCCGACCGGTGCACCCCCCACGCACGGCGCGACCACCCCGCCGGGCGCCACCACCGCCCCGGGCACCCCCGGCGGCAGCACCGCCCCGGCGCCGTCCGGCGCCCGCTGGCAGCCCACCCCCGGCCTCGCCTGGCAGTGGCAGCTCGGCGGCGGCACCGTCGACCAGTCGGTGGACGTCCCGGTCTACGACATCGACGGCTTCGAGAACGACGCCTCGGTCGTGGCCGCGCTGCACGCCAAGGGCCGCAAGGTGATCTGCTACATCAACGCCGGCTCCTGGGAGGACTTCCGCCCCGACGCCTCGGCCTTCACCAAGGCCCTGCAGGGCTCGGACACCGGCTGGAAGGGCGAGAAGTGGTTCGACATCCGCAAGCTCGACCAGCTCAAGCCGCTGATGGCGGCCCGCTTCGACATGTGCCGGAGCAAGGGGTTCGACGCCATCGAGCCGGACACCATCGAGGCCTACAACCAGAACAGCGGCTTCCCGCTGACCGCTGACGACCAGATCCGCTACAACCGCATGCTGGCCCAGCTCGCGCACGAGCGCGGCCTGGCCATCGGTCTGAAGAACGACCTCGACCAGATCCCGGCCCTGCTGCCGGACTTCGACTTCGCGGTCAACGAGGAGTGCTCGCAGTTCGACGAGTGCGACCGGATCTCGCCGTTCGTCAAGGCGGGCAAGGCGGTGTTCCACGTCGAGTACAAGCTCGACACGGGCCAGTTCTGCGCCAAGACCAAGTCGCTCGGCTTCAGTTCGATGCAGAAGAAGCTCGACCTGAGCGTCTGGCGCAAGCCCTGCTGAACCGCCGGCGCACGGCGGCTTCCGTCGCGCGGGTGACCCCCGTCAGGGTCACCCGCGCGAGGATCACTTGACCGCCAGCCAGACGACGGCGCCCAGAACCACCAGGGCGACGACGGCGATCAGCGCGATCGTGCCGGTGCGGCCACCACCACCGCTGCTGCGGCCGTAGGTGGAGACGGTGCCCGGGGCCTGCGGGGCCGGGGTCTCGTCGACGAACGCCCGGAACATCTGGGTGCTGCCGGCGGGGTCGTAGTCGTTGTCAGCCATGGCACGGACTCTAACGAATCCGCCCGCCCGGGGGACAGTCCGGACCCCTCCCGCGCGCACCGCACCGCCCCGGTGTACGGGTCCGCGCCGGCCGCGCGACGCCGCCGCGGCGGGCCCGCGACGGCCGCCCGGCGCACGGAATGCCGCACGGCGCGATCCGGTTGACTGCGACCATGACCGGAAACCACAGCGACGCCACGGCCCGGGTCCGGCTCGGCGCCTCCGACCTGTCCGTCTTCCCGCTCTCCCTCGGCGGCAACGTCTTCGGCTGGACGGCCGACCAGCAGCAGTCCTTCGCGGTGCTGGACGCCTACGCGGCGGCCGGCGGCAACTTCGTCGACACCGCCGACGTCTACTCGGCCTGGGTCCCCGGCAACACCGGCGGCGAGTCCGAGACGATCATCGGCGACTGGCTGCGCAGCCGCGGGAACCGCGACGAGGTGGTGATCGCCACCAAGGTGGGCCTGCACCCCGGTGCGCGCGGCCTGGGCGCGGCCAACATCAAGGCCTCCGCAGAGGGTTCGCTGCGCCGCCTGGGCGTGGAGCGGATCGACCTCTACTACACCCACCAGGACGACGACACCCCGGTCGAGGAGTTCGTCACCGCGCTGGACGAGCTGGTCCGCGAGGGGAAGGTCCGCGCGGTCGCCGCCTCCAACATCGGCGCCGAGCGGCTGGCCGAGTCGCTGGCCTTCGCCGAGCGGGAGGGGCTGGCCGGGTACGTCGCCGTCCAGCCGCACTACAACCTGGTCTCGCGCGGCACCTTCGAGGGCCCGCTGGCCGAGGTCGTCGCCCGGCACGGCCTGGCCACCGTCCCCTACTACGCGCTCGCCTCCGGCTTCCTCACCGGCAAGTACCGCCTCGGCGGCACCGGCGTGGACAGCGCCCGGGCCGAGGGAGCCGCCCGCTACCTGGACGACCCGCGCGGCCCGAAGGTCCTGGAGGCCCTCGACGCCGTCGCCGGGGAGCACGGCGTCGAGCTCGCGACCGTCGCCCTGGCCTGGCTCGCCGCCCGTCCGACCGTCGCCGCCCCGATCGCCAGCGCCCGCACCGTCGAGCAGCTCCCGCCGCTGCTGGCCGCCGCCTCGCTCCGACTGACCCCGGAGCAGACGGCCAGGCTGGACGCCGCCTCCGCCTGAGCCCGCTCCCGCGGGCCGCGGGCGCCGGGCCCTGCGGTCGCGCCCGCGGCCCGCGGCACGAGCGGCCGTCGGCCGCTGCTGCGGGGTGGCCGCGGGTTCGGGGTGGCCGCGGGTTCGGGGCGGCCGCGGGTTCGGGGCGGGTCGGGGTTCGACGGAACCCCGGAGCACGCAGCGGGCCCCGGCGGGATCGCTCCCGCCGGGGCCCACGACTGCCGCCCGCCGGCTACGGCCGCCCGAAGTGGGTCGGGTAGTAACCCGGGTCGAGGGCGGCGATCCGGACGGTGCGGCCCGGCCTGGGCGCCTCCACGAAGGTGCCGCCACCCAGGTAGATCCCCACGTGGTGGATCCCCGAGGCCCGGCCGGTGTCCGACCAGAACACCAGGTCACCGCGGCGCAGCTGGCCCGCACTGATCGGCGTGGTGGCCGCGTACTGGTCGTCGGCCACCCGCGGGAGGCTGATCCCGCTGCGGCGGAAGGCCTGCTGGACCAGGCCGGAGCAGTCGAAGCCGGACGGCCCGTCACCGCCCCACACGTACGGCTTGCCCAGCTGGGCGAGCGCGTAGTCGACGGCCGCCGCCACACTGCCAGAGCCCTGCTCGTCGTCCGTCGAGGACGCGGCCGCGGGCCGGGAGGGCGCCTCACCGTCGTCGGACCGGCCGGTGCGGCTGAGGTAGACGTCGTAGTGGCTGGTCCACCGCCACTCGCCGGCACCGTTCCTGAACCAGTACTTCGAGCCGTCCCAGCCCTGGCGGATCCCGGAGGACGCGGCCGGGACCTTGGACGCCGTGGCCGTCTTGCCGGCGGAGCCACCGGTCCCGGCGGTACCGGCGGACCCCCCGGACCGGCCGGTGCGGCTGAGGTAGACGTCGTAGTGGCCGGTCCACCGCCACTCGCCGCTGCTGTTCCTGAACCAGTACTTCGACCCGTCCCAGCCCTGCTTGCCGGGGGCCGCGTGCGCGGCGCCGGCACCGGCCGTCAGGCCGACGACTCCTGCGCCCGCCAGCACGGTGGTGGCCAGGCAGGTGGTCCGGACGGCCCGGTGTATTCGGCTGCCGCCGCCCGCCGTCGCGGTGCGGGCGGTACGCGGCCGCGCCGCGCAGTTCGGGCAGCCGCAACCGGCGATCGCGGGGATGCTTCCGGTGCTCTCCTCGAAGCCGATCAGGCCGCGGTCCGGCTCGGCGTCGAGGTCGGCCGCGGGCCCGGCGTCGAGGCCGGACTCGAAGTCGAAGTCGAAGTCGGCGTCGAAGTCGGCGTCGAAGTCGAGGCCGGGATCGGGATCGGCGTAGGCGCCGGTGGCTATCCTCATGCGGGTCGTCCTTCCTTCCGCCCGGCCCGGGCGGCCGGGGGCGGTACCGAGGCGGCCACTCCGGCCGGGGCGACGAAGGCGACCAGCAGTTGCTCCATCAGGGCGCTGCGGGCGGCCTCGTCCAGTTCGTGCGCGGTGGCGCGCTCCAGGCGGCGGACGGCGAGCGCCGCGGCCTCCACCGCGTCGTCCACCAGCACCGTCCGCAGGCCCGCGTCCAGGTCGGCCAGCCGGCGCCGGCGCATCGACTCGGCGACCTCGGGCGCGTAGTCGAGCGCCAGCGGCTGCGCCGAGTAGACCTCCAGGCCCGCCGGGGCGACCTCGGCGGCCAGCGCCCTGGTGAGCTCGTCGGCGAACCACTGCCCGTCCCGCAGCGCCGGCCCGGGCGCCGCGTTGCTGTCGCAGGGCAGGAGGGACGCGGTGCGGGTGAGCACCGCCTGGACCTGCTCGCGCAGGTAGCCCTCGTGGTCGTCGATCGCCAGCAGCGCCCGCGCGGTGTCCTTGACCCGCCAGACGACCAGCAGCCGGACGACGATCGGGGTACCGGTGCGGTCGACCACCTTGGCCGGTTCGCTGCGCCAGTGCCGCAGCCGCACGTCCACCCGGCGGCGGCGCAGCAGCGGGTTGACCCAGACCAGGCCGGTGCGGCGGACGGTGCCCCGGTAACGGCCCCAGCGGGTCAGCACCCGGGTCTCACCGCCGGCGTTGGCCAGCAGTCCGGCGAGCGTGAGCACCGTCAGCAGACCGGCGGCGCCGACCGCGGCGACCGACGCGGGGTCGGCCTCGGCCCGGCCGCTCGCCCGTACGGCGGTGCTGCGCAGGTCGGGCAGCACGTCCCAGTGCGGGATGACGCCTGCGCGCAGCAGCACCAGCACCACGCCGATCGTGCCGACCAGCACCACCAGCAGGGCGAACCAGCCCGGCAGGGCGGTGGCGGGGGTCTCGCGCAGCGCCTGGTCGGCCCGCGGGGGGCGCCGGTAGGTGGCGGCCGCGGGGGCGCCGGCCGGGGTGACCTCCGGGAGCTCGACGGTCTCCGGGCCGGCCGATTCCAGCGGGTCGCGCAGGTCGGCGGGGTGGCCGACGGCCGGGCCGGGGACGACGGCCAGCGGGGTGGTCGCCGGACCGCCGTCGGCCGGGCCCGCCGTCCCGGCCGCCCGGGGGGCGCCGGAGGGCCTGGCGGCCGTGGTTCTGACGAGCGCGCTGGAGCCGGAGGCGGAACGTTCCGGCTGGGCCGGGGGGAGCGCCTCGGGCGGGGTGTCGGGTCGCTGCGAAGAATCGCGGGTGACGTCCATGCACGGATCCTCGGGGTCGGTGTGTCGCGCAACGGGCGGCCCGGATCTGACGGGCAGTGCCAGGGCCAGGCTAAGTTCATACGTCATCAAATGCGACATTTAAGGTGAGGTGTGTCGACATTTACTGACGTATCGTCCGAAGCCGACCTGACGCGCAGGCACATGAACGGATGGTCGGGATGGTCAGGGGCATCGACGCAGGTCAGCGCCGGTCAGTGGGACGGTGGACGGATCAGCGTCTGCGGGCACCGGGGCCCCGGGCGAACACCCGGCGGGTGATCAGCCCGATGCCGGTGAGCACCAGCAGGCCCCCGGCGAGCCCACCCCGCCAGCCGCTCGACGCCGACCGCTCGGCCGCCGCCTGCGAGGCCTCGGCGGCGGACCCGACGGGCTCCGTGCTCGGCGGCGCCGGCAGCGGGCGGCCCCCGGCGCGGACGGTGGCGTCCCGTTCGGCCATCGGGGTCGGGAGCACCGCAGGGGTCGTGCTCAGGGTCGCAGCCGCGGTAGCCGTCGAGAGCGGTGCCGGAGGCGAGGACGGGGGCTGGGCCGGGGTCGGGCCCGGGGGCTGAACGGCGCTCGGGGTGGCAACGGTGTTCGGGGTGGCAACGGCGCTCTTGGCCGGGACAGCAGCAGGAGTCGGGACGGCGCTCGGGGTGGGGGCGGTGCCCGGCCTCGGCGGGCCGGAGGCGGACGGCAGGGCGGCGGCAGCGGTCAGCGCAGCCGCCGCGGCGGAGGCCGTGGGGCCCGCGGAGGCCACCGGGCCCGTGGGCACCGGCACGGCCGGCACGGCCACCGCCGGCTGCGGCGGCACCACCGCGGCCGGCGGGACGAGGATCGGCAGCAGCCCGGCCGGCAGCGGCGCGATCACCTCCGGCACCGTCACCACCGGTCCGGGCCCGGAGGGAGCGGAGGACACCTCCGGAGCGGCCGGGGCCGCGGAGGGGTTCGGCGCCGTCGGACTCCCCGAGGGAGCCGTCGGCACCACCCCGGCAGGGCTCGGCACCGCCACCGCACTCGCCGGGGCCGGGACGGACGCGACGGGGCTCGGCACCGCCGGAGTCGCCACGGTCGGGCTCGACGGCGCCGGGCTGGACACCGCCGGGCTCGGTGCCAGCGGGCTGGGCACCGCCGACGCAGACGCCACCGGGTTCGACGCCGCCGCAGACGCCACCGGGCTCGACGCCGCCGAAGGCGCCACGGCCGGGGTCGACGCCGACGACCCGGACGCCGGCGAACCGGGTGTCACCGGCGCCGGTGACACCGGACTCGGCGCCACCAGCGCGGCCGCGACGCGGACCCGCACCGGCTCCGCCGCCGCACCGTTCCCCGCGAGGTCGGTCGCCGTGACGACCAGCCACTGCTCCCCGTCCGTCAGATCCCGGTTGGCCGTGCAGGTCCAGCTGCCGTCGAGGGCCGCCGTCGCGCCGCACAGCACCGTCCGCTCGTCGGACGCCGCGCCCCCGGCCCGTGCGGTGACCAGCACGTTCACCCGGGGTTCGGCCCGCCCGGCGAGCTTCGGCCGGCTGACCCGCACGGTCTCTCCGGCGGCCGGCGAGGTGAGAACCGGCCGGTCGGGCGGGACGGTGTCGACGACCAGGGCGACCGCCCGCCCGGCCGTCCGGTTCCCGGCGGCGTCGACCGCCACGGGGGTGAGCAGGTGGCGCCCGTCCGCCAGGTTCTCGACCGGCAGGCAGGACCACTGGCCGTCCGCCCGCACCGCGCTGCTGCACAGCTCGGCGCGCTGGTCGGCGACCGAGACGGTGCTGCCCGCCTCGCCGGTGCCGGTGAGCTGGAGCCCGGGGTCGTTGGTGTACTCCGGGAGGGTGAGCGAGGGCGCGGCGGGCGGCGCCGTCTTCACGGTGACCCGGACGGCCTCGCCGCGCAGCACCACCCCGCCGCTGGTGGTCTCGACCGGGGTGAGGGTGTGCGGCCCGGCGGCGAGCGCGGTGCCGGGGCGGCAGGACCAGTCGCCGCCGCGTTCGACCCTGGCCCGGCAGAGGGCCGCGTCGCCGTCCCGGATCTCGACGGTGGCGCCGGCGACCGCGCCCTCGCCGCGGATCTGCGGGCGGGCGTCGGCGAGGGCGGTGCCGTCGACGGGCTCGGCGATCTCCGGGCGGGCGGCGCCGACGGTGAGCCTGATCCGCTGGTCGGAGACCTGCCCGGAGTCGGCGAAGCCCCCGGAGGGCACGAGCTGGCTGGCCTCGCGGGCGATCCGCAGCCGGGCCCAGGTGTCGCCGGAGGCGGCGCCGGAGGCGGCGCCGGAGGCGGCGCCGGAGGCGGCGCCGGAGGCGGCGCCGGAGGCGGCGCCGGAGGCGGCGCCGGAGGCGGCGCCGGAGGGCACCGTCCACTCCAGGGTCGCGGTGTCGGCGCCGGCCGGGACCTCGGTCTGCACCCGCTCGGCGGGGTCGAAGCGGCCGTTGCGGTCGAAGTCGATCCAGCCGGCCAGGGTCGCGGGCTGGTCGTCCACCGCCACCGGGACGGTGACCCGGTAGTAGTGGCCGATCGCGGCGTCGGTCGGGAAGCTGATCGACGGGTCGGCGCCCTGGTACTCGCCGCGGCCGGGCTGGAGCTTGGGCGGCAGCGGGCTGGCGAAGACGCTGCGCCGGGCCGCCCCGTGGTCGAGCTCCACCAGCGGCTCGTCGCCCGCCCCGGCCGGGGCGGGGGCGACGGGGCGGGCCCGCCGGGTGGGGTTGGCGGCTTCGGCCCCGAGGAACAGGTCGGAGACCACGTGGGAGGCGTTGCCGTAGCCCTGCGGGGCGGTGCCGAGGTCCTCGTCGACGGTGACGGTGTACGCCTGGCGCAGGACGGGCGGGGCGGTGGTGCTGCCGCCCCGGGCGGTGGAGCGCTGTTCGACCCGGAGGAGGGCGGTGCGGAAGGTGCCGGCCAGTTCGAGGCTGCCTTCGGCCGCGGAGCCGCCGCTGCCGTCGGACCCGCCGTCGGCGGCGGGGGCGAGCGCGTTGGCGTCGACCGTCCAGCCGGGCCAGTCGGTGCGGTTGACCAGGGCGGGGGCGGCGGGCGAGCCGCCGGTGAGGGTCAGCCGGGCCGCGGTGCTGGTGGTGCCGTTCTTCCCGGTGGCGACGGCGGCCAGCCCGCTGAGGTGCAGCCGGGGGTTGCGGACCGGTCGGGAGAACGTCAGCTGCAGCGTCCCGACGGTGCGCCAGGAACCGTCCGTCTGCGGGCGGTCCTCCGCGACGGCGAAGGTCTGGGCGGGGTCGCCCGGGCGCGTTCCGTCCGCGTACAGTCCGGCCGCCCGCCCCCCTCCGGCGCGCTCGTCGAGCTCGCCCGGTTCGGCGGTCACCGAGACGCCCGGCGAGGCGGCGAAGTCGAGCTGGACGGAGAGCCCCGAGGGGAGCAGCGCCCGGTGCTCCCCGGACCAGGCGTCAGGAGACTGCTGGGCCACCGAGTACGGGGCGTTCCAGCCGGTCAGCAGTCCGGCCGCGAGGAGGGCCAGGGAGGTGGCCGTGCGGGGGAACTGTCGGCTCATCCGGCTCTCCTTCGCGATCGGCTGCCGGGGTGCCGGGCAGTCTGGGCACAAGATCCGACAAAACGGAATCACGACCCCAGACCGGTCATACTGCGACACCTGCGCTTTTAGCCCCATCCCACCCGATTGGAGGTCATCCGAGCGGCAGGACGGGATGTACCCGAAACAGCCCCATTTCATCCACTGGACGGCGGCACGGAACGACCCGGGCGGTCCCGCCGGAAGCAGCCGGGGAACCCGCCGGAACGGGGCCGCACCGCACACCCGCCCGGCCCACCGGGGGCCGCAGCGCCCCGGAAACGGAGAAGCCCCCGGCCGGTGGCCGGGGGCTTCTCGATGGTGCGCTCAGCAGGATTCGAACCTGCAACCTCTTGATCCGTAGTCAAGTGCTCTATCCGTTGAGCTATGAGCGCAAGGAACGGGCGAACCCGATCTTGCGGAGTTGTGGTGCGCTCAGCAGGATTCGAACCTGCAACCTCTTGATCCGTAGTCAAGTGCTCTATCCGTTGAGCTATGAGCGCTCGCCCTGGTGAACAGTGCCACCGGGGCGGTGCGGGGACAACATTACATGACCTGCGACGCGGGGCGAAATCGATTGATCCGGGCCCCCCGGCGGCCCCGGCCGGGACCGGCCCCGGACCGCACCGCACACCCGGCCCGCACCGGCCCGGACCCGGCCGGACCCGGCCAGACCCGGCCCGGACCCGGCCAGACCCGGCCCGGACCCGGCCGGACGTACGAGGGTCCGGCCGGACGTACGAGGGTCCGGACATGCGAAAGAGCCCCGCCGACGAGATCGTCGGCGGGGCTCCCGGTCGGCGGAGGCTGAGGGATTTGAACCCTCGATCAGGAATAACCCCGAAACCGCATTAGCAGTGCGGCGCCATAGACCGGACTAGGCGAAGCCTCCTCCACAAGGATCAAGCCCGCCTGAGCGGACCCGTTCCGTGTGCCTGTGATGATGCCACAACCGCGGGGTTCGGCACCAACCACCGCCAACGTTACTAGGCGGGTCGTCCCCACCGCAAAGAAGAATGAGATACTGCCGTCTCCGGAGGAGCTGCCCTGAGCCGAGGAGACCTGTCGACGTGAGCAGCAGGCCGATCCGAGGCGCTGCTCGCCTCGCCGCCATACTCGACGCCCTGCCCGACGCGTTGCTGCTGGTGAACAGCAACGGGACGGTGGTGGACGCCAACAGCGCAGCCGTCCAGGCGCTCCAGGCGCCCGGCACCTCGCTGGTCGGCATGGGCGTGCTGGACCTCCTGCCCGAGTTCGACCCGAGCCGGATCCCCGGCTCGATGCGTCCGGCCGCCCGCGAGGGCGACGAGCCCGACCGCCCGGTCCGGATGACCGCGCGCCGCACCGACGGCACCTCCTTCCCCGTCGAGGTCTCCGGCAACGACTTCCCCGACGACGGCGTCAGCGAGGGCCGCGGCTACGCGCTCGCCCCCTACGACCCGTACCGCGACGAGCGCTCCCGCGCCTCCTCCGCGACCGACCTGCTCCTGCTGCTGGTGCGCGACCTCTCCGGCCGGCTCGGCGTCGAGGCCGAGCTGCGCCGCCAGCACAAGCAGACCGAGATGATCCTGCGCGCCGCCGCCGAGGGCGTCCTCGGGGTCGACCTCGAGGGCCGCTGCGTGCTGGTCAACCCGGCCGCCGCGCACATCCTGGAGTACCGGGCGAGCGAGCTGGGCGGCCGCGAGCTGCACCCCCTGATCCAGCACTCCCGGGCCGACGGGACCCCGCTCGCGCTGGAGGAGTCCGCGCTGCTGGACACCCTGACCTCCGGCCGCAAGCACCGGGTGCGCGGCACCGTGCTCTGGCGCAAGGACGGCCGCCCGGTCACCGTCGACCTCACCACCGCCCCGGTCCGGGACGGCGACCAGCTGGTCGGCGCGGTGATGACCTTCACCGACCGCAGCCGCGAGCTCGCCCTGGTCGCCCGCAACGACCACCTCACCGCCGTCCTGGAGAGCGAACTCGGCGGCGCGCTGACCGCGCTGAACGAGCGGCTGGACACCCTCGCCGCCGACCCGGCCGGGCAGCTCTGGCCGGAGGCCAACTGGACGCTGCGCCGACTCGCCGACGAGTGCCGCCGGTTCGGTCGGCTGATCGACGGCGTGCTCGCCCACCAGCGGGCCGAGGCCGGCGAGAGCGGCCTCGCGGACGGCCGCGACGGCAAGGACACCAAGGACGCCAAGGGCGGCCGCCGGCCCTCCGAGCGGCGGGTGCCCGTCGCCCTGGACAAGGTGGTCCGGCGGGCCGTCGAGGAGGCCGGCGGGCTGGTCGGCCCCGGCCGGGTGCGCTTCTCGGTGCACGCCGCCGCCGTCGAGGTGATCGCCGACGAGCACCGGCTCGCCCAGGCGCTCGCCCACCTGGTCGCCGACGTCAGCGGCATCGGCCTCGCCCTGGACGCCCCCGTCACCCCCTCCCCCGGCCTGGCCGCGCCCGGCCCCAACGGCGGGGCCGTGCCGGTGCCGCCCGAGCCGCCGACCGTCGTCCTGGCCGCCGCCCAGCGCGGCGAGGTCGCCCGGGTCGAGATCCGCGGCCCCGGCCTCGGCGGCAGCCCCGTGCACCTGCCGATAGCCCGCGCGGTGGTCGAGCGCCACGGTGGCGTGCTCCAGCCGCACGAGCTGCCCGGCAAGGCCGGCACCACCTACGTCGTCGAGCTGCCGCTGGACCCGGCCGCCGCGAAGGCCGCCGCCGAGCGCGCGGGCGCCGAGGGCCGCTCCGACCGGCCCAAGGAGAGCGACAGCGCCGTCCTGCCCGAGCTGCCCGGCATCCCGCAGCTGCCCAGCAGCGACGGTCCGACCGAGGCCGCCGAAGGCTCCGGCGAGGGCGTCGAGCAGCCCGGCCGCGAGACCCCCGCCACCGAGCGGCCCGCCGAGGAACCCGCCACCGAGCGGCGCGGCCGCCGCGGCCGGCCCGCCACCGAGACCCCCGAGGCCCCCGCCGCCGGCACGCCGACCGACCCCGGCACGCCCGCCGACCAGTGGCCGAACGCCCCCGCCCGGATCGAACGGGCCGTCCCCGAGCAGTGGAACGGCACCGGCAACGACCCCGCGTACGGTCGCCAGGGCCTGGCCGGCCCGGACGGCGCACAGCGCGACCCCTGGGGCAAGGACGACGGCCGCTCCGGCCCCGCCTACGCCGTACCCGTCGAGGGCGAACGCCCCCGGCAGAACCGCCCCGCCGGGCGCGAACCGCTCGCCCTCGGCCCCGGCACCGCCCCGGACGACGGCACCCCCGCCGCCGGCACCCCCGCCCCGGACGGCGCCCCGGCGTCCGACGGCACGGCCAAGCCCCGCCGGCGCCGCGCCCTGCCCGCCGCCGAGGACGCCCCCGGCGGACCGGCCCTGCCCGGGCTCGCCGACACCCCGGTCTACCCCGGCCTGGAGAACGCGCTGCCGTCCGGGCCTGCGCCCGTGGCGGCCGAACCCGCCGCCGCGCCGACCGGGCGCCGCCGCCGACTCGCCGTCCCGCCGGGGCCCGCCCCGGAGACCCCGGCCGGACCGCCCGCCCACGGGCCCCAGGAGGACCGGCCCGTCCAGGGCGCCCCCGCCGCCTTGGAGCCCGCCCGCCCCGCGCTGCCCGCCGCCGAGGAGCAGTCGGGCCCGCAGCCGGTCGGCAGCGGTCTCGCCGAGCTCGCCCCGCCGCGTCCGCTCGCCGGCCCGCCGGTGCCCACCCTCGTGCCGCAGCCGCCCGTCCCCGTCGAGGCCAGGACGGCGCCCCGTCCGATGGCCGCGCTGCCCGCCGCACTGCCCGCCGGCGGCGACCGGGCCGTCCCGGAGCAGCCGTCGCTGCCCGCCGGTCCGCCCGCCCTGCCCGGTGCTCCCGCTCCGCTCGGTGCGCCCGGCGCTCTCGGTGCGCCCGGCGCTCCGGAGGACGGCGGCGGCCGCCGGCTGCTGGTCTGGCCCGAGCCCGACCCGGCCACCCGGCAGGCCCTGCAGGAACGCGGCTACCAGCCGGTGATCGTCCGCTCCCGCGAGGAGGTGGACGCGCAGGCCACCGGATTCCCCGCGGCGCTCTTCGTCGACCCGCTGACCGGCCCGATCACCCGCACCGCGCTGCAGTCGCTGCGCACCGCCGCGCTCAACAGCCGCGTCCCGGTGCTCGTCACCGCCGGCCTCGGCCAGGCCACCCGGGACTCCGCGTACGGCGCCGACCCGGCCGTCCTGCTGCGCGCCCTCGCACCCCGCGACGGCGAGCACCACGCCCCGCGCGTCCTGCTGGTCGAGGGCGATCCGGACATCGCCGCCGCCATGATCAGCAGCCTGGAACGGCGCGGCATGCACGTCGAGCACGCCACCGACGAGAACGACGCCGTCGCCCGGGCCGCCAGCGTGCAGCCCAACCTGGTGGTGATGGACCTGTTCCAGATCCGCCGCCGCCGGGTCGGCCTGCTCGACTGGCTGCGCGCCAACGACCGGCTGCACCGCACCCCGCTGGTCGTCTACACCTCGGTCGACCTCGACCCGCGCGAACTGCCCCGGCTGCGCACCGGCGAGACGGTGCTGTTCCTCGCCGAGCGCTCGACCAGCGCGGACGTCCAGTCCCGGATCGTCGACCTGCTCGGTCGGATCGGCGCGATGGGCGAGGCCGGCGTCCCCGCGGCCGGCTGAGCACGCTCGAAGGGCCCGCCGCACCGGAAGTCCGGTGCGACGGGCCCTTCCGTCAGCCTGCGGGCGACCCGCGGACTACTCCTTGCCGAGCACCGTGACGTCCAGCTCGTCCGCCGCGTAGCTGGCCCGGATCACCTTCTTGTCGAACTTGCCCACCGAGGTCTTCGGCACCGACTCGACGATCGACCAGCGCTCCGGCAGCTGCCAGGAGGCGATCCGCCCGGCCAGGAAGGCCCGCAGCTCCGGCAGCCCCACCGAGGCCCCCGGGCGCAGCACCACGGTCGCCAGCGGGCGCTCGCCCCACTTCTCGTCCGGGACGGCGACCACGGCGGCCTCGGCCACCTCGGGGTGGGCCATCAGCTCGTTCTCCAGCTCCACCGACGAGATCCACTCGCCGCCGGACTTGATGACGTCCTTGGCCCGGTCGGTGAGCGTCAGGTAGCCGTCCGCGGTGATGGTGCCCACGTCGCCGGTGCGCAGCCAGCCGTCCTCGGAGAACTTGTCCTCCGGGCGGAGCGGGTCCTGCCCGGCGCCGCCGTAGTAGGCGCCCGCGATCCACGGGCCGCGCACCTCCAGCTCGCCCGCCGCCACGCCGTCGTGCGGCATCCGCTCGCCGCCCGGGCCGATCAGCCGGGCCTCCACGGAGGCCGGGAAGATACCCTGGGTGACCCGGTACGGCCACTCCTCCTCCGGGGTCAGGCCGCCGGGCGGCTGGGCGAACGAACCGAGCGGCGAGGTCTCGGTCATGCCCCAGGCGTGCACCACCCGGATGCCGTGGCGCTCCTCGAAGCCCTCCATCAGCGAGGGCGGACAGGCGCTGCCGCCGATGACCACCATGCGCAGGCTGGAGGTGTCGTAGTCCCCCGCGTCGAGCTCGTCCAGCAGGCCGCTCCAGATGGTCGGGACGGCGGCGCTGACGGTGGGCCGGACGGCGGCGATCATCTCCGCCATCGGCTTCGGCTGGAGGAAGCGGTCCGGCATCAGCAGGCTGGCGCCGGACATGAAGGCGGCGTGCGGGATGCCCCAGGCGTTCACGTGGAACATCGGGACCACCGGCAGCGCGGTGTCCCGCGGGGTGAACGCGAAGTTGTCGCCGGTGTTGACCTGCAGGCAGTGCAGGTAGACCGAGCGGTGGCTGTAGAGCACGCCCTTCGGGTCCCCGGTGGTGCCGGAGGTGTAGCAGAGCACCGCGGCCTGCCGCTCGTCGACGTCGGAGCGCCACGGGTACGCGGTGGGCCGGTCCGCGATCAGCTCCTCGTAGTCGTGCACGGTGCCCGCGAAGCCGGCCAGCAGCGAGCGGTCGCCGGGGCCGCTCACCACGATGTGCCGCAGCGTCGGGGCGAGGTCCCCCAGCACCGCGGCGAGCAGCGGCAGCACGCTGCCGTTGACGATGATCACGCGGTCGGCGGCGTGGTTGACGATGAACGAGAGCTGGTTGGCGGGCAGCCGCAGGTTGAGCGTGTGCAGCACCGAGCCCATCGCCGGGACGGCGAGGTACGCCTCCAGGTGTTCGGCGTTGTTCCACATCAGGGTCGCCACCCGGTCGTCCCCGGTCACGCCCAGCTCGTCCCGCAGCGCACAGGCGAGCTGCGCGGCCCGCGCCCCGACCTCCGCGTAGGTGCGCACGACCGGCCCGGAGCCGTCCCAGGTCGTGACGGTGGACCGGCCGTGGATGGTGGACCCGTGCTCCAGAATCCGGGCGACGGTAAGCGGAACGTCCTGCATCGTGCTGAACACGGGTCCTCCTCGACCTGGCGGCACTGGCGGCTGTGCCCGCGGGCACCTACCGGGCGGTAATGCGCGCGGACGTGCCCGATTGTGCCGCCCCGCCCGCCCCCTGTCAGCATCCCGACCCCGTTGCACGGATCACGACCCCGCCCCGCCCCCACCCCCGATCCGCTCCCGCTCCGTGGCCACGGCGCCGTTCAGGGGGTGGGGCGGGTGTGGTCGGGGCGGGAGAGGCGGACGGAGTTGGTGGGGTCGGGGAGGTAGGTGGGGTCGAGGGTCCAGCCCTGCTCGGCGGCGAGGCGCAGGACGTGGTGGGCGCCGGCGCCGCGGTAGGTGGCGCGGTTGACGCGGATGCGGCGCAGGAAGGTGCCGTCGGGGGCGGTGACGCCCCGGTAGGACTCGGCGGGCTGGGCGAGTTCGCGCTGGACGGCGCGGTCCAGGACGCGGCGGATGTGGCGGTCCCAGGCGGCCCGGCCGTTGGTGAACTCGGGCCAGAAGGCGCGCGGACCGACCGCCCAGCGGGCGCCCCAGCGGTCCCAGTGGTCGGGCTCGGGGTGCTTCACCCAGAAGGCGAGCAGGCTGAGCACGCCCAGCACGGGGACGTAGACGAACTGGAGGAGGAACATCACCGGCAGCAGCGGGGCGAAGCGGGTCGGCTGCGGGCCCCACGGGGTGCCTGGGGCGGCGGGCGGGTCGTGCGGGGCCGGGGCGCGGACGCCGGTCGGGGCGGGGAAGCGGCGGGTCAGCCGGACGTGGCCCGGGTCGGAGTGGACCGGTACGCCGTGCCAGCCGTGGCGCTCGGCGAGGCGGACCAGGCCGGCCGCGCCGAGGCCGCGGTAGAGGCGGACGGCGAACTCGGTGTGCACCGCGCGGCCGAGGTCGGGCAGCGGTGTGCCGCCGCCGGCCGCGTGCTCGGCCTCGGCGGCGGCGATCCGGCGCGCCAGGATCGGGGCGACGTACCGCTCCCAGTCCTCCGGGCGGCCGGTGAGCTCGGCCTTGAGGCGGCGTGGCGGGATGAAGGTGCGGTTGACCTTCAGCCAGCCGTCGGAGTCGGGGCCGGAGGGGCCGCTGCTGCCGGACCAGAGGAGGAGCGCGAACAGGGCCACCAGGGCGGCGATCCAGAGCGGGGCGTAGATCCACTGCAGGGTGAACTGGAGCAGGACGGCGATCCGCCCGCGGCGCGGCCCGGGGCCGGGGAAGGCCTCCGCCCCGGCCGGCACGGGCGGCGGGGTCGGAGCCTGCGGGGTCGGAGCCTGCGGGGCGACCGGGTCGGGCTGCGCGGAGTGGTGGGGCTGCGCGGCGCCGGGCGGTGCCGGGTACGGGTGCGCCTGCGGCGGGACGGGCCGGGCGTACGGGTTCTGCGGGGCCGGGCCCCGGCCGTACGGGCTCTGCGGGTACGGGTCCGGAGGGTACGGCCCCTGCGCGTACGGGTTCTGCCGCGGTGCGGCGCCGTAGCCGCCCGCGTCGTCGTGTCCCTGTCCGTTCGGCATGCCGCCGCCCCCCTCCGCTGGACCGGGGCCACCTTATCGGGGGGCCGGCGGGCCGCCCGGTGGGGCGTCAGCCGGCGGTCGGGCCGTCGACCTGGTTGCGGTCGACGGTGAGGGTGGCGCCGCCGTAGGTCTCCTCGGCGTTGCCGCGGTACTGGTGGACCCGCTGGTGGGAGCTCCAGAGGTCGGCGGTGAGCGGGCCGGAGCCGGCGGTGTCGGCGTGGTCGTCCCAGCGGGCGTACCAGAGCGCGTCGGGCAGCGGGGAGCTGCCGGCCCGGGCGGCGGCGGCCAGGTCGGAGACGCCGGATTCGAGGCTGGAGTAGAAGCCGGAGCGGTAGCCGGCGGAGTGCAGGGCCTCGGTCCAGCCGAGGGTGTAGTCGACGACGGCCTGGCCGCAGGCCGGGTCGTTCATCGGGTAGGCCTCGACGTCGAGGTAGACGGGGGCGCCCGGGCCGAAGCCGAGCGAGCGCAGGGCGCGGACGGCCTCGTCGGCCTCGTCCCGCCCCTGCCGGACGGCGGTGGCCGGGTCGATCCGCCGGGGTTTGCGGCTGAGCCGGCTGCACGGGGCCTGCAGCCCGACGTGCACGGGCAGGAAGCGCCAGCCCAGGGCACGGGCCTGGCGCACCCAGTCGGCGGTGAGCCGGGGCTGGGGGCAGCCGCGTTGGGAGCCGCTGACGTAGATGCCGAGCGCGCCGTACGGGGAGGCGGCGCGCCAGGCCCGCAGGGTGTCGACGGGCGGCGCGGTGCAGGCGTCGAAGGCGGGTCCGGCGTAGGCGTCGCGGAGCCGGGGCGGCCCGATCCGGTCGGGCAGGGTGAGGGCCCGGATGCGGGGGACGGCGGCGGCGGCCGGGGCGGTGGCCTCGGTGTTCACGCCCGTCCCGTCGGTGGCCAGCAGGAGCACGAGGGAGGCGGCGACGAGGGCCGCGGGGCGTAGGTAGCGCACCGACCCTTGATACTGACGGACCATCGGACGATCGCGGCAACCACGCCGCGGACGCCGGGCGAGCCCATCCCTTCGGGCGCACCCGTCCGCAGCCGTCCCGCCATTTGTAACGAGCTTGCCGGTTTGTCGCTCCTTACGGCAAACTCACCCTTATGCCCACCTCCAACCCCAGCGAAACCGCAGCCCCGACGTCGGCCGCCGCCGTCGCCGAGGCCCTTGCCATGCCGCCCGCCCCCAAGGGCGAGCCCGCCGGCGAGCGGGGCGGCTGGCGACGAGGCGGGGCGTCCGGCGCCGCGGCGCCACCCGGCGCGCACCCCGGCCGGCCCACCGGCCGGTTCCCGAAGGTCCTGCGGCGCCCGGAGCGGATCCCGGCGCCGCTTCTCTGTCTGACGGCGATGTTCCTGGTGCAGACCGGCATCGCGCTCTCCAAGCCGCTGTTCGGCCCGCTCGGGGTCAGCGGCACCACCTTCCTGCGGCTGGGCTTCGCGGCGGTCATCCTGCTCGCCGTGACCCGGCCCCGGCTGCGCGACAAGCGCCCGCGCGACCTCGCGGCGGCCGCGCTGCTCGGCATGGCCTCCGCCGGGATGACCTTCCTGTTCGCCGGTGCGATCGACCGGCTGCCGATGGGCACCGCGGCGACCATCGAGTTCCTCGGCCCGCTCGCCGTCGCCCTGGTCTTCGCCAGGAAGGCCAGCCACCTGCTCTGGGCGCTGCTCGCGGCGGCCGGCGTCGTCCTGCTGACCCTGCTCGGCGAGGGCGACGGCGGGGGCGGACTCGATCCGGTCGGCCTGGTCTACGCCTTCGGCGCGGCCGCCTGCTACGCCGCGTACATCCTGTTCACCGACAAGGTCGGCGCCGCCTTCCAGGGCTTCCAGGGGCTGGCGGTGTCGATGACCGTCGGCGCGCTGACGCTGGCGCCGTTCGGGCTGGGCCAGGCGTGGGACGGGCTGACCGCTCCCGGTGCCTCGCCGCTGGTGCTGCTGGCCGCGGTGGCCGGGGTGTCGCTGCTGCTGCCGGTGATCCCGTACGCGCTGGAGATGACCGCGCTGCGACGGATGCCGCAACGGGTGTTCAGCGTGCTGGTCAGCCTGGAGCCGGCGGTCAGCGCGCTGGTCGGGCTGGTGGTGCTCGGCCAGCTGCTGGGCGTGCCGCAGCTGGCCGGGATCGGCTGCGTGGTGGCGGCCAGCGTGGGCGCCACGCTGACCGGGCGGCGGTAGCCCGCCGCCGGGGCGTCGGCCGACCCCGACCGGAGCGGGACCGGGCTACGGCCGGAGCGGGACGGGGCTTCGGCCGGAACGCGACCGGGCTACGGCCAGAGCAGGGTGCGCGACCACTCCGGGGTGCGGACCGGCCCGGTGCGGGTGTACCGCAGCCGGACGTGCCGGCGATCGGCGTCGCCCTGCCAGTACTCGACCTCGTGCGCCCAAAGGGTGTAGACGGCGTGCCCGGCCGCGACCGCGTCCGGGGTGGCCTCCAGCCGGCGGCGGGCGACCGCGACGGCCTCGTCGTACTCGGTGAGCGAGCCCAGCGGCTCGCTCTGCCGCCCGACCAGCGCGCCGACCCGGGCGGCCGGCGAACGGGTGGCGAACTCCGCCGCGGCGACCAGGTCCGCGGCCCGCTCGACGGTCCCGCGGACCCGCACCTGGCGGCCCAGCTGCGGCCAGTAGACGGTCAGTGCGGCGGCGGGGTGGTCGGCCAGCTGGCGGCCCTTGGGGCTGTCGGCGGCGGCGGAGAACACCCAGCCGGTACCGGAGGCGTCGACGTCGCGCAGCACCAGCACCCGGGCGTCCGGCAGGCCGTCCGCGTCGACCGTGGAGAGGGTGACCACCTGCGGGTCCGGCACGCCGGCGGCCAGTGCGGTGGCGAGCCAGTCCACGAACAGCGGGCCGGGCTCGGCGGGGGCGCTCTCGGCGTCGAAGGACGGCAGCGGTCGGGCCATCGGCGGGCGACCGAGCAGCAGCTCGGGCACGGACCTCGGCTCGGGCCGGTGCTCCGCCGGGTGCTCGGCCCTGACGTCCGGCCCCGGTCGCGGATCCGGCTCCGGTGCAGGCCAGACCTCGCCCGGGCCGGTCAGCCCCTCCTCGTCCGCCGCCATCGCGCGCCCTTCCTTCCGGTTGCCGCGGTCGCCGCCCCGGCCGGGCCGTCCTTCCCTGGCCCGGGCACGTGCTGCACTCTCGGAGCGCAACCGTACCGCCGAGGCCCGACGGCTCCGGGCGCGGGCCCTCACTGGACGCGCCGGGGCCAGGACGCACCCGTGGGCGGTGCCGATGGCGGCACCGCCCACGGGGCCGGTTTCGCGGCGACCCTTTCCGCTGGCCGGTCTTGCGCGCGTCTGATCGCGCCCGGGCGGGATCTCCGCCCGGAGACTGGTTCGAGCCCCTCCGCGGGTGCTCAGCTCACCCGCGGTCACCCACCTCCGGCGCCCCCGCCGTCGGTGGTGTCCGACCGGATCGGTCGGAGATCCGGATCAGCCGAGGACCCGGATCAGTTGAAGATCGGGGCGAAGACGACGTTGACGTTCTTGTTGGACTGCCCGGCCAGGATGGTGCCCGCGTTGTCCTTCACCGCGAGGGTGTTGTTCTGGTTCGAGGCACCGGAGCCGGTGGCCGTCTGCTGGGTGGAGACGTAGTTGCCGTCGACCGAGCCGAAGACGTTGCCCGTGCCGACGTTGGACACCACCCCGGCGTTGGAGCCGGCGGCGGCACCCGCGCCGTTGTCGGCGGCCGCGGCACCGGCGCCGGCCAGCAGCAGCCCCGCCGCGAGCGGGGCGGCGAGCAGGAGTCCGGCCACCCGGCGGGTGTGGATGCGAGCCATGAGAGCCTCCAAGAAAGCTTTAAATCGTGCAACTGTCGAGCAGGGGGTGCGGGAGTTCGCCGGCCAGACGAACACCTGCGGGCTGCGACGCCGGGAGACAGACTTCCGCAACAAATCGACAAAGCACTAGCCGACGGAGCAGTTTTCGCCCGTTAGCGTGATATCCACCCAGCCCGCGAATAACGGCAGCCGAACCGGACAGCGCGCCGACACACCACCTCCGAGCTGGGGTTTTCGCCCGACCGGCGGCCATCGACCCGCCCGCCGGAAACGGCGCGTCGATACGGTGCGAACCACCGCGCGCACCACCCCGGCGCCGACGAACCGGGAAAGCGCCCCCCAGAAGGTTCGACCACCCTTCCATGTCGACATTTCCAGCCATCGTCAGCCGATCGGAAAGTCGTACCGAAACGGGAGGAACGGCGGGGAGGAGCGGTGGAGGGGAACGGCGGAGGGATTCCGGGCGCCGTGCCGGATGACGATCAGACCATCTTGCCCGGGTTCAGGATTCCCAGCGGGTCGAAGACCGCCTTCAACTGCCGCTGCAGATCCAGGGCCACCGGCCCCAGCTCACGGGCCAGCCAGTCCCGCTTCAGCAGCCCCACCCCGTGCTCCCCGGTGATCGTGCCGCCCAGCTCCAGCCCCAGCGCCATGATCTCGTCGAAGGAGCGCTGCGCCCGCGCCGTCTGCTCCTCGTCCGCCGCGTCGAAGATCACGATGGGGTGGGTGTTGCCGTCCCCCGCGTGGCTGACCACCCCGATGGTCAGCGCGTGCCGCTCGGCGATCGCCGCGACGCCGTTCAGCATCTCGGCCAGCCGGGACCGCGGCACCGCCACGTCGTCGATCATCGTGGTGCCGAGCCGGTCCAGCGCCGGCAGCGCCAGCCGCCGGGCCTCCAGCAGCAGGTCCGACTCCGCCTGGTCCTCGGCCGGCACCACCTCGGTCGCCCCCGCGGCCCGGCACAGCTCCGCCACCCGGGCGAGCTCGGCCGTCCGCTCCGGCCCGTCGAAGGCCACCAGCAGCAGCGCCCGGGTCGACTCGGGCAGCCCCATCCGGCCCAGCTCGTTGACCGCCCGCACGCTGACGGCGTCCATCAGCTCCATCAGCGACGGGGTCAGACCGCGCGCCATCACCTCGCAGACCGCCGCACCGGCCGCGTCCGCACTCGGGAACTCCGCCGCCAGCGCCAACTGCGGCGCCGGGGCGGGCCGCAGCGCGAGCACCGCCCGGACGACCACGCCCAGCGTGCCCTCCGACCCGACCAGCAGCCTGGTCAGGTCGTACCCGGCCACGCCCTTGGCCGTCCGGCGCCCGGTGGAGAGCAGCCGCCCGTCCGCCAGCACCACGTCCAGGCCGAGCACGTACTCGCCGGTGACGCCGTACTTCACGCAGCAGAGCCCGCCCGCGCCGGTGCCGATGTTGCCGCCGATCGTGCAGGACTCCCAGCTGGACGGGTCCGGCGGATAGGCCAGCCCCACCTCGCCCGCGGCGCGGGAGAGTTCGGCGTTCACCACGCCCGGCTCGACCACCGCGATCCGGTTCACCGGGTCGATCTCCAGGATCCGGTCCAGCTTCACCATCGACAGCACGATGCAGCCGTCCACGGCGTTCGCCGCACCCGACAGCCCGGTCCGCGCGCCCTGCGGCACCACCGGCACCCGCAGCGCGGTGGCGGTGCGCATCACGTGCTGCACCTGCTCGACCGTCTCCGGGAACACCACCACCGCGGGCACGCCGGCGGCGCAGAACCCCGCCATGTCCCGGCTGTAGGCGGCGGTCACGTCCGGGTCCACCACCACCGCGCCGGCCGGGAGGCCCTCCGTCAGTCGGTCCGTCAGATCGCTCATCGCCGCCTCCACTCGCCGCCCACCGGCCTCCTCCGGCACTCTGCCCGCCCCGGATCGGCCGGGCAAGTGGTCCCCGCCGGGCGAGCGGTCCCGTCGGGCACGTGGTGCCCGCCGGGCGAGCGGCCCCCGTCGGCACCGCCGCGCCGACGGGCGCCGCCGGGCCGGTGGGCCCCGACCCCCGTGCGGGGCCCACCGGCAGCGGTCAGCGGCGGACCACCGGCTCCTGGAACTCGGTGACCCACTGCGCCGGGTCGTCCGGGCACTCCAGGTAGAGCTCGCGGGCGTAGCCGGCGGAGCGGTAGCCGTTCGCCTCGATGAAGCGGGCCAGCTCCTGGAAGGCGCCCACGGCGTCGTCCATCGGGCCGCGGTGCACCAGCGTCGCCGCCTCCTCGATCGGCGGCAGGTCGAGCACCGCGACGTCGGACCGGCCCGGCTCCACAGACGGCCCGACCGGGACGGCGACCCGGATCAGCACCGCGCCGTCGCCGTCCGGCACGTCCTCGTACCGGGCGACGGACGGGCCGGTCCCCGTGATCCCGGCCGCGGCCAGGCGCCGGCACAGCTCCGCGAACAGCGGGCCGATCACCGGGCCGATCTGCTCGGGCTCGTAGCCGGCGGCCACACCGGTCAGTTCGGCCACCCGGACGGGCGGCACCCGCTTCACCACGACATCGTGCGTGGACATGGTCCCCTCGCTCTCGATCGTCCGGAGCCTCGCCTCCACCCGGGCCAGCCGCTGCCCGTCCGCGGCGATCGCCTCGGCGAGTTGGGCCCGCCGCAGCCGCAGCATCCCGCGCAGTTCGACCGGGTCGACCTGCTCGTCGAGGACGGCCCGCACCTGCTGCAGCGTGAAGCCGAGCTCCTTGAGCGCGATCAGCCGGTTGAGCCGGGCGAGTTGGGACGCCTCGTAGGAGCGGTACCCGGTGACCGGGTCCACCCGGGCGGGCCGCAGCAGTCCGATCTCGTCGTAGTGGCGCAGCATCCGCACCGACACCCGGCCGTGGCTGGCGAAGTCTCCGATGTTCAACATGGTGCTCCCACTCCACTGCCTCTCACGGTGTCAGGGTCAAGTCCCGGCCCCGGAACGCGCGAAGGGCGGGTGCCGAACGATCTCGGCACCCGCCCCTGAGCAGGTGGTTCTCCTACCGGCGGAGAGCGTGGGATTCGAACCCACGGTGACGGGTCACGCCACGACAGTTTTCAAGACTGTTCCCTTAGGCCGCTCGGGCAGCTCTCCAGGCGGAGGTCAGCCTAACGGGTCCGGCGGGGTTCGGTGCACACGGTTCGGTGCGGGTCGGCGGGGGTCAGCTGTCGCCGTCGCGCTGCCCGAGGGTGACCTTGGTGGTGAACTGCTGGCCGTTGCGGGTGTACTCGACGTCGACGGTCTCGCCGGGCTTGTGCGTCCAGATCCGGCTGACCAGGGCGGGGCCGTTCTCGATCGGGACACCGCCGAGCTTGGTGATGACGTCGCCCGGCTTGAGGCCCGCCTTGTCCGCGGCGCCGCCGGGGGTCACGGCGGGCTGGCCCTGGACGTCGCGGGTCTGGATCTGCGCGCCGTCGCCCTTGTAGTCGTCGTTGCGCAGCACGTCGAGCTTGGCGTAGACGGGCTTGCCGGTCTTGATCAGGGTGTCGGCGACCCACTTGGCCTGGTTGATCGGGATGGCGAAGCCGAGGCCGATGCTGCCGGCCCGGCCGTTGGCGGAGGCGTTGGACTGGATCGCCGAGTTGATGCCGACCACCGCGCCGCCGGAGTCGAGCAGCGGGCCGCCGGAGTTGCCGGGGTTGATCGAGGCGTCGGTCTGCAGGGCGTTCATGTAGGAGGACTGGCCGCCGGTCTCGTCGCCGGAGGCGACCGGGCGGTCCTTGGCGCTGATGATGCCGCTGGTGACGGTGGACTCCAGGCCGTACGGCGCACCGATCGCGATGGTGGAGTCGCCGACGTTGACCTTGTCGGAGTCGGCCAGCGGGAGCGGCGCCAGCTTGCTCTTCGGCGGGTTGTCGATCTTGACCACGGCGACGTCGTAGCCCTCGGCGTGGCCCAGCACCGAGGCGTTGTAGGACGTGCCGTCGGCGAACTTGACGGTGAGCTTGCCGCCGTTGAGGGTCGGCGCGACCACGTGGTTGTTGGTGAGGATGTGGCCCTCGGTGTCGAAGACGAAGCCGGTGCCGGTGCCGGACTCGCCGTTGCCCTGCGCCTTGATGGTGACGACGCTGGGCAGCGCCTTCTGCGCGATGCCGGCGATCGAGCCGGGGGAGGGCTCGTTCTTCTGGGTGTTGCTGGCCTGGACGGTGGTGCTGCGGTGGTCGTCCGCGGAGCTGCTGCCGTTGTTGTGGTCGGTGACCGCCACGCCCAGCGCACCGCCCGCCACGCCGGCGACCAGTGCGACGGCGGCGATCAGGGCGACCAGTCCGCCGCGCTTCCTGCGCGGGCGGTGCGGGCCGCCGGGGCCGCCGGGGTAGTCGGCCGGGTAGCCGAGCGGACCGCCCGGGCCGCCCGGGTAGCCGGCACCGCCGGTGGCGTCGTGGGAGGCGCCCCAGCCGCCGAGCGGCTGGCCGGCGCCGAACGGGTGGTGGCCGGGCGCGGGGTGCGCGGCGGGCACGCCGGGGGCGGGCGGCGGGCCGTACGGGTCGTGCGCGCCGGCGGCCGGGACGCCGTGGGTCGGCGTGGCGTACGGGTTGCCCAGCGGCGGGGCCTGGCCCTCGGCCACCGGCGCGAGCGGCGCCGCGGGGGCTGCCGGGGCCTGCGGCGCGGGCGGCAGCACCGGCGGCGGGGCGTCGAGGTAGCCGGTGGCGGGGTCGACGCCGGCGGACGGCGCCTCGACGGGGGCCACGGGGGCGGCCGGGGCCGCCTCCGGCGCGGGGACCTTGGTGAAGGCGACGGTGGGACGGTGCCCGCCCTCGGCCGGGACGCCCTCCGCGGCCGCGGCGGCGTCGGCCGCGGCCGGCTCGGGGGCGGGGGCGGCCTCGGGCTCGGGGACCCGGCCGAACGCCATGGTCGCCCGGTGCCCGCCCTCGGCCGGGGCGGCCGGGGAGTCGGCCGGGGCCGGCTCGGAGGCGGGGGCGGCGTCGGGCTCGGGGACCCGGCTGAACGCCATGGTCGGCTTGTGCCCGCCCGAGGCGGCGGGGTCGGAAGCGGGACCGCCCGCCCCCTGGGCGCCCGAGGGCTGCTCCCCCTGCGGCCCGGTGGGCCCAACCTCTCGCTCGGTGCTCACGGACGACCTCCATAGCTGACAGAACCAAGGACCATAGTTTTTCGCACAGTCGATTCGATTGCCGTAAGGACCCCTCTGAAGAACTCATAAGAATCCTTAGCCGGCGCAGACGGCCGACCCGGCGACGGAGGCTCCCCCACCTCCGCCGGGCGTCCCGCGATGCGGACGGCAGGGCCCCTGGCCTTGGCGTCCACCCCGGTGCCGGTTAGCCTGTCGCTCCAAACTGACACGCGGGAGCTTGGACCTTCCAGGCTGAGAGTGCGCTGGTCGACCGTACCGCCACGGCATCGTGGACGGACCGTCGAGGGGGCGCAGACCGCCGGAACCTGTCCGGGTAATGCCGGCGTAGGGAGTATCGGCCATGCCGCCTGCTTCGCCATCCTCTTCTTCGGGCGCGCCCGAGTCCAAGGGTTTCCCCGGGGCGACCGGGGACCTCCCCGGATCGTCCACGACCGTTCACGGCGACGCCGCCGGCGGCCCGGCCGGTTCCGGCACGGCGACCGCCGTCCTGGACCGCCCGGAGCGCGTCGAGGCGCCACTGGTGCTGGACACCGAGCCGCCGCGCACGCTGCGCTTCCGCGACCACTTCGCGCTCTGGATGAACCTGGGCGTCAGCCTGATCGGCTTCTCCACCGCCGCCACCGTGCTCGGCGCCAAGGGCGGCGAGCTCTCGCTGGCCGCGGCGGTGACGGCGATCGTGGCCGGCACCGTGGTCGGCACCGCGATGCTCGGCGTGGCCGCCCTGATCGGGGCCCGGACCGGCGCCCCGGCGATGGCGAACCTGCGCGGGCTGTTCGGCACCCGGCTGTCGTACGTCCCGACGGTGCTGAACATCGTCCAGTGCGTCGGCTGGGGCGTCTTCGAGCTGCTGACGATCGCGGCGGGCGCCCAGACCGTCGCCCACACCGACGGCTACCGCTGGCTGTTCGTGCTGCTGGCCGGCGCGCTGACCACCGCGCTGACCATCTGGCCGCTCGGCTCGATCGCGGTGCTGCGCCGCTTCGTCGCGGGTGCCGTCGCCGTCGCGATGGTGTACTTCACCGTCCAGCTGGGCCGTCAGGGGGTGCCCGACCCGGGCGCCGGCAACTGGCACGGCTTCCTGGGCGCCACCGACATGATGATCGCGGTGTCGATCTCCTTCGTGCCGCTGGCCGCCGACTACACCCGGCACTCGCGCACCCCGCGCTCGGCGTTCTGGGGCAGCTTCTCCGGCTACACCGTCGCCCAGGTCTGGTGCTACGTGCTCGGCCTGATGGCGCTGCTGCAGTCCGACGGCGACCCGAACCGGATCTTCGACTCCTTCCTCGGCGTCTGGGCCGGCTGGCTGTTCCTGCTGGTGCTGGTGTTGCGCGAGACGGACCAGTCCTTCGCCAACGTGTACTCGACGGCGATGTCCGTGCAGAACCTGCTGCCGAAGGTGGACCGCCGGGTGCTGACCGGCGGGATCGGCCTGCTGATCACCGTCCTGGCGCTGCAGATCGACCGGTTCACCGACACCTACACCAACTTCCTCGGCCTGATCGGATCCGTCTTCGTGCCGCTGCTGGCGGTGCTCGCGGTGGACTACTTCCTCGGCGCCGGCCGGCACGGCTGGAACCTCTCCGCCGACGCCCCCTCCCGCTGGCTGATGCTGCTGCCGTGGGTGCTGGGCTTCGCGGTCTACCAGTTCATCGCGCCGACCCCGGTGGCCGGCTGGTGGACGGACTTCTGGACCTCCGCCCAGGAGTCGCTGCACTTCACCCCGCAGGAGTGGACCTCCGCCTCGCTGTTCGCCTTCCTGGTGCCCGCCCTGCTCACCTGGGCGCTCACCCCGCTGACCCGCCGGAACACGGCGGGCTGAGTCCGAGCGCGGCGGGCCGGGCAGGCCGCGCTGCCGGGGGCGTCCGGAGCCTGACGGGCCGGGCCGCCGGGGCCCGGAACCGCCCCCGCCGACGGCCCCGCCCACCGAAGACGGCCCCACGGGTTGGGGCCGTCTTCGTCTCCGCGTCACTTCGGCCGCCTATCGTTGGCCCTGTGACCAGCCCAGACCTGTCCTCGACGGCGGCGCACACCGCGCCGCCCGTCCAGGTGATCGCCCACCGCGGTTCCTCCCACGCCCTGCCCGAACACACCCTCGCGGCGTACCGGCGCGCGCTCGACGAGGGCGCCGACGCCCTCGAGTGCGACGTCCGGCTGACCGCCGACGGCGAGCTGGTCTGCGTGCACGACCGCCGGATCGGCCGGGTCTCCGACGGCCGGGGCACCGTCTCGGCGATGACCCTGGCCGAGCTGGAGGCGTACGACTTCGGCGCCTGGAAGACCGGCCGCCCCAGCACCGACCCCGAACTGCGCGGCGTGCTGCGGCTGGAGCGGCTGCTGGAGCTGGCGGTGGACTGCGGCCGCCCGGTGGACCTGGCGATCGAGACCAAGCACCCGGTGCGCTACCGCGGCCGGGTGGAGGCCGAACTGCTGCGGATGCTGGAGCGCTTCAAGATCGGCGCGGAGCGCGAGGGGGACCGCCCGGTCGCCCGGATCATGAGCTTCTCCTCGGTGGCCCTCGACCGGGTGGCCGCCGGGGCACCGGACTACCGCCGGGTCTTCCTCTTCGAGCGGACCCTGCCGCTGCTCGGCCGGCTGCGCCCGGGCTCCCCGCTGCCGGGCGGGGCGCGGATCGCCGGCCCGGGCATCGACCTGGTCCGGGCCCGCCCGCAGCTGGTGACGCGGCTGCGCGAGCTGGGGCACCAGGTCCACGTCTGGACGGTCGACGAGCCGGCCGACGTGGAGCTCTGCCTGGAGCTCGGGGTGTCCGCGATCATCACCAACCGGCCCGCCGAGGTGCTGGCGCAGCTCGGGCGGTGATCCTCCTCCGGAGCGGCACCGGGCGGCACTGAGCGGGACGGGACGACGGAGCGGCACCGGACGACGGGACGGGGCCGGACGACGGGACGGGACAGGGCCGGACGAGGGCGGGACGGGGCCGAACGGACTGATCGAACCTGATCGGTCTGGTCGGCACTCAAACCTTCCGGGCACGGTATTGCCGGAATTCATGCCGTCGCACGACGGAGGGTGAGCGGTGAATGACCTCCGGTCGACCCTCGGTCGCGACGCTCGAAATGTCCTCGCGGGATCCTCCGGCGGTCGTTTCCGACGCATTACCAAGGGGCATCTCTCCCTCGGCATACGCTGAAGGAGGTCCGGGGGTGGCGTTGATGGTGGCGCGTGAAGTGCCGACTTCATCGACCATGGCAGTGCCGCACGGCCCAGCGAGTGTCGGGGTCGCACGGCGCCGACTGCGTCGAGATCTCGGTGACCGGGAGATACCCGAGCCGGTCATCGATGATGCTGTTCTGATCCTTTCCGAACTGTTGAGCAACGCGTGCCGGTACGCCCGTCCGCTCGGCCCGCTGCGGGCACTGGGCCGCAGCGCCCGGGCCGAGGTGGTGGACCAGGTGCTGGTCGGCGTCCCCGGCGGGGCGCACCCGGCACCCGGCGGCCGGGGCGGCGAGGACACCGGCGGCGGTGCCGACGGCGGCGTCCTGGTCCGCTGGCAGATGCACGCCGACGGCGTGCTCACCCTGGAGGTCACCGACGGCGGCGCGACCACCCGGCCGCTGCCCGCCAGCCCCTCGCTGACCTCGCGCGGCGGCCGCGGCCTGGGCATCGTCGACCAGTTGGCCAGCGACTGGGGCGTGCGCGACGCGCCCGGCGAGGTGACGGTCTGGGCGGCGCTGCCCGCCCGTGCCCGGCACGCCCGGCGCACCGGCGGTGACGCCCGCAGCGCCTGACACCGCGCACCCCGCCCGACCGGCCCCGGGCCCGGCACCCGCCGGGCCCCGCCGGGCGGCCCGGTGCGTGACCGCACGTCGGGAGGAAGGTCAGTAGGCTGCCCGGAGCAAAGGACACCGTCCCCGGGAGAGCCGCACCATGGGCAAGAAGGCCGCCAAGAAGGCGCCGCAGCGTCAGTCCACCACCGCCGTCACGGGCGAGATCCCCGTGGTCGGGGCCCGCGAGAACTGCCCCTGCGGTTCGGGCCGCCGGTACAAGGCGTGCCACGGCCGGGAGGCCTCGCACGCGGTGCAGGAGCTGGTGCACCGCCCGTTCGAGGGGCTGGCCGGCGAGGCCGACTGGGTGGCGCTGCGCGAGCTGGTGCCCGCCGCCACCGTGCCGCTGACGCTGGCCGCCGGGGTGGCCGAGGGCGCCACCGGCGAGGTCCCGTCGGTGACCCTGGCCACCGTGCTGCCGCTGGCCTGGCCGGCCCTGCGCCGCCAGGACGGCTCGATCCTGCTCGGCCTGCAGACCCAGTCCGCCTCCGGCGACCTGAGCCGCGACCTCGCCGACGCCCTGGAGCTGGCCCTGGCCACCGAGCCGGGCAACCCGGTGCCGGCCCGCCGGACCGAGCCGGGCGGGCGCCGCCTGCAGGATCTGCTGGACACCACGGCCGAGTTCACGCCAGCCGTGCACACCGGCTTCGAGTTCTGGCTGGAGGACGCCGAGACCGCCACCGGTGAGGTCGCCGCCTCCCTGGAGCGCGCCAACGCCTCGGCCATCCCGACCGTGAAGCTGGACGGCGTCGACGCCGCCTACTGGTGCGGCACCCCGGACAAGAACCACCTGCGCTGGGTGATGACCGTGCCCGAGGAGCGGCTGCTGGACGCCCTGGCCCGGCTGAGCGCCGCCGACCGCTCCTCGCTCGGCGCTGACACCCGCCTGGTCGGCTCGTTCCGCGCGCACGGCCTGACCGTCCCGGTCTGGGACCTCCCGCTGGCGATGACCGCGGAGGACTGCGAGAAGCCCGCCGCCGAGTTCGCCGAGCGGCTGGCCGCCGTGCTCGCCGACGAGACCCCGCTGACCGCCGAGGAGCGGCGCGCCCGCGCGAACCTGGTGAACCGTCAGGTCACTTTGAACTAAAGGACGCAGGATCCGGGTGATACGCGTCACATTGTCGCCGCGAAGCCGCAATTTCCGGGCGTGGAGGGCGTCTTGGAAATTGGCGCGGGCGCGGATCCTTGTTACTGTCTAAAGAGTCCGGCCGCTGGTGCATCCCCCGTCGCCAGCGGCCGGATCTTTTGTTTTTCCGGTCGGCCCCCGCAGCGGCCCCGGTCACGGCCCCGAGCGCGGCCACCTGACACCGCCAGCCGGCCCGGCCGCCGCGGATCCGCCGGACCGAGAGAGCGGACACCCGGTCAGTACGCCGAGCGGCCGCTGTCCAGCCGGACCGTCGCCTCCACCAACTCGCCCAGCAGCGGACCGACCTGGGGCAACCACACCCCGCCGTCGGCGGCCGGCCGGGGAGCCCGCACCCAGCGCACCCGCCCGAATCCGCCACCGGGCGGCAGCGGCAGGAAGCCGCCCGGCCCGTGGTAGCGCAACGACCCGGGCACCCAAGGGAGTTGGGCAAGCATCTCGCCGAGCGCGTCCAGCGAGTACGGCGCCACCAGCAGCGCGTAGCGGCCCGGCAGGGACAGCACCGGCCCGAGCGGCAGCCGCAGCGCGCCCAGGTAGGCCAGCGCCCGGGCACCGGCCGCCGCCGGCAGGCTGACCGCGGAGAGCGTCGAGCCGGTGGCGGCCAGCACCGGCGCGTCCGGGCTCTGCCGCTCCCACCACCAGCGCACCATCCGGGCGTCCGTGGTGGCGGCCAGCAGCGAGGGGTCGTGCGGGTGCGCGCCGGGGACGGAGCAGTCCTGGTCACCGCAGGAGCAGCGGTCGCCGCGCAGCACGGCGCCCGGCACCACGGGCCAGCGGTGGTCGACGGCAGCCGTCAGGGCCGCGGCCAGCCGGGCGGAACACGAATCCTTCGGGTTCTCACGCATGGCGCTCGTTCCTTTCCCTGACCGCTCGGTTCGTTCCGCTCCGCCGGCACCGTCGGGCCCCGCCCTGCGGGCCCGCGGAAGGCACGGCCCCCGGGCGGCGCGAAGCGGGGCGGGCGGGCGGGCGGCGCGGCGACGACGTGGAGCACGGTGTGGAGCACGACATGAGAAGGGCCGCGCACTGGAACAGCCCCTGGAACGAGAATCCCGTATGCGACCGGATGGACGCCGCCCGGGCGCGCTTGGTTCCACCGTACGAGTGAGAGACTTCCGGCCAGCCCGGCTCCCGGGCGGCGCGGACATACGATCCGGACGGCCGCCGGGTCCGTCCCCTCCGTTCTGCCCGCCCACGGCCCGCTCCATGCCTGCCGGCCGAACCGGCGCGCACACCGACCGCACGCGCCCCCGACCGGGTCGCGCGTCCGACGGAACCGGCCACCGCGTCGTCCCGGATCTGGACATGCCCCAAATGGCCTGTGTAGAAGTGGTGGCATTGCTGTCGATCAATGACGAGTAGTAGCGAATCGAGGCGAAACGCGCCCTTTGGCCGTACTCGCTCCACCTCAGCCGTACCTGGGGGTCCCGCATGGCACGAAGCACCGCGTCAGGAGTGGCGGCATGACCGAGTCCCACCCGTCGTCGACACCCTCCGAGCCGGGTGAGCCCGGCAGCGCCCGCGGGCTCACCGTCCTCGACCCGCTGCCGGGCTTCCCCGGCCCCGTCGACGCCCCGGCCGGCGCGGCGGACACCCTCCCCGTCGACGCCCCGGCCGGCGCGGCGGACACCCGCACGGCACCGCCCACCGGGGTGCAGGACCGTTTGGCCGGACGGCTGTCCGATTTCACCCGCCTGCACCGGCACACCGAGCAGCTCGCCCGCGCCCGCGGCCTCGGCGAGACCCTGGAGACCGTCCTCGCCTCCGGAGCCGCCCTGCTCGGAGCCCGGCGCGGCGTCCTGGTCGGCCGGACCCCGGGCGGCGGCCTCGGCCAGCCCGTCGGCCTGGGCCTCGACCGGGCCAGCCTCGGCGCGCTGGAGACCGTGCCGACCGACCAGAGCCTGCTCACCCGGCTGCTGCGGGAGACCGACCGGCCCGAGCGGCTGCACTCCCCCGACCTCGCCGAGGACCCGGCCGCCGGCGACCGGCTGCGCGAACTCGCCGCCCAGCTCGGCCTCCGCGGCTGCTACGGCCTGCCGCTCGCCACCGAGGAGGACGGCCCGCTCGCCGCCGCCGTCTGGTTCTACGACGAGCCCACCGAGGCCACCGAGCGCCAACGCGAACTCGCCCACCGCTACGCCGGGATCGCCGCACCGCTGCTCGCCAAGCAGCTGGAGGCCGACCGGGTCCGGCGCACCACCGAGGCCCTGCGCCGCGGCCTGCTGCCCGACCGGCTGCCCCAGGCCACCGGCCTGCGGCTGGCCGCCCGGCTCGTCCCGGCCGGACTGGACCGCTCCTGCGGCAGCGACTGGTACGACGCCATCCCCCTGCCGGACGGCACGGTCGGCCTCACCGTCGGCTCCGTCTCCGGTGACGGCCCCGGAGCGGGCCCCGGCTCCGCCCCCGGCGCGGCCGCCGCGATGGGCCGGATCCGGGCCGCCCTGCGCGCCTACGCGGTGCTGGAGGGCGAGGACCCGGTCTCCGTCCTGGGGGACCTGGAGCTGCTGCTCAAGACCACCGAGCCGACCCGCACCGCCACCGCCGTCTACGCCTGGGTGGAACCCGACGAACGCCGGATCACCCTGGCCGGCGCCGGGCACTGCCCGCCCGTGCTGGTCGGCCGGCACGGCGCCGAGTTCGTGGAGACCTCGCTGTCCGCCCCGCTCGGCATGCTGGCCTGCTGGGAGGCGCCCGGCGTCGAGTTCACCGCCGAGCGCGGCGACACCCTGCTGCTGTACACCGAGGGCCTGGCCCGCCGCTGCGGCCCCACCCTGCACGCCGGGCAGGCCAACCTGCGCCGGGCCGCCGCCGACGCCCCGCGGGACGTGCGGATCGACCCCGACCGGCTCTGCGCCCACCTGCTGGCCCACTGCCCCGACCAGGACACCGGGCCGGCCACCGACGACCTCCTGCTGCTCGCGGCCCGCTTCGAGTGACCCGCCCCCGAACGGACGGTCCGGCCCCGAACGGGCGGGCGACCGTGCGTCCGTACCATGGACGCACGGCCGCCCGCGCGTGTCGCGACCCGACACTCCCCCGAGGGGCGGCGGTACCACCCCCAAGGAGGCGTTACACGTGACCGAGGACCTCACCCCCGCGGTGGCCGAGAACCCCGAGGCCACCGGCGGCGAGGAGCCGCAGCAGTTCAAGGGCCGCAAGAACGGCCTGTACGCCGAGGTCTCCGACGAGCTGGCCGCCTCGATGAAGTCCGGCTGGGCCGACACCGAGCTGCACGGCCTCGTCCCGGTCGCCCAGGCCCCGTACGCCGCCGAGCGCCGTGCCCGGCTGTCCGCCGCGTTCCCCGGCGAGCGCCTGGTGGTGCCGGCCGGCAACCTGCGGGTGCGGTCCAACGACACCGACTACAGCTTCCGAGCCGCCAGCGAGTACGTGCACCTCACCGGCGACCAGACCGAGGACGCCGTCCTCGTCGCCGAACCGACCGGCGACGCCGGCCACGCCTTCTCCCTCTACCTGCTGCCCCGCTCGGACCGCGAGAACGGCGAGTTCTGGCTGGACGGCTACGGCGAGCTGTGGGTCGGCCGCCGGCACAGCCTGAGCGAGCAGGAGCAGCTGCTCGGCCTGCCGGTGCGCGACGTCCGCAAGGCCGCCGAGGAGCTCGCCGCGCTGGCCGGCGACTCCGCCGTGCCCACCCGGATCGTCCGCGGCTACGACGCCGGCCTGGAGGACGCCCTGGCCGGGGCGCTGGACGCCGACCGGGACGCCGGGTTCAAGGAGTTCCTGAGCGGCCTGCGGCTGGTCAAGGACGCGTGGGAGATCGGCGAGCTGCGCGCCGCCTGCGACGCCACCGTCAAGGGCTTCACCGACGTGGTCCGCGAGCTCGGCCAGGCCGTCGCCACCTCGGAGCGCTGGATCGAGGGCACCTTCTGGCGCCGCGCCCGGGTCGAGGGCAACGACGTCGGCTACGGCACCATCGCCGCGGCCGGCCCGCACGCCACCACCCTGCACTGGGTCCGCAACGACGGCGACGTCCGCCCCGGCGAGCTGCTGCTGCTCGACGCCGGCGTCGAGACCCACACCCTGTACACCGCCGACGTCACCCGCACCCTGCCGATCAACGGCCGCTTCGACGACCTGCAGCGCGCGATCTACCAGGCCGTGTACGACGCCCAGGAGGCCGGCATCGCCGCGGTGAAGCCCGGCGCCCGGTTCCGCGACTTCCACGACGCCTCGCAGCGGGTGCTCGCCGAGCGGCTGCTCGCCTGGGGCCTGCTGGACGCCTCGCAGTACGACGTCGACAAGGTCCTGGAGCTCGGCCTGCAGCGCCGCTGGACCCTGCACGGCACCGGCCACATGCTCGGCCTGGACGTCCACGACTGCGCCCACTCGCGCCGCGAGGAGCACGTCGACGCGCTGCTGGTGCCCGGCATGGTCCTGACCGTCGAGCCCGGCCTGTACTTCCAGCAGGACGACCTCACGGTGCCGGAGGAGTACCGCGGCATCGGCGTCCGGATCGAGGACGACATCCTGGTCACCGCCGACGGCAACGAGAACCTCTCGGCCGGCCTGCCGCGCCGCGCCGAGGACGTCGAGGCGTGGATGGCCTCGCTGGCCTGACCGGCGGCCCGCGGCCGGGGCCCGGCCTCCCCGCGGTGGGAGGCCGGGCCCCGGTGCGTCACTTGACGATCTTCACCGTCATGTCCTGGTGGCCGAGCACGGTCAGGTCGCTCCCGTTGTAGGGGAGCACCGCCTGGGCCTTCAGCGGCATGTCCCCGAGCCCGTTCCCGGCGCCCACCGTCAGCCGGTAGGTCAGCGTCCTGGACTCCCCGGGGGCCAGCTTGAAGAGCTCCGTCTCGTCGGCCAGCGCGTAGCCCATGAGGGAGTCGGGCGACATCGCCTTCTTCTTCCACTCGCCGCCGGCCTGGAGCTCCAGCCGGCCGTCGTTGGGCGCGCCGAGCGCGAGCGGCGAGCCCTCGTAGTGGTCCGTGAACACCAGCGGCTGCAGCCGGGCGTAGGTGTTCTGGCTGGTGTTGCGGAAGGTCACCGAGAAGGTGACGACCGCGCTGCCCGCCCGCAACGGCTGGCCGGCCGCGAGACCGTCGAAGGTCACGGCGACGTCGTTCTGGTTGGCCGCCGTCGGCGGGGCCTGGTGGCCGCTCAGGTCGAGGCTGCCGAGCAGCGAGTTCAGGCCGGCCTGGTAGTCCGCCTTGAGGCCCGCCGTCGTGACGAAGACGCCGTCCTTCGGCAGCGCCCACATCTGGGCCGTGAAGGAGTCGCTGCCGCAGCTGCCCTGCCACTGCGACTTGCGGGCCGGGCGCCCGGCCACGGTGGGCGTGCTCTTCTCCGGCCCGGTGCTCTTGGCCTCCTGCCCGGCCGGTGCGTGGACGTTGCCCCAGACCGGACAGGCGGGTTGCGGGCTCCAGCCGCTCGCGGTGTCCATCATGGCCGTCGACGGCCAGTTCTCCGAGGGCTGGTCCATCACGACCAGCAGCACGCCGTACGGCTGGCACGGGTCGGGGTTGGCCCCCACCGGGAGCCCCGGGTTCGGCGACGACGCCGGCGGGGCGCCCGGGCTCATCACGCACAGCGCGGTGTCCCCCGGGGACGGCTCGACGACCCGCCACCCCGCCGGGACCTTGAACCTGACGTTCCGGAAGGTGTACGGCTTCCCGGCGGCCGCCGGGGTGGTGCCGGTCGGCGTCGGGGTGCTGCCGTGCGTCGGGGTGACGTCCGAGAGCGGGGCGCCGGTCTCGGGCTCGCCGGTGGGGGCGCCGGTGTCCGACGGCGCGACGGTGGGGGTGGGCGTGGGGGTCGGGGTGCCGGTCGGCGAGGCGGTGGGGCTCGGCGTGGCCGACCCGGTGGCGGCCGGCGGCGGGACGTCCTTCCTGGCCAGCGGGTCGCCGTGGAGGGTGAGCACGCCGATGGCGAGCGCGGCGGCCAGCGCGAGGACCGGCACGGTGGCCAGGTAGAGCGGGCGCAGCCGGCGCAGTCGCCGCGTCGGCGGGTCGGCCGGGCGCAGGTCGTGGACGGTGATGAGCGAGGCGCGGGCGTTCATGGCCTCCCGCAGCAGCCGTTCCGTCGGCGTCTCGGCCGGCCCGCCACCGCCTCGGTCACCGCTCTTGGGGCGGGGATTCTTGTCGGTCATCGAACCTTCTCCAGATGCTTTTCCAAGGCGTCCAGGGCCCGGCTGGCGGTGGACTTCACGGCGCCCCGGGACAGCCCCAGGGTCTCGGCTATCTGCGCCTCCGACAGGTCGGACCAGTAGCGCAGCACCAGCACCTCACGCTGGCGGGGGGTCAGCTCCTGCAGGGCGACGAGCACCCGGCGGTGCTCGTCGTTGAGCACCGCGTGGTCCTCCGCGGACGGCGCGTCGGCCTCGTGCGGCGGCACGTACTCGCGGGCGGTCTTCCGGCGGCGGAGCATCGAGCGGGCGCCGTTGACCACCGCGGTGCGCAGGTACCCGAGCGCGTTGTCCAGGTCGTCGAGCTCCTCTCCGTACCGCTGGTACAGCTGGGTGAAGGCCTCCTGCACGACGTCCTCGGCCAGGTCCTGGTGGTCCACCAGGAGCACCGCCATCCGGACCAGGCCCAGCCGGTGGGCGTGGTACAGGTCGGTCAGGGTCGGCCGCTCCTCGGCGGCCTTGCGTCCGCCGCGGAGCAGCCGGAAGCCGGAGCGGCGTGCCGCCGCCTGCTCGGCGCCCGTCGCCGCGGACACCTCGCCGACCTCCTGAGCACCGAACAGCAGCCCGACGAGGCCGCGGACGGAGAGTCCGCGCCCCCGCGGTGGTACGGCGAACGGCCCGATGGCCATGGACATGCGCGTTCTGCTTTCCCCCGGGACGGAACGCCCGGCCCTCGGCCGGAGCACCCGTCAGGACACCTGTCAGTTCGTGATCGAGGGAATCCTTCCAGCGCCCCCCGGCCTGTCAGGCTCCGCCCCCCCTACTCGATGGACGTCCGGGGGGCACGGAGGTTGCAGGCCGGTTCGAAGCAATTTCCGACTGGCCGGAACGGCTACACTCACCGCCATCCCGCCACCGTCAGCAGGGGGTCCGCATGGCCGAGCAGTACGTCGAGGGCCCGGTCGTGGCCGCTTCCCGCCCGGTGCCCGTCACCATCGGGCGGCGGCCGGAGCCGGTGCACGACGTCGCGGTGTACGCCTTCGAGGGCATGGCCCCGTTCGAACTCGGCGTGGTGGTGGAGGTGTTCGGGCTGGCCCGGCCCGAGCTGAGCGGGCTGCTGGCGGCCCCGTGGTACGGGCTCAAGGTGTGCGCCGACCGGCCCGGGGCGGCCCTGGACGCGGTGGGCGGGTTCGCGCTGACCGCCCGGCACGGACTGGACGAACTCGCCGCCGCCGACACGGTGGTGGTCCCCGGGGTGGCGAACGCCTTCAGCGGCGAGGTGTCCCCCGGCCTGGTCGCGGCCCTGCGCACGGCGCACGAACGCGGGGCCCGGATCGTGTCGATCTGCTCGGGCGCGTTCGCGCTGGCCGCCGCCGGCCTGCTGGACGGCCGGGAGGCCACCACCCACTGGCGGTACGCGGACCTGCTCCAGCAGCGCCACCCGGACGTGCGGGTCAACCCGGACGTGCTCTACGTCGACAACGGCAACGTGCTCACCAGTGCGGGCAGCGCCGCCGGCATCGACCTCTGCCTGCACCTGGTCCGCCGGGACCACGGCGCCAGGGTGGCCAACAGCGTGGCCCGGCGGTTCGTCGTGCCGCCGCACCGGGACGGCGGGCAGGCCCAGTTCATCGAGGCCGCGGTCCGGCCGGTCGAGGAGGACGACGACGGGATCGCCCGCAGCATGCAGTGGGCGATGGACCACCTGGCGTCTCCGCTGACCATCTCGCTGCTGGCCCGCGCCGCCCGGATGTCGGACCGCTCGTACCTGCGGCACTTCACCGCGCGCAACGGCACCAGCCCGATGCGCTGGGTCGTCACCCAGCGCATCGCGGCCAGCCTGCCCCTCCTGGAGTCCCCGGAGGGCACGGTGGAGGAGGTGGCCGCAGCGGTCGGCTTCGAGAGCGCCGCGACCTTCCGCCACCACTTCGGCCGGGTGATGCGCACCTCCCCGACCGCCTACCGGCGTTCCTTCGGACGCGGGGTCGCCTGATCCGGGCCGGGACCGGTGCCCGGCGGTCCCGCTTCCCCGTCCCGGCCCTCACCGGCCCCGACTCTCACCGGCCCCGACTCTCACCGGTCCCGCGCCCGGCGGTCCCGTCCCCCGTCAGGCCTGCTGCTCACCGGACCGCTCGTTGCGGTCCGCGTTGGCGAGGATGGCGTCGCGCAGCCACACGGCCAGGCCCGGCGCCATCGTCTCGTAGGTGGCGGTGAACCGCGGGTCGGCGACGTACATCTCACCGAGGCAGCGGTGCATCCGGTGGCCGCACTCGTAGAAGTTGTCGCTGATGTGCCGGCGGTGCTCCTCGGCGAGGTCCATCGCCACCGTGCCGTCGGCCGGCTCGCCGGCGGTGAGCGCCTCGACCATCCGGGCGTTGAACCCGTCGGCCTCGGCCTTGATCCGCTCCCAGTCGGCCTTGCCGTATTTCGCCGTGCGGCGCTGGGACTCCGCCCAGGCCTCGGTGTCGCCCCAGCGCTGCTCCGCCTCGGTCTCCCAGTCCTCCTGGTAGCCCTCGCCGAAGATCTCGAACTTCTCCTCCGGGGTCAGCTGAATGCCCATCCTGCGTGCCTCCATGGCGTTCTCGACGGCCGCGGCGAGGGCCTGGAGCCGACCGATCCGGTCGGTCAGCAGTCCGTGCTGACGCCGGAGGTGCTCGGTCGGGCTGACCGAGTCGTCGTCCAGGATCGCCGCGATCTCCTCCAGGGGGAACCCGAGCTCGCGGTAGAAGAGGATCTGCTGCAGCCGGTCGAGGTCGGCCTCCCCGTACCGGCGGTAGCCGGCCGGGGTGCGGCCCGCGGGGGACAGCAGACCGATCTCGTCGTAGTGGTGCAGGGTGCGGACCGTCACCTTGGCGATCTTCGCCAGGGCGCCGACCGTGTAGCCGCCGCTGCCGCTCATCAGGGGTGCTCCCTTCCTTTCGACCACCAGCCTCGGCTCTCACGCCGCGTGAGGGTCAAGCCCGTTCCGGCACCCGGGCGCGGGGGCGCCCCGGTCAGGCGCCGGCGCCCACCAGGTCGCGCTCGCGCCGCCGGGAGGTGCGGCGGCGCCCCTCCCCGTCCGCCGGCGGGCGCGGGCGGCGGGTCCGCTGGGTGGGCCAGAGCAGCACGTACGCGGCCGAGACCACGACGAAGGCGAGCCGGACGAAGCCGCGGGCCGCGTCGGAGGGGATGAGCAGGGTGCCGCCGTACAACGAGGCCAGCGCGATCCAGCTCCACCACGGCACGAGCCGCTTCTGGCCGACCGCGTCCCAGAGCAGGGTGCCGAGCAGGATCGAGGCGGTGTAGTAGGTGTAGACGCTCGGGTCGAGCAGGATCCGGGCGTCCGCGCCGAGCAGCACCACGGCGGGCCAGCGGCCGCGCCAGACCGCGACGGTGCCGAGGCCAATGCCCAGCGCGAACTGGGTCGGGCGGTCCCACCACGGGGTGGCGGGGTCGGTCACCCCGAACCAGCGCAGCGCCGAGGCCGGCTGGTTGGGGATGGTGAACTTGGCCGCCGCGAGGGTGTCCAGGTTGCCCAGGTAGAACGGCAGCCAGGCGATCGCCACCAGCCCGGCGAACCAGATCGCGGTGCGCAGCCAGGCGGGGCGCGGCAGAGCCAGGATCAGCGGGGCGAAGGCGATCGCCCAGGGCTTGGAGTCCACCGCCAGGGCGAGGTAGACGCCGACCATGGTGGGCTTGCCGCGGGCCAGGGCGTGCGCGGCGAGGGTAGTGAAGAACAGCGCCAGGACGTCGTCCAGGTGCGCGAAGCGGACCGAGACCTCGACCCACATCGGGATGAAGGCCAGTCCGGCGATCAGCAGGCGCTGCTGGAGCCGGCGGTGGTTGGTGCCGGTGCCCAGGTAGTACAGGGCGGCGGTGCGGCCGATCAGGACGAGCATCACCAGGCCGAGCGCGGACGCCGCGGCCTCCGCGACGAGCTCGCCGACGTGCGGTGAGAAGGGCGCGGTGAGCCGGGCCGCGGCGAGGCTGACCGGGCCGATCTGCAGCTCCGGGTGGTGGGCGTAGAGCGCCAGCCCGCCGTCCGGCTGGTCGCTGAAGAGCAGCTGCTCACCCTGGCGCAGGTAGTGCCAGGAGAAGCCTCCGCTGGGCTCGACCAGGAAGAACCAGAGCACCGTCCAGGCGACCAGCAGGACGTGGTGCCTGCGCAGTGGCAGTCCCGCGATCCGCCCGGTCGCCGCCTCGTAGTCGGTGGTCGTCCGTGCCGTGCGTGCTCCCCGCACCTGTCCCTCTCCCCGCCGGTTCCGCCCCCCTCCGGCCGGACATCCTATGTGACGGAGGAGTACCGCCCGTGCCGCCCGGAGGTCCGTCGGACGGACTCCGGGCGGCACGGCGGCACTCGGGCGCCACCGCTCGGGCGCGCGGTCGAGGTCAGCCCTGCTGGGCCGACTTGCGGCGGCGGAGCACCACGAGGGTGCCGACACCGGCCAGCAGCACGGCGGCACCGGCGCCGGCGATGGCGGTGGTGTCGTCACCGCCACCGGTCTGGGCCAGGGCCTTGTCGCCGTTGTCGGCGGCGGCCTTGGCCTTGTTGACGGCGGCCGGGGTGAGCGGCGGGGTCTTGACGGTCGGGACGGCCACCGGGAAGTCGATCGGGCCGGCCGTGTCGCCACCGGTGCTGTCGCCCGGGGCGGGGGCGGCGGTCGAGGCGGAGGCGGACGGCGTACCGGTCGACGGGGTGGTCGGGGTCCCGGTGGTGGTCGCCGTGGCCGTCGCGGTGGGCGTGGCGGTGGCGGTGGCCGTGGCGGTGGCCGTGGGCGAGGTGCTCGCGGTCGGCGAAGTGCTGCCGGTCGGCGAGTGGGTGGCCGTGGGCGAGGTGCTGCCGGTCGGCGAGTGGGTGGCCGTCGGCGAGGTGGTGGCGGTCGGGCTGGGCTTGCCGGTGTGGGTCGGGCTGACGGTCGGGCTGGGCTTGCCACCGCCGCCGGCCTTGATCACGAAGCCGGCGCCCTTGATGCCGTCGCAGCTGAGGTGGCCCTCGTCGACCGGCTGGTGGGTGTCGTCGTCGAGCTCGGCGGAGAACACCACCGGGACGACGCCGGCCCGGCCGAGCGGGGCGTCCGAGGTGAAGGAGACCCGGATCTTGATCGAGAAGGCCTTGCCGCGGTTCACCACGAGCAGGTCGTCGTCGGTGGGGTTGCCGTCCGGGCCGAGGGCGCCGAGCAGGGTGAGGACGGAGTCGTCCTTGTCCTCGCCGGCGTCGGGGGCGGGCGCACCGGTCTGCCACTGGCCACCGGGCATCTGGTACTCGACCTTGAGGTCCTTCGCCTTGAGCGTGCCGGCCTTGTTCTTGAACTTGAGCAGCGGCAGGAAGATGAAGTCGTGCTTCGTCGAGTTGTCGATCTTGAAGGTGAACTCGCGGGCGTCACCGCCGGCGATGAAGGTGCCGGGCACGCCGTTCACCGTCAGGTCCAGGCTCTGGCTGGAGGCCTTGGCCTGCGGGGCGGCGGCCGACGGGGATCCGGTGGTGCCGACGGCCATGGCGCCCTGGGCGCCGGACAGCACGAGCGAGGACGTGAGCGCGGCGGCGCCGGCAAGGGCAAGACTGCGACGTATGGACAAGGGAGACCTCACGGAAGAGTCCGGGCGAGGCCCGGGGCGCGAGGGGCGGCCGAGCATGCCGCAATCCCCCGCGAAGCTTGAAAGTCCGACGGAGATTACCGAACGATCCAGCCACTTCGGAAGGCGGGTGTCACGCCGGGGTCCGCTCAGGGAACAGGCGCGCCCGAATCGTCCAACTACGTCCACACACAAGGCTTTTGGCCTTTACCGAAACATGACGTTTGCTGACGGGTACACGCCCGGAGGAGCGTACCGCACGGCCCTGCGCGGCGTGAAGCGCCCACGGGTGTGAACATTCCGCGAACACCGCCGCGGCGGAGGCCGGCCCCCGGGCCCCGGGAGCGCCGCCCGACGGCGTTCGGGCGACGGGCCGACGACCAGGCCCGGGGCGGCCCGATGACCGGCGCGGGGGCGGGCCGGCGACCGGTCCGGGGCCGGTCAGCCGGCGAAGAAGGACTTGGCGGAAACCAGCGCCCGCTCGTCGCGCAGCACGTCCCCCGGCCGGCTGCCGTTGCCGATCAGCGCGCCGCCCCACCGCATCCCCAGGTACTCGGCGGTCAGCCGGAGCGTGCCGACCAGCGGATCGGCCTTGTCGTCCTCGGTCGCGAGGGCGGTGACGGCCCACAGCGTGCCGCCGGCCATGCCCGCGCGGAAGTCCACCCCGGGCGCCCGCAGCCAGGCCGACCAGTGGTCGAGGTAGAGCTTGGCGCTGCTCGGCAGCGAGTACCAGTACAGCGGCGCGACGAAGACCAGGTCGGTGGCGGCCAGGGTGGCCTCCAGCAGCGTCAGTTCGTAGCCGACCGGCTCCGGGTAGCGGCCGTCCCCGGTGTGCCGCAGGTCCTGGAACGGCGGCAGCGGGTGCTCGCTCAGCCGCAGCCAGCGCTGCTCCGCCCCGGCCGGCAGGCTCGCCTCCGCGGCCAGCCGGGCGAGCCGCCCGGAGTTGCCGTCCTCCCGGGCACTGGCGTCGAGGAACAGGAAACTGCGTGGCGCCTCGGCGCCGGCCGGCTGGTCGGCCATCGGAACTCCCCCCGGTCTGGTGGTGCGGACAGAGGTGCGAGCACGGCCCGCGCGCCGGTTATTCCGCTCCCGCGCCCTGGTACGCGCTCCCCCGGGCGCCCTCGCCCGAACGCGCTCCGAGCACGTTCCCGGGTGCGGCGGTGCCGAACGGGTGCCGCCGGTCGCCGCCGCCCGCGGGCGCCTCAATCGGACAGGCCGGCCCGGCGGCGGGCGACCTCCGCGACGGCGGACCAGTCCTTGTCGCCGTCGCCGTGGGCCAGGGCGTCCAGGAAGGCGTCCCGCAGGATGCCGCCGAAGGGCAGCGGGACGTGCTGCGCGGCACCGGCCTCCAGCGCGAGGCCGACGTCCTTGAGGCCCAGCGGGAGCCTGAACCCGGCCGGCTCGTAACGGCGTTCGGCGATCATCGCGCCGTACCCGGTGTGCACCGGCCCGGGGAAGAGCGTGGCGGTGAGCATCCCGATCAGGTCACCCGGCCGGACACCGTGGCCCTCGGCCAGCGTGCACGCCTCGGCCATCGACTCGATCGCGCAGGCCAGCAGGAAGTTGGCGCTGATCTTGGCCGCGTTGGCCTGCCGGGGGCGGTCGCCGAAGTGCCAGGTGCGCTCGCCCATCGCGGCGAACAGCGGCTCGGCCCGGGCCAGCAGCTCGGGGGCGCCCGCGGCCAGGACGTTCAGCCGGCCGGCCGCCGCGACCGGGGGCCGGCCGAGCACCGGCGCGGCCAGGTAACCGACGCCGTGCTCGGCGTGCAGCGCCTCGGCGCGTTCGGCGAGCGCCACGGAGACGGTGGCCATGTTGACGTGCAGGGTCGCCGTCGCGCCCGCGAGCAGCCCGGGGTCGAGGAGCAGCCGTTCGACGGCCGCGTCGTCGGCGAGCATGGAGACCACGGTGTCGGCCGCGAACACCTCGGCGAGCGATCCGGCCGGCTCCGCACCCCGGGCGGCCAGGGCGGCCACCGGGCCGGGCGAGCGGTTCCACACCCGGACGGCATGGCCGGCCCGCAGCAGGCTGCCGGCCATCCCCTGCCCCATCGCGCCCAGCCCCACGAAGCCCACCGTCGTCGCGGTCATCGCGCACTCCCCTCGCCGTCCTCACCACGGCGCCCCGCCGTGGACGTCACCACCGCAGCCACGGCGGCCGTCACCGGCGCCGTGCGCGCGGCCGACTGTACGTCAGGAGGACCGGCGGGGAGCGCTCACGCGCAGGCGCGCTCCGGCAGCCGGGCGCGGCCGTGCTCCAGCTCGGCGACCACCCGGTGGCGCAGCAGCTCGTACTGGGCCTGGAGCCGGCCGGGGCGGGCCGGGCGGGCGACCGGTCGGCCCGGGCCGACCAGTTCGTCCGGGCCGAACTGCTCCCGGGTGAGGTCGATCTCGACGCCGGTGGCGAAGCGGTTCCACCAGTGGAGGTCCGTCCGGACCCCGCCGACGTGCACCTCGCCCATCATGAGCTCGCCGCCGAGCAGGTCGTGCAGCACCATCGCCGTCACCCCGCACTGGCCGCGGGCGGGATTGTCGGGACGCCAGTGGGCCAGGTCCTCGGGCGCACAGGTGTCGACACCCCAGGAGGAGCGGATCGCACGTTCGATGTCGTTGAGGGTCCACGCCGTCATACCGGGAAGCCTGCCACGCGGCACTGACAGCGGCACCGGCTTTTCAAAGGACCGCTCCGTGTTCTGCAAAGACCGTCTCGATCTTCACTCGAACGGGCAGTTCCCCCCGGGGCCGGGGACGGGCCCGAGCGCGCCGCCCCGGCCGGCGCCCCGCCCCGGCCACCGGGAGCGGGACGACCGGCCGGCGGGCGTCACTTCGCCAGCGCGGCGACGCCGGCCTGGGCGAACTGCTCGTCCAGGTCGCCGCTGGGCGCACCCGCGACACCGATCGCCGCGACCGGCGCGCCCTTCGACTGCACCGGAGCGCCGCCGGCCAGGAACAGCGTGCCCGGGATGTCCTTGAGGGTCGGGGCCTGGGCCAGCCGCTTGGTCAGCTCCGAGGTGGGCGCGTTCCAGGAGACGGCGGTGAACGCCTTGCGCTGCGCCGACTCGGGGGACTGCGGGCCGGCACCGTCGCCCTTGAGCAGGACGCGGGTGACGCCGTCCCGGTCGACGACCGCGACCGAGACGTGCTGGCCGGCCTTGGTCGCCGCGTCCAGGGTGGCCTGGGCGGCGCGGGTGGCGGCGTCCAGGGACAGACCGGTGGTCTGGGCCAGGTTCCGGTTCTGCGTGTCCGCCTTGACCGCGGCCGGGGCGGCCGGCGTCTCGGAGGTCTCGGCGCTGGCCGAAACGGCGCCCACGGTGGCGGCGAGCGCGGCGGCGGCGAGGGTGCCGGTCAGCACCCGGGTGCGCACGGAGATCTTCTTCATGGTCCAGCTCCTCAGCGGATCGGCGTCTGGGGCCGGGCGGTGGGGGTCCGCCCGGCTCCCCTCGATCCTGCGGCCGGGCCCCGCCCCGCCACATCGGCGCTCCGGCGCGACCGCGCGGGCATGATGGAGGACGACGCCGTCAACCGATCGGCTGATGCGGGACCGGGCCCGGCGGGTCACCATCGAGGGATCGGTGCAGGTCGGCGCGGTGACCGGCCCGCCGGCCGGTCGGTGCGCCAGCCCGGCCGGGCACCCCGACCGCCCGCCCAGCCAGGAGCCACCCGTGCGACGACCCCGCCCCGCGACCGGCCGCCCCGCCGCCGGCCGCGACACCGGCGACCCGGACGCGGGACGCCTGGCGGTGCTGCTCGACTCGGCCTTCCTGCTCCTGCTCGCCGCCTCGCTCAGCCGCTACCTCTCCCACCACCACGGCAACCCCCGGATCCCCTGGGTGATCGGGCTGAGCGCCGCACTGGCCGTCGTCCAGCCGGCCGGCTCCTGGCTCGCGCACCACCGCCCGCCCGCCCCGGGTGCCCGGCCGCGGTCGTGGCCGCTGGTGGCCGTGCTCGCGCTGTGGGTGGTCCTGGTGCTGCTCGCGCCGAGCTTCGCCTGGTGCGCCGTCCCGCTCGTCTACACCGTGCTGCGGGCCCTGCCGGCACGGGCCGCGATCCCGCTGGTGGCGGCGCTGACCCTGCTGGTGGTGATCGCCGAGATCCGGCTCTCGGACGGGGCGGACGCCACCCTCGTCCTGCTGCCGCCCACGGTGGCGGCGCTCGCCACCGGCGTCTTCCTGTTCATGGCCCGGCAGGCCGCCCGGCAGCGCGCCCTGATCGCCGACCTGGTGCACACCCGGCGCGAACTCGCCGCCACCGAACGGCGGGAGGGCACCCTCGCGGAGCGCGAGCGGCTGGCGATGGAGATCCACGACACCCTGGCGCAGGGCCTGTCCAGCCAGCAGATGCTGCTCCAGGCCGCCGAACGCACCTGGGACACCGAGCCGGTGACCGCCCGCACCCACGTCCGGACCGCCGCCCGGGTGGCGGCCCGCAACCTGGCCGAGGCGCGCCGCTTCGTCCACGACCTCGCACCGGCCGAACTCGCCGACGGCCGCCCGCTCGACCGGGCGCTGCGGGCCCTGGCCGACCGGGAGGAGGCCGAGAGCGGCCTGCCGGTCCGCTTCCACCTGGACGGCCCGCCCGTGCCGCTGCCCGCCGCCGTGCAGTCCGCGCTGCTGCGGATCGCCCAGGGCGCGCTGGCCAACGTCCGGGAGCACGCCGGGGCGTCGACCGCGGCGATCACGCTGTCGTTCCTCGGCGACCAGGCCGTCCTGGACGTCGCCGACGACGGCCGCGGCTTCGACCCGGCGACGACCGGCACGGCGGGCACGTCCGGTCCGTCCGGCACGGCGGGCACCACCGGCACGTCCGGCACGGCGGGCACCACCGGCACGTCCGGGACACCCGGCTCGACCGGGACGTCCGACGGCCGCGGGTACGGGCTGTCGGCGATGCGCGCCCGGCTGCGCCAGCTCGGTGGGACGCTGACCGTGGAGAGCACCCCCGGCGAGGGCACTGTGGTCTCCGCCGCGATCCCCCTGGAGCCCCGATGAGCACCGCCCCCGACTCCCCCGTCCGGCTGCTGGTCTGCGACGACCACGCCGTGGTGCGCGCCGGCCTGCTGGCACTGCTCGCCAGCGCGGGCGACATCGAGGTCGTCGGCGAGGCCAGCACCGGCGAGGAGGCCGTCGCGCTGGCCGCCGCGCTGGTGCCCCAGGTGGTGCTGATGGACCTCCAACTCGGCGACGGCATCGACGGGGTCGAGGCCACCCGGCGGATCACCACGGCCGGCGGCGGACCGCACGTCCTGGTGCTCACCACCTACGACACCGACGCCGACATCACCCGGGCGATCGCCGCCGGCGCCACCGGCTACCTGCTGAAGGCCGAGCGGCCCGAGGAGCTGTTCGCCGCCGTGCACGCCGCGGCCCGGGGCCGGACGGTGCTCTCGCCGCCGGTCGCGTCCCGCGTGATGGCGCAGATGCGGGCGCCCGCACCGCAGTTGACCGAGCGTGAGCAGGACATCCTGGCGCAGCTGGCGCAGGGGCTGGGCAACCGGGAGATCGCCCGGGCGCTGTTCATCAGCGAGGCCACGGTGAAGACCCATCTGGGCCGGATCTACGACAAGTTGGGCGTGGACACCCGGGCCGGCGCGGTGGCAGTGGCCAAGGAGCGCCGACTGCTGCGCTGAACCGGGCGCCCACCCCGCCGGAGGGGCCGCGGCACTGCCCCGCCCCCGTCCGTCGAGCCTTCGGGCCACCGGCTGCGCTCAGCGCTCACGCGGTGTCCCTCCGTGCTGCCGTGATGCACGGAATGTCGGGTTCCACTGCCATGTCCATCGACGGTGCCGCCCGCCGCGGCGTGCGCCCCGGGGCCGCCCGGTCCCTCCCGAGGCCTTCGATCCGCTGGTCCGAGCCCTGCGGCCGCACTCGAACCGACCATCACGTTTGTGGATGTTTCGTGGATCCGGGTATTGACAAACCAACCACGCGGTTTGTTAGCTTGAGATCAACGACGTCCCCGGGGGTGGGGGCTCGCCGGGGCCTGTGCAGGGCGCTCTCGCCGGAGGGTGCTGCCAGGGGGGAAACGGCGGGGCTGCCGGGGAGTCGGGGGGAGCGGCCGCGCCGAAGCCGTGCGACGAGGCGGTGCGGAGCGGGTCCGGGGGGACTCGCTCCGCGCCTCCCCCTTCCCTTCGGGCTCCCGCTCAGAACATCGCGCTCCAGTGCGGGCAGCAGACGTCCGGCAGCGGCACCGGGGCACGCCCGGCGGCCTGCGGCGGCGACGGCAGCCGCTCCGAGCGGAGCACCCCGGGCGAGCCCGCGGTGAGCCCGACCTCGCCCAACTCGCCGAAGCGCAGCACCAGTCGGTAGCAGTCCGAGGTGACGGCGGTGACGCCCGGGCGGTCCCGCCCGGCGTTCAGCGAGGTGATCGTCCAGCCGCGCCGGCGCCAGTGCCGCTCCACCACGTCCACCAGCACCGCCCGGCGGGCCGCCGAGACGACGGTGCGGACGTCCCTCCCCCGGGTGACGTACCAGTGCAGGTCCGGGTCCTGCCCCGGGAGCGGCAGCCGCGCTCCGGCCCTCGGCGCGGCCGGCTCCCAGACCAGCGTCGGCCGGACGGCGTCCAGGGTGTCCTGGAGCAGCGCCTCGCAGCGCTCCGCGGCGTCGAGTTGATCGATCGTCGCCATCCTGGCGGGGGGCCCGAGGGGCGACGTGACCGGCACGCGGTCCTGACACCCGACCGGTAATCCGACGTTCAGTTCGGCACCACCTGACTGCACTGGGCCCTCCGCACTCCTCCCGGCTTCCGGGCCGGGCTGGGATTCCATCACTGCTTGGACGGTGACCGTGGACGGACAGTTCCACTCTCACCATTCCCTCACCCTCCGCCGCGCCCCGGGGCGCCGGCATCACCGCGAAGCAAAGTGCACTGCACGGTGCAGTTGAATCAATGATCTGCACCGTGTAGTTTACTTCTTGTCGCCAGGGACCGGCAGGACCGGGCCGACAGCGCCGAACCACCCGCCGGTCCCCACCAGGACCTCCCCGAAAGGACCCAGCCATGCCCACCATCACCGTCGGTACCGCCCGCATCCCCTACCGCGTCGTCGGCGACGGCCCCGACACCCTCGTCCTGGTGCACGGCACCGGCCCCGGCTCGGGCATGTGGGACGGCCTGCTGGACGCCTTCACCGACCGCTACACTGTGCTGCTGCCCGACCTCTCCGGCAGCGAGGCCGCCGAGGACGACGGCGCCGAGCTCACCCTGGAGACCCTCGCCGCCCAGGTCAACGCCGTCATCGACGACGCCGGCCGCGGCCCCGCCGACGTCTTCGGCTTCTCCCTCGGCGCCGTCGTCGCCACCGCGGCGGCCGCCCTGCGCCCCGACCAGGTCCGCCGCCTGGTCGCCGCCGCCGGCTGGATCAGCGCCGAACAGGACGAGTACATGCGGCTGTCCATGGCCACCTGGCTGTCGCTCGCCGACCACCCCGACGCCTTCGGCGGCTACGCCACCCTCACCGCCTTCAGCGGCGGCTTCCTCAACCGCATCGGCCGCGAGGCCGTCGAGGCCAACACCGCCTACATGCGGCCGACCCCCGGCACCCTGCGCCACATCGCCCTGGACCTCAGCCTGGACCTCACCCCGCTGCTGCCCCGCGTCGAGGCCCCCGCCCTGGTGATCGGCTGCACCCGGGACGCCACCGTCCCGGTCGGGAACGCCCGCCGCCTCCACGCGGCCCTGCCCACCAGCGAGTACGCCGAGTTCGACACCGGCCACATCGTCCTCGCCGAGGAGACCGAGGCCTTCACCAAGACCGTCCGCGCCTTCCTCGACACCCCCTGACCCCGCCGCCGCCCGGGCGGGATCCCGCCGGCACCGCACGGGGACCCCGCCGACACCCCACCGGGACAACAGAAAAGCCGCAGGTCACCTGACCTGCGGCTTTCTCAATGGAGCGGGCGACGAGAATCGAACTCGCGCTCTAAGCTTGGGAAGCTCATGTTCTACCATTAAACTACGCCCGCCTGACGAGCCGTCATAGACCGCTCGATCCAGCATCACTGTACCCCATCCGTGACCCTCGCCGCACAGGCCTCCCGGGGACGTGGCGGAGCGCGGCCGGGGGCGCGCGGAGGCGTACTGTGTGGGCCGCGTAGGAGTGCTCCGGCGGGTGGGGTCGGGGCGGCGAGCCACGGTGTGGAATGTCCGGAACATCCCCTAATGTGACGCTGTCCCGGGGCCTTGGGCCACCGGGGCGCGATGAGTACGGGTGAGTACTGGGTTAGGGATGGGAAGGGGACCGATGGAGCAGCGCGCCGTCGTTCGTTGTGCCGAGGGGCACCTGTTCAGCACCACCACGTTCCCGATGCAGAACCTCGGACCCGGCCGGCTCGGGCCCGGGCGGCTGATCCGCTGTCCGCAATGCGGACGGCTCCGGAGCTCGGTGCTGGCCGACGTGCGGGAGCTGTCGGCGCCGCAACTGGCGCAGGCCCTGCGGCTGGAGGCCGCGGAGTTCCTGGCCTGACGGTCGGCGTGAGGACGGAACGGGCCCCGGGCGGATTCGTCCGGGGCCCCGTCGTGCACGTAACCTCGAAGCGTGCTGCTCTCTGACAAGGACATCCGGACCGAAATCGACCTGGGCCGGGTCGTCATCGACCCGTTCGACCCGTCGATGATCCAGCCGTCGAGCATCGACGTGCGCCTCGACCGCTTCTTCCGCGTGTTCGAGAACCACCGCTACCCGCACATCGACCCCTCCGAGGAGCAGCCGGACCTGACCCGGCTGGTCGAGCCCGAGGGCGACGAGGCGTTCATCCTGCACCCCGGCGAGTTCGTGCTGGCCTCGACCTACGAGGTCATCACGCTGCCCGAGGACGTGGCGTCCCGGCTGGAGGGCAAGTCGAGCCTGGGCCGGCTGGGCCTGCTGACGCACTCCACGGCCGGCTTCATCGACCCCGGCTTCAGCGGGCACGTGACGCTGGAGCTGTCCAACGTCGCGACGCTGCCGATCAAGCTGTACCCGGGCATGAAGATCGGGCAGCTCTGCCTGTTCCGGCTCTCCTCGCCCTCGGAGCACCCGTACGGCTCGGAGCGCTACGGCTCGCGCTACCAGGGCCAGCGCGGCCCGACGCCGTCCCGCTCGTACCTGAACTTCCACCGCACCCGGGTCTGACCGGCCCGACCGGAACAGCACGCGCGACAACGGGCGGCCGCCCCTCGTCAGTCGAGGGGCGGCCGCCCGCGGCGTTCCCGGGCCGGGCCCGGTGGCGGTCAGGCCCGCTTCGGCCTGGTGACGGCGACCAGCTCGGTGCCGTCCTCGGAGAGCCGCAGCTCGGTGCGGAGCTCGGCCAGCTCGCCGAGGTGGTGCAGGTGGGTGCCGCCGCAGAAGATCTGCGCGCCGCCCTCGGGCAGCTCGCAGTGCCACTGGCGGCGGGCGGTCAGCTCGGGGCCGGGGACCTCGATGCGGACCGGGGCGTCGGCGGCGACCCAGGTGGCGAGCCGGGCGTTGACGGCCTCGGTGAGGGCGGGCAGGGCGTCGGCGAGGGCGGGCAGCTCCTCGGTGGCGTCCGCCGTGAAGCCCTTCTTCTTGAGCGACTTGCCGAGCCGGTAGGTGTCGGTGCTGGCCTCCGTGTCCATCACCGAGGTGGCCATCGCGAGGCTGTCGAAGTCGGGGTGGCCGAGGGCGTCGGAGCGGCCCGGGTCCTTGCGCCAGCGCGGGGCGAGGGCCTCGTTGAGGGCGAGGGCGAGCAGGTGGCAGCCGCTGTGCGAGGCGCTGAGCGCGGCCCGGCGGCCGGCGTCGACGGTGAGCACCGCGGTGCGTCCGACGAGGTCGCCCGGGTCGGTCGCGAGGACGTGCAGGACCAGCCAGGACCACTCCTCGTCGCCGCGCCGGACCGGGATGTCGGCACCGACCAGCGGCGCGCCGCCGTCCGGACCGACGGCGCCGGTGAGGCAGTCGACGACGGCCAGCTCGGTGCCGTCCACGGCGAGGGTGCCGAGGTCGGCGGGCTGGTCGGGCCAGGTGTGGTCGAGCGGGTGGAACGGGGTGGCCGCGGTGACCACGGCGTACCGGCCGTCGGCCAGCGGGTGCACCGCGAGCACCGGGGACTCGCCGGTCACCGCCCCGGCCGGGAAGCTGACGTGGGTGGTGGGGAGGGTCATTCCTGGCTCCGGTACGTGAACGACGGGGGTGGACGGGGCCCGGTACGACCCGGGGCCCGTCCACCATTGTGCCGTCCGGGGCGCGGCGGCATGATCGCGCACCCCGGTCCGGGGCCGGCCCCGGACCGGTGCCGCGGCGCCGGGCGGCCCGGCACCGGGGCGGGCGGGCTCAGCCCAGCGTCGGCAGCTTGATCAGCACCAGCAGCGCGAGCAGCTGCACCGCCGCGGCGGCCGCCGCCTTGCCCCAGGGGAGGTCGTGCACCCGCCGGACCATGCTGCTCAGCAGGAACGCGCAGAGCGCCCAGGTGGCCCATCCGGCGACCTGGACCACCACGCTGCCCGAGGGCAGCACCAGGTCGAGCAGCAGCCGGGGGGCGTCGGTCAGCCAGCCGATCAGGGCGGCCAGACCGACGGTGGACTTCCAGGGGCCGTCGCCGCCGAGCTGGCGGGCCAGCGCGTAGGTGACCGCGCCGAAGACCGCGCCGGCCAGGGTGAAGCCGATCGCGGCGGCGAGGATGCCGGTCAGGGCTACGGTGAAGGTCGAGTTGACGATGTCGTCGTGGGTCAGGCCGATGCCCAGGACCGCGAGGGCGCCGTAGAGCATCGACACCGTCAGGGCGGGCAGCCAGACCTGGTGGTCGCGGGTGCGGTCGAAGGTCGCGCCCGGGGCGCGGAAGACGCCGACGAGCAGCTCGCGCCAGTGCGGGCGGGGGCCGGAGACGTGCGGGGCGGACTGGCCGCCGGCCCGGTAGACGGTGACGTTGTCCTGGTTGTACGGGGGCTGCTGCCCGGCGCCGTGGCCCTCCTGGCCGTAGCCGCCGGGGTGGTAGCCGCCCTGGTCGTAGCCCTGGTCGCCCTGGCCGTAGCCCTGCTGCGGCGGGCCCGGTTGCCCGGGGTACCCGCCCTGGTCGTAGTACCCCTGGTGGGGCTCCTGCGGGTACGGGTCACCGGCCGGGAAGGCCCGGGTGCTGCCGGGCCGGTCGGCGGCGTACGGGTCGTACCCGCCGCCCTGCGGACCGGGCGCGCCGAAGCCCCCCGGTGTTCCGTCGGCTCCCCCGGCCGCCCCCCGGTGCGGGGCCGTGAAGTACTCCGGCCCGTCCGTCCCCCCGTGCCCCCCGGGTGCCCCCGCCGGCGGCGGAGGGGGCGCCCACCCGCCGTGGGGGTCGGCGCCCTGACCGCTGTCGTATCGATTACCAGCCACGGTCCGACGGTACCCGTCCGGCCCGGTCCGCGTACGCCCGGTTCGCAGCCGGGGCCGGTTTGCAGCGAGTCTGAGACGAACGGGTCGGGAATGCCGGCCGCACCCGGGCGCCCGGGCTGCGCGCCGCGGGTGCCGGGTCCGGTCCGGGTCCTACCGCTGGGCGGTGACCGAGGGGCCGTGCACGGCGGCGGCGGCCGCGGTGCCGGCCGGGCAGCCGCCCGGGCCGGCCGAGGTGCGGACCGCGCCGACCGGCAGCAGGGTGCCGCAGGCGATCCGGATGCCGTTCGGCAGCTCGTTGTCGGACTCGACGATCGCGCCGTCGCCGATCACCGCGCCGTCCAGCGCCGAGCGGGCGCCGACGGTGGCGAAGGCGCCCACGATGGAGTCCTTGACCAGGGTGTCCGGGCCGATCACCGCGCCCGGGAGGATCACGCTGCCCTCGACGATCGCGCCGGGCTCGACCACGGCGTCCTCGGAGACGACGGTGCCGCCGCTGAGCACCGCGCCCGGGTGGACGGTGGCGCCGGGCAGCAGCAGGGCGTCGCCGGTCGGCCCGGGGACGGCCGGGGAGTCGACCTTGCCGAGCACCAGGTCGGCGGAGCCGCGGACGAACGCGGCCGGGGTGCCGAGGTCCAGCCAGTAGGAGGTGTCGACGACGCCGCGCAGCAGCGCGCCGGTGGCCAGCAGCTCCGGGAAGGTCTCGCGCTCCACGGAGACCTCCCGGCCGGCCGGGATGCGGTCGATGACGGACCGGGTGAAGACGTAGCAGCCGGCGTTGATCTGGTCGGTGACGATCTGCTCCGGCGTCTCCGGCTTCTCCAGGAACTCCAGGACCCGCCCGTTCGCGTCGGTCGGCACCAGGCCGAAGGCGCGCGGGTCCTCGACCCGGGTGAGGTGCAGGGTGACGTCGGCCCCGGCGGCCACGTGGCCGTCGCGCAGGGCGGCGATGTCGACGCCGGAGAGGATGTCGCCGTTGAAGACCAGGACGGGCTCGTCGGGGCCGCAGGTCAGCCCGGAGGCGGCGTTGCGGATGGCGCCGCCGGTGCCCAGCGGCTCGCGCTCGGTCAGGTAGACCAGCTCGATGCCGTACGGCGTGCCGTCCTGGAAGTGGTCCTCGAAGACCTCGGCCAGGTAGGAGGTGGCCAGCACGACGCGGGTGACGCCGGCGGCGGCCGCGCGGGCCAGCTGGTGCGCGATGAAGGGGACGCCCGCCACCGGCAGCATGGGCTTGGGGGTGTGGGTGGTCAGCGGACGCAGTCGCGTGCCCTTACCACCGACCAGCATGATCGCCTCGGTCATGGTCTGCGCTGTTCCCCTTGTGCTCTCCGCGGCCCGGCCCGGCGGGCCGATACCTCCGTCGGTGGTCTGGACCCGTCCGGCGGTCCGGAACGGGTCGACCGGCACGGGGCCGGTCTGGCGCCTACTGTATTTCCTTCCAACGGGGACGCAGTCAGGCGGCCGTGCGATTGGCACCACTCCCCTACGAGTCCTGCCCTCCGCGCGCTCCGCCGCGCACCCCCGATCGGCGCCAAAAGCCCGGCCCGGCGGGCGCTCTCGCGACGCCCCCCGGGCCGGGCAGTTGTTGCAGAACTGTCGAACAGAGGACGCTACGCGTCCACCGTCGCGGGCTCCTCGGCCTCGGTCGGCGGGGTGGCCTTCACCGAGTCGAGCAGCAGCTGGGCGACGTCGACCACCTTCAGGTGCTCCTTGGCCGCGCCCTCGTTCTTCTTGCCGTTGACCGAGTCGGAGAGCATCACCAGGCAGAACGGGCAGGCGGTGGAGACGATGTCGGGGTTGAGCGACAGCGCCTCGTCCACGCGCTCGGTGTTGATCCGCTTGCCGATGCGCTCCTCCATCCACATCCGGGCGCCGCCGGCGCCGCAGCAGAAGCCGCGCTCCTTGTGGCGGTGCATCTCCTGCTGGCGCAGACCGGGGACCTTGTCCATGATCTCGCGCGGCGGGCTGTAGACCTTGTTGTGGCGGCCCAGGTAGCAGGGGTCGTGGTAGGTGATCAGGCCCTCGACCGGGTTGACCGGGACGAGCTTGCCCTCGTCGATCAGGTGCTGCAGCAGCTGGGTGTGGTGGATGACCTCGAAGTGGCCGCCCAGCTGCGGGTACTCGTTGGCGATGGTGTTGAAGCAGTGCGGGCAGGTGGCGACGATCCGCTTGACCGGGGCGTCCTCCAGGGCCGCGTTCAGCGTCTCGACGTTCTGGGCGCCGAGCATCTGGAAGAGGAACTCGTTGCCCAGGCGGCGGGCGGAGTCACCGGTGCAGGACTCCTCCTTGCCGAGGATGGCGAACTTCACGCCCGCGGTGTGCAGCAGCTCGGCGAAGGCCTTGGTGGTCTTCTTGGCCCGGTCCTCCAGGGCGCCGGCGCAGCCGACCCAGTAGAGGTACTCGACCTCGGCGGGGTCGATGTCCTCGCCGATCACCGGCACCTCGATGCCGGTCTCCTTCTTGAGCTCCTTCACCCAGTCCAGGCGGGCCTTGGTGGCCATGCCCCACGGGTTGCCCTTGTTCTCCAGGTTCTTGAGCATCGTCCCGGCCTCGGTCGGGAACGAGGACTCGATCATCACCTGGTAGCGGCGCATGTCGACGATGTGGTCGATGTGCTCGATGTCCACCGGGCACTGCTCGACGCAGGCGCCGCAGGTGGTGCAGGACCAGAGGACGTCCGGGTCGATGACGCCGTTCTCCTCGGCGGTGCCGATCAGCGGGCGCTCGGCCTCGGCCAGGGCCGCCGCGGGGACGTCGGCGAGCTGCTCGGGGGTGGCCTTCTCCTCGCCCTCCATGTCCTTGCCGCCGCCGGCGAGCAGGTAGGGGGCCTTGCCGAAGGCGTGCTCGCGCAGGCTCATGATCAGCAGCTTGGGCGAGAGCGGCTTGCCGGTGTTCCAGGCGGGGCACTGCGACTGGCAGCGGCCGCACTCGGTGCAGGTCGAGAAGTCGAGGATGCCCTTCCAGGAGAAGTGCTCGACCTGGGAGACGCCGAAGACGGCGTCGTCGGCCGGGTCCTCGAAGTCGATCGGCTGGCCGCCGCTGGTCATCAGGCGCAGGGCGCCGAGCGCGGTGCCGCCGTCCTCCTCGCGCTTGAAGTAGATGTTGAAGAAGGCGAGGAAGCGGTGCCAGGCCACGCCCATCGAGGGGTTGAGGCCGATGGTGGTCGCCCACGCGAAGGAGATGCAGATCTTCAGCATCGCGAAGAGGTAGACCAGGTTGGCCAGCGTGCCGTGGGCGACGCCGTCGAAGGCGGCGGCGATCGGGTACGAGACCAGGTACGCGGGGTCGTAGGAGTCGACGCCGGCCAGGGCGCCCTCCAGGCCGCGCAGCATCAGGATGCAGATGCCGATGCCGAGGATCGTGTACTCGACGTAGAAGGCCTGCCAGGCGATGGAGCCGGCGAAGCGCGACTTGCGGCCGGCCCGGGAGGGCAGGCTGAGCAGCCGGATCACGATCAGGGTGGCGATGCCCAGGGTGGTCAGGGTGCCGACCAGCTCGACGAAGATCTCCCACGGCAGCCAGTGGCCGATGATCGGGAGCGCGAACTCGGCGTCGAAGAGCTGGCCGAAGGCGTTGACCACGGTGAGGACGAGGCTGAAGAAGCCGACCGCCACGAACCAGTGGGCGATGCCGACGATCCCCCAGCGGTTCATCCTGGTGTGGCCGACGAACTCGACGGCGACGGTCTTCGCCCGCTGGGCGGGCTGCCCGAAGCGGGTGGAGTCCGCCTGACCGGTCCGCACCACCTTGAAGATGTACAACGCCGCACGGGCGGCGAGCGCGGTGCCGATCACGAACGTGACCAGCGAGATGACGATCGCTGCTAGCTGCATCGGCTCTCCGTCTCCTGCGGCTTGCTGTTGAGCAGTCTCTGTGGTTCTGAAGTAAGTGTACTCGTCGGTAACTTGCCGGGCCGACGGCCCGGACAATACCGCCCACCCACAGTCCTCCAGAAGGTTCTCAAGCTATGGCGGCAGTCACGTAACCCCACGCCCGCCACATCCGCCCGCCGGCCGCACCGCAGGACAGGGCTCAGCAAAGTTGAGCCACCCGGACTCACACCTGTTGACGCGACCCGTCGGGTCATGCATCCTTGAGCCCGTAAAGCTCAACTCTTCCGTGGAGGTATCTACGATGGCACGCGCGGTCGGCATCGACCTCGGTACGACGAACTCGGTCGTCAGCGTTCTGGAGGGTGGCGAGCCCACCGTCATCACGAACGCCGAGGGCGCGCGGACCACTCCGTCCGTCGTGGCCTTCGCGAAGAACGGCGAGGTCCTGGTCGGCGAGGTGGCCAAGCGCCAGGCGGTCACCAACGTGGACCGCACCATCCGCTCGGTCAAGCGCCACATGGGCACCGGGTGGAAGATCAACCTGGACGGCAAGGACTTCAACCCCCAGCAGATCAGCGCCTTCATCCTGCAGAAGCTGAAGCGGGACGCGGAGGCCTACCTGGGCGAGACCGTCACCGACGCCGTCATCACCGTCCCGGCGTACTTCTCGGACTCCGAGCGCCAGGCCACCAAGGAGGCCGGTGAGATCGCGGGCCTCAACGTCCTGCGCATCGTCAACGAGCCGACCGCGGCCGCCCTGGCCTACGGCCTCGACAAGGACGACCAGACCATCCTGGTCTTCGACCTCGGCGGCGGCACCTTCGACGTCTCCCTGCTGGAGATCGGCGACGGGGTCGTCGAGGTGAAGGCCACCAACGGTGACAACCACCTCGGCGGCGACGACTGGGACCAGAAGGTCGTCGACCACCTGGTCAAGGTCTTCCAGGCCGGCCACGGCGTCGACCTGTCCAAGGACAAGATGGCCCTGCAGCGTCTGCGCGAGGCCGCCGAGAAGGCCAAGATCGAGCTGTCCTCGTCCTCCGAGACCTCGATCAACCTGCCCTACATCACGGCCTCGGCCGAGGGCCCGCTGCACCTGGACGAGAAGCTCACCCGCGCCCAGTTCCAGCAGCTCAGCTCCGACCTGCTGGAGCGCTGCAAGATCCCGTTCCACAACGTGATCAAGGACGCCGGCATCGCGCTCTCCGAGATCGACCACGTGGTCCTGGTCGGCGGCTCGACCCGCATGCCCGCCGTCGCCGAGCTCGTCCGCGAGCTGACCGGCGGCAAGGAGGCCAACAAGGGCGTCAACCCGGACGAGGTCGTCGCCATCGGCGCCTCGCTCCAGGCCGGTGTCCTCAAGGGCGAGGTCAAGGACGTCCTGCTGCTCGACGTCACCCCGCTGTCCCTCGGCATCGAGACCAAGGGCGGCATCATGACCAAGCTGATCGAGCGCAACACCACGATCCCGACCAAGCGCTCCGAGATCTTCACCACGGCCGAGGACAACCAGCCGTCCGTGCAGATCCAGGTCTACCAGGGCGAGCGCGAGATCGCCGCGTACAACAAGAAGCTCGGCATGTTCGAGCTGACCGGCCTCCCGCCGGCGCCGCGCGGCCTGCCGCAGATCGAGGTCACCTTCGACATCGACGCCAACGGCATCATGCACGTCGGTGCCAAGGACCTCGGCACCGGCAAGGAGCAGAAGATGACCGTCACCGGCGGCTCCGCGCTGCCGAAGGACGACATCGAGCGCATGATGCGCGAGGCCGAGCAGTACGCGGAGGAGGACCACAAGCGCCGCGAGTCCGTCGAGACCCGCAACTCCGCCGAGCAGCTCGTCTACTCGACCGAGAAGTTCATCGCCGACAACGCCGACAAGCTCCCGGCCGACGTCAAGACCGAGGTCGAGACCGCCGTCGGCGAGCTCAAGGAGGCCCTGAAGGGCGAGGACATCGCGAAGATCCGCGAGGCCTCCGAGAAGGTGTCCACCACCGCGCAGAAGCTCGGCCAGGCGCTGTACGCCAACGCCGACGCCGCCGGTGCGGCCCCGGCCGGCGACTCCGCCCAGGCCAAGGCCGAGGACGACGTCGTCGACGCCGAGATCGTGGACGACGAGAAGCCCAAGGGCGGTGCGTCGGCATGACGGACAAGCCGCAGGGCGGCAAGCCCGGCGACGACTCCGCCGCCGAGGAGGCCGTGATCAAGGCGGCCGAGGAGGCCGCCGCGGGCGGTTCCTCCGACGCCGACGGTGCCGACGACCTGGCCGCCGCGAAGCGCGAGGCCGGCGAGCGCACCGCCGACCTGCAGCGCCTGCAGGCCGAGTACCAGAACTACCGCAAGCGGGTCGAGCGCGACCGGCTGACGGTCCGCGAGATCGCGGTCTCCAACATCCTGGAGTCCCTGATCCCGGTCCTGGACGACATCGGCCGCGCCCGCGAGCACGGCGAGGTCACCGGCGGCTTCAAGTCCGTCGCCGAGTCCCTGGAGACGGTCGTCGCCAAGCTGGGCCTGCAGCAGTTCGGCAAGGAGGGCGAGCCCTTCGACCCGACCATGCACGAGGCCCTGATGCACAGCTACTCCTCGGACGTCACCGAGGACACCTGCGTGCAGATCCTCCAACCCGGCTACCGGATCGGCGAGCGGATCATCCGCCCCGCCATGGTCGCCGTCGCGGAGCCCCAGCCGGGCACCCAGACGACGGCCGGTCCGGACGGCGACGCCAAGTCCGGTGACGAGGACGCGTCCGACGGTGGCTCGGACAGCTGACAGCTGACAACCTGTGACAGCTGACAACCAGTGCGCTGCGGAGTCGTACGCCGGCCATGACGGCGGCCGGCTCCGCAGCGCGCTGTCGACGGCGGCCGGCGGACGGCCCGTCGACAGCACAGCGACGATGGACATCGGGAGGTGGCGGGAGCCGTGAGCGAGCGCAGCGGGCGGACCGTTCAGAGGTGCGCGTGGCGCGCAGCGGCTGCCGGGCGGAGCGAGGTGGACGCATGAGCGGCAAGGACTACGTGGAGAAGGACTACTACAAGGTCCTCGGCGTGCCCAAGGACGCCACCGCCGCCGAGATCAAGAAGACCTACCGCAAGCTCGCCCGCGAGTTCCACCCGGACGCCAACAAGGGCGACAGCAAGGCCGAGGACCGCTTCAAGGACATCTCCGAGGCCTACGACGTCCTCTCCGACGAGAAGCGCCGCAAGGAGTACGACGAGGCGCGCAGCCTCTTCGCCAACGGCGGCTTCCGGGCCGGCGGCCCCGGCGCGGGCGCCGGCAACTACAGCTTCGACTTCGGCGACCTCTTCAGCGGCAGCCAGAGCGCCAACACCGGCGGGCTCGGCGACGTCTTCGGCGGCCTGTTCAACCGCGGCGGCCGGCAGGCCCAGCCGCGGCGCGGCGCCGACGTCGAGACCGAGGTCACCCTGGCCTTCGAGGAGGCCGTCGACGGCGCGACCGTCCCCCTCCGGATGACCAGCCAGGCCCCCTGCCGCTCCTGCAACGGCACCGGCGCCCGGACCGGCACCACCCCGCGGGTCTGCCCGACCTGCGTCGGCGCCGGCACCGTCAGCCGCGGCCAGGGCGCGTTCGCGCTCTCCGAGCCGTGCAAGGACTGCCGCGGCCGCGGCATGATCGTCGACGACCCGTGCAACGACTGCCACGGCAGCGGACGGGCCAGCTCGGCCCACACCATGCAGGTCCGCATCCCCGCCGGCGTCCAGGACGCCCAGCGGATCCGGCTCAAGGGCAAGGGCGCGCAGGGCGAGCGCGGCGGCCAGCCCGGCGACCTCTACGTCACCGTGCACGTCGACCCGCACGCGGTCTTCGGCCGCAAGGGGGACAACCTCACCGTCACCGTCCCCGTGACCTTCCCCGAGGCCGCCCTCGGCGGCACCATCGAGGTGCCCACCCTCAACGGCCCCGCCGTGAAGCTCAAGCTGCCCCCGGGCAGCGCCAACGGCCTCACCATGCGCGCCCGCGGCAAGGGCGCCACCCGCAAGGACGGCACCCGCGGCGACCTCCTCGTCACCGTCGAGGTCGTGGTGCCGCAGCACGTCACCGGCGACGCGCTGAACGCCCTGGAGCAGTACCGCGAGGCCACCGCCTCCGACGACCCGCGAGCCGCCCTGTTCCGGGCGGCGAAGGGAGCGTGACGACCAGATGTCCCCGATGATCCCCGACAGCCCGATCGGCCCCGGCATCGGCGAGGGCCTCCCCGGCGACAACCGCCGCCCCCGGCGCGCCGCGGCCCCGCCGCAGTACGTGCTCACCGAGGACACCCCGGTGTACGTCATCTCCGTCGCCGCCGAGCTCTCCGGCCTGCACCCGCAGACCCTCCGCCAGTACGACCGCCTCGGCCTGGTCTGCCCCGACCGCACCGCGGGCCGCGGCCGCCGCTACTCGGCCCGCGACATCCAGCAGCTGCGCGAGGTCCAGCGGCTCTCCCAGGACGAGGGCATCAACCTGGCCGGCATCAAGCGGATCATCGAGCTGGAGAACCAGGTCACCGCCCTGCAGTCGCGGATCAGCGAACTGGTCGACTCCCTCGAGGGCGCCGCGACCGCGCTCCAGCAGCGCGAGGCCGCCGTGCACGCCTCCTACCGGCGCGACCTCGTCCCGTACCAGCCCCCCACCCCGCACTCCAGCGCCCTGGTGGTCTGGCGCCCCAAGCGCTGACCGGGCCCGAAACACCGACAGCCGCCGGTTCCCTCCGCCTGGGGGGTGCCGGCGGTTTGGTCGTGGTGAGAGGGTGCCAATCGAAGCGCTACTCCGCAATGGTGGAACAATGCCCACTTCCAGATCCCACTCCGGGATCTAGGATCACCGATGGGGCTCGGGTGCAGCCATAGGGCAGGTTCGGTCGTCGAGAAGGAGCCGTGAATGAACGGGAGGAACGACGCCATTCCGGGGGTCAGTGCGACGGGCACCCTGTCCGCCGGAGCGCATGATCTCTACCTCGCGATTATCCGGACGCGCGGTCGGACGGCCCGCAATGAAATCGCGGAGCACGACTACAGCCACCTCAGCGAGCTGTTGGACATCGGTCTCCTGACTCCCGACCTGGATGATCCGCAGATTCTGGTCGCGGTCGACCCGCAACAGCTCGCCACCGGTCTGAGCGCGGTCTGGCAGCGTCAGGCACTGGCACTGCTGTCGCGCGCGATAGCCGTCCCGAGCGACCTCCAGAGCCTCGCGGACGCGTTTCACCGCCCGGAGTCCTCCGGCGGAACAATTGAGTACGTCCGCGGCAAGGCGCTGATCAGCCAGCGGATCAACCACGCCGTGACCACGGCGAAAGAGGAGATCCTCGCGGCCCAGCCGGGAGGTCCGCGCCCGCCGGACGTCCTGTCCCGGGTGCTCGACGACGACCTGGCCGATCTCAAGCGCGGGATCGCCGTCCGCACGATCTACCACCCGAGCACGCGGTACCACGCGCCCACCCGGGACTACGTCGCGAAGATCACCGAGGCCGGCGGCCGGTTCCGCACCCTCGACGAGCCGTACACCAGGCTGATCATCGTGGACCGGCAGCTGGCCGCCATCCCGGTCGCCGAGGACCTCAACCTGGCCGCCTTCATCCACGACCCCGCCGTCATCCACTTCCTCGTGCACGAGGTGTTCGAACGCAACTGGAACCGCGGTCTCGACTTCACCGGCGGACGCACCGTGCCGCAACAGGTGGTGTCACGGATGCGCCAGACCATCATCGACCTGCTGCTCGAGGGCACCAACCACCGGGTCATCGCCCGCCGGCTCGGCATCAGCGAACGGACCCTCGCCCGCCATCTGGCCGAGATGCGGGAGGACTACAACGTCGAATCGCTGTTCCAACTCGGTTGGGCGCTGGCCCGTTCGTCACAAGAGACCGACGAATCGCCATGCCTCCCCGCCGCTTCCGGCAGCGCATAACGATTCGTCAGCCTCATTCTGTCATGTCCACTGGTGTTCGCCGTCCAAAGCCGTGCCCATTGCCTGATTCGAAGTCGTACTAACATCGACCCCGAACCCCGCGCGATTGACATGGGCAGATCCATCGGCATCATGGCCGGTGGCAAGCAGTCCGAAGCCAAGCACGGTAAGGACGCCCGCAGATATCGCCATCACGGCCGCCTTGGCAGCCCTACGCAGACGAGACACGCGCACACCCCAATCCTCTTCAGTGGCCTGTCAGTCGAATGAACAGGCGACAGACAATCAAACGCTCAGATCGTGCCACATGCCGTATCTGGCTGTCACGGTCGCGCCCAGCCCGAAGAGGGTGTCATCTCTCTGCCATGCAGAGGGATGACACCGTGCATCAGTGGACTGGCACCCCGTGCCCGATGGACGATCAACTGGCGTCCTCACGCCGCAGCAGCGGGATCCTCCCTCCCGAACGCCGCGTATGACAGGCATCGAAATAGTGATAAACCCGCACGATTTCCCCCTGTCCCAATCTCCACACCAAGCGTCGGCGGCGAGCAGCCGAGTGCCAACGCCTTCCCCCGGAGTCGACATGACCGAGCCCTACCTGCGTCAGCACGACAGCCAGGCCACCGAAGGCCGGCGTGCACGAGTGTTCCTGGCCGCGCCGCTGATGCGGCTGACCGGGCCCGCGGACAGCGTGGTGACGCTCGCCAGCCGGACGCGGCTGACGACCCTGCGCACCACGCTGCTGCGCAGCGGTGCCGCCGTCTACAGCGCGCACCACAGCGACGCCTGGACCGTCGCCGGCCGGGCCCCCGAGCCCCGGGTGCCGTCCGACTTCCGCGCGCTGCAGTCCGCGGACCTGGTGTTCGCCTACGTCGGCGCGCCGCTGTCGGCCGGAGTGAGCCTGGAACTCGGATGGGCCTCGGCGCTGCGGAAGCCGATCGTCCTCCTCGTCGACGAGGCGATCACCCACAACCCGCTGATCGCCACCATCGAGCAGGTCGCCCCCGTCCTGCCGCTGGTCTTCGACGACACCTGGTCGCAGGAGGCGCTCAACCACACCGTGGAGACCGCCCTGGACTGGGCCGGCATGGCGCTGTCCCTGCGCGAGGGCTTCTGGACCGCCCCCGGCGAGCAGTTCAACGTCCCCCGGCAGCAGCCCCCCGTCACCGGCTACTGGCCCACCGGCGCGGCCACCGGCTGAGCCCCACCGGGCCCGGCCGGGCTCGTCCCGACGACCGGTCACCCCCTGGCCCCGGTCGCCCGCCGTGTGAGCCCCCCGCGCGGCCGCGCCCGGCCGGGGAGGGCTCACCGGTCGTCGCGGGCGCCCCGCATCAGCCAGCCCAGCTGGAAGAGGGTCTGGGCGCCGTGGCGGTCGCGCAGGCGGGAGATGTGGGCGGCGACGGTGCGCTCGCTCAGGCCCAGGCGGGTGGCGACGGCGCGCTGGGTGAGCCCCCGGGCGAGGAGCCGGCCGACGCGGTCCGGGACGCTGCGCGCGGGCCCGCCGCCGGCGGCGAACCCGGCCGGGTCCGCCCGGGCCCAGTCCCGTTCGAAGGCGCCGACCAGGAAGGTGATGGCGGCCGGGTCGGTGATGAAGGCCGCGGTGCTGTGGTCGTCGCTGGCGGAGATCACCGCGACGGTGCGGTCGAAGACGATCAGCCGCTGGAACGGTTCGTCCAGGACCCGGATCCGGGAGCCGTGCCGGGTGACCTCCTCGGCGTAGGCGCGGGCGGGCCGGTCGGCGAGGGCGACGGGCTGGTAGACGGTGCGCAGGGAGCAGCCGCGCTGCAGGAGCTGGACGTCCTGGCGCAGGGCGATCTGCAGGGTCTCGGCGGGCCGGTGGCCGGGCTGGGCGGTGAGCACCTCGGACCGGCAGTCGGAGACCAGTTGGGAGATCCGCTGCCGGATGTGGACGTGGCCCTCGACGTGGACGGCGCCGCCGGCCGGGCCGGAGGGGCGGGGCATCGCGTCGTAGGCGCGGGTCAGGCCGTCGAGGGAGCCCGGGAGGCTCTCGGCGCGCACCAGCAGCCGGGTGGCCTCGCTGCGGAGTTCGGCGCCGAGGCGGTCGCTGACGGAACGCGGGCTGACGGCGGTGTAGCAGTGGTCCATCGGGTTGGCCAGCAGCAGGCCGATGGCGATGAGCTGTCGGAGCGGCTCCCGGTCGGCCTCCCGGACCCCGGAGTAGGGGATCCGGCCGCCCTCGGCGAGGACCGCCAGGTACAGCTGCCGGGCGGCCTCGTCGGGCTCCTCGCCCGCGGGCTGTCCGTGGTGCGGCGCGACCGCCGGTTCCGCCGTCACGTCGCACACTCCCTGCCGGACGCTTCTCCCTGGTGGCCGCCCCCCGCTGCGGGCGGCGCGGTTCTCGCCGCCGGTGCGCCGGGCGTGATCACGGTACCGGGCGCCGCCGCGGCGGGATCACCGGGCCGGCGGTCACGGAGCCGGTCGGACGGCGGGCCCCGGGCCGGGTGCCGTCGCACTCCGTGGCGCCCGGGGGCCGCCGTCGGCACGCCAGTGCCTGGACGCCTCCGTCGAGGCGGAGCAGCAACGCCTCGACGGATCCGGTCCGGGGTGCCATCACCACACATGGCCCCGGCCGGTGCTCTTCCCCCGTTCCACGGGTGCGGGACGTTGCACCCGGGGCAGTTCCGAAGAGCCGGTCGCCACCGACGGGCTGCGGTGCCCGGACGACCTGGCGTGGCTCCACCCTCACAGTGTGACGGCCGGTGGACAAGTGCCGCCCGAGTGCAGGTTCGCGCAATTGCAGCTACCTGCACGGCTGCCCGGGCCCGGCGGGACCGGGCGGTGGGTCGGGTTCCGGTGGAGGGCGAGGCCGGCGGGGGTGCGCGGCGGCCGCCCGCCGGTAGGCCCGGCCGGCCCCTGCGGGGCGGTCCGGTCTGCGGGTTCCTGCAGCGCCGGCGGGTGCACGACCGGCCCGGCGGGCGCGCAGGTTGGCGGTCAGCGCGCCAGCAGCCGTCCGCGGGCGAGCCCGGCGGCCGTACCGGCGGCGGCCAGCACCCAGGCGCCGGCCAGCAGCACGAAGAGGCCGGTGGCCAGGGCGGTGAAGCCGCCGAACCCGGTGTGCCGGGCGAGGGCGGAGGCGCCGGTGACGCAGGTGCCGACCGGGAAGGTGAAGGCCCACCAGGTCATCGCGAAGGGCATGCCGGCCCGGCGGGCGCGCAGGTTGGCGGTCAGCGCGACGAGCAGCCAGAGCATCGCGACGCCGATCACCGCGACGCCGTACAGCTCGGCGAAGGGGAGCATGGCGGGGGCCAGCGAGGGCAGCACCGGGCGTGCGGCGTCGGCGAGTTGGTGGACGGCGGTGACGGACTGGCCGAGCGGGCCGAGCACCAGGAACAGCGAGGGGGTGAGCGCCAGGGCCGGCAGCTTGCTGTGGAACAGCCCGGTGAACACCACCGGCAGCAGCACCAGGGTGGCCAGCAGACCGACCCCGAACAGGGCCCAGCAGGCGTACAGCATGGTCTGCTGGGGGCCGCCGGCCGGCAGGTGCGGGACGAGCGCCGGGCCGGTGGCGGAGGCGACCAGCGGGGCGACCACCGGCAGCAGCCAGGTCGGATTGGCCTCCAGCGCGGAGACCGGGTGCCGGGTGATCATCAGGTACGGGATGCCGGCGGCGACGGCCAGCGCGTACAGGGTGCCGGCGCCCCACAGCACGGCGTCGAGGGCGACCGCCGGGCCGGTGCCGATCACCCGGGAACCGAGCAGCAGGGTGCCGAGGCCGACCGAGAGCAGGGCCATCGGCGGGCAGCCGTAGAAGACGGCGGTGGCGGGGGTGTCCAGCAGCTGGGTGCGGGCGGCCTCGCGGTGCCGGGTCAGGTGGACCAGCCGGGCCGCGAGCAGCACCAGCAGGACGGCGAGTCCGAGCGCCCACATCACCTCACCGAACCCGACCAGTCCGGGCAGCCGGACGGGGAGGACGGCCGCGCCGTTGCCCAGGATCGCGGTGCCCATCACCACGGCGTACCAGTTCGGGCCGAGCTGGGCGAGGTCGAACCGGGGGAGCCGGCCGGCACCGGCCGGGCGGCCGGGGCGGGAGAGCCGTGGGGAGCGGGGGAACGGGCGGACATCGGCCAGGGTGGACATGGTTCCACCGTGCCCGCCGGGCCCGGCCGCCGGTAGCGCCGCGGATCCTATGAGGGCATAGCCTGAACCTATGGCCCTCTCCCCCCGCGTCCCCGAACTCGGCGCCCTGGAACTGCTGCTCGCGGTGGACCGGCTGGGCAGCGTCGGACAGGCGGCCGCCGAGCTGGGCGTCAGCCAGCCGACCGCGAGCGCCCGGATCAAGGGCATGGAGCGGCAGATCGGCGTCCCGCTGCTGGAACGCTCGCCGCGCGGCAGCCGGCCCACCGGGGCGGGCCGGCTGGTCGTCGAGTGGGCCCGGCACGTGGTGGAGGCGGCGAAGGCCCTGGACGCCGGGATCGACGCCCTGCGCGAGCGCCGGGACGCCAAGCTCACGGTGGTGGCCAGTCTGACCGTCGCCGAGTACCTGATGCCGGGCTGGCTGCTGGCGCTCTCCGAGGCCAGCCCCGGGACGGCGGTGACGCTGCGGACGGCGAACTCGGCCGAGGTCGCCGGGCACGTCCTGGCCGGGGACGCCGACCTGGGCTTCGTGGAGGGCCCGTCCCCGCCGCCCGGGCTGGCCGGCGCGGTGGTGGCGGCCGACCGGCTGGTGGTCGTGGTGGCGCCCGGGCACCCGTGGGCGCGCCGCCGCACGCCGCTGACCGGAGCCGAGCTGGCGGCCACTCCGCTGGTGCTGCGCGAGCCCGGCTCGGGCACCCGGGAGGTGCTGGAGATGGCGCTGGCGCCGTTCGGGGGCGCGACCCGGCCCCGGCTGGAGCTGGCCTCGTCCACCGCGCTGAAGGCGGCGGCGATGACCGGCGCCGGGCCGGTCTGCCTGAGCGAGCTGGCCGTGACGGAGGAGCTGGCGAGCCGGCGGCTGGTGGAGGTGCCGCTGGAGGACGGGCTGGACCTGCGGCGGCCGCTGCGCGCGGTGTGGCCCGCCGGACAGCGTCCGGGTGGGCCGGCCCGGGAGCTGCTGGTGCTGACCCGCCGGGCGGCGCCGGCGGCCCGGGGGCCGGCGGGCGCCGGGCGGGGGGCCGCCGGCGGGCGGGCGGCGGGGAGCCGGACTGCGCGGGCCCCGGGTGCCGGGACCCCGGTCACCGAGACCCCGGAAAGTTGAGCGGAATAGACTCAACTTAGTGCATGCTGTAGTCAGCAGACCTGAAGGACGACACGGGAGGACCCCCCAGCAGTGGACGCCAGCAAGTTCACCACCAAGACGCAGGACGCCCTGTCCGCCGCGATCCGGCAGGCGGGCGCGGCCGGGAACCCGGACGTCAAGCCGGTGCACATCCTGACCGCCCTGCTGGAGCAGCCCGAGGGCATCGCACGGCCGCTGCTGGAGGCGGTCGGCGCGGACGCCGCCCGGATTGACGCCGAGGCGCGCCGCCAGCTGGCCGCGCTGCCCAGCGCGATGGGCTCGACCGTCGCCGCGCCGCAGCTCGCCCGGGACACCCTGGCGGTGCTCACCGAGGCCGGAGCGCGCGCCGACGACCTGGACGACCAGTACGTCTCCACCGAGCACCTGATGGTCGGCCTGGCCGCCGAGGGCGGGCCGGTCGCCGAGCTGCTGGTGCAGCAGGGCGCGACGCCGAAGGCGCTGCTCGCCGCGTTCAAGGACGTGCGCGGCAGCGGCCGGGTCACCTCGCCGGACCCGGAGGGCACCTACAAGGCGCTGGAGAAGTACGGCACCGACCTCACCCAGGCCGCGCGGGACGGCAAGCTCGACCCGGTGATCGGCCGGGACCAGGAGATCCGTCGGGTCGTCCAGGTGCTCTCCCGCCGGACGAAGAACAACCCGGTGCTGATCGGCGAGCCCGGCGTCGGCAAGACCGCGGTGGTCGAGGGCCTGGCCCAGCGCATCGTCGCCGGGGACGTGCCGGAGTCGCTGCGCGGCAAGCGGCTGGTCGCACTGGACCTCAGCGCGATGGTCGCCGGCGCCAAGTACCGCGGCGAGTTCGAGGAGCGGCTGAAGGCCGTCCTGAACGACATCAAGCAGAGCGACGGCCAGGTCGTCACCTTCATCGACGAGCTGCACACCATGGTCGGCGCGGGCGCGGGCGGCGACTCCGCGATGGACGCCGGCAACATGCTCAAGCCGATGCTGGCCCGCGGCGAGCTGCGGATGGTCGGCGCCACGACGCTGGACGAGTACCGCGAACGGATCGAGAAGGACCCGGCCCTGGAGCGCCGCTTCCAGCAGGTGCTGGTCGGCGAGCCCAGCGTCGAGGACTCGATCGCCATCCTGCGCGGGCTCAAGGGCCGCTACGAGGCGCACCACAAGGTGCAGATCGCGGACGCGGCGCTGGTCGCCGCGGCCACCCTGTCCAACCGCTACATCACCTCCCGCTTCCTGCCGGACAAGGCGATCGACCTGGTCGACGAGGCGGCCTCCCGGCTGCGGATGGAGATCGACTCCTCCCCGGTCGAGATCGACGAACTCCAGCGCTCCGTGGACCGGTTGCGCATGGAGGAGCTGGCCCTGGAGAAGGAGTCGGACCCGGCCTCGATCGACCGGCTGGCCCGGCTGCGGCGCGACCTCGCCGACCGCAACGAGCAGTTGAGCGCCCTGACGGCGCGCTGGGAGCAGGAGAAGCGCAGCCTCAACCGGGTCGGCGAGCTCAAGGAGCGGCTGGACGACCTGCACGGCGCGCTCGAACGGGCCCAGCGCGACGGCGACTTCGAGCGCGCGTCGAAGCTGATGTACGCGGAGATCCCGGCCGCCGAGCGGGAGCTCGCCGAGGCCCAGGAGCGGGCCGCCACCGCGGACACGGAGTCCGGGTCCGCCTCCGCCCCGATGGTGAAGGAGGAGGTCGGCCCGGACGACGTGGCCGACGTGGTGTCCTCCTGGACGGGCATCCCGGCCGGCCGCCTGCTCGAGGGAGAGAGCGCCAAACTCCTGCGCATGGAGGAGGAGTTGGGCAGGCGTCTGATCGGCCAGGCGGAGGCCGTGCAGGCCGTCTCGGACGCGGTGCGCCGCACGCGCTCCGGCATCGCCGACCCGGACCGCCCGACCGGATCGTTCCTCTTCCTCGGCCCGACGGGCGTCGGCAAGACCGAACTCGCCAAGGCCCTGGCCGACTTCCTCTTCGACGACGAGCGGGCGATGGTCCGGATCGACATGAGCGAGTACGGCGAGAAGCACTCGGTCTCCCGTCTGGTCGGCGCCCCGCCCGGCTACGTCGGCTACGAGGAGGGCGGCCAGCTCACCGAGGCGGTGCGCCGCCGCCCGTACAGCGTGGTGCTGCTGGACGAGGTGGAGAAGGCCCACCCCGAGGTCTTCGACGTCCTGCTGCAGGTGCTGGACGACGGCCGGCTCACCGACGGCCAGGGCCGGACGGTGGACTTCCGCAACGCCATCCTGATCCTCACCTCGAATCTCGGGTCGCAGTTCCTGGTGGACCCGGCCATCCCGGAGGAGCGCAAGAAGGCGCTGGTGCTGGAGTCCGTCCGGGCGGCGTTCAAGCCCGAGTTCCTCAACCGGCTGGACGACATCGTGGTCTTCGACCCGCTGGGCACCGCCGAGCTCAGCCGGATCGTCGACATCCAGGTGGCCCGGCTGGGCGAGCGGCTGCGCGAGCGGCGGCTCAGCCTGGTGGTCTCCGAGGCGGCGCGCGACTGGCTGGCCCTGACCGGGTACGACCCGGCGTACGGCGCCCGCCCGCTGCGCCGTCTGGTCCAGTCGGCGATCGGCGACCAGCTGGCCCGGGCGATCCTCTCCGGCCGGGTGCACGACGGGGACACCGTCCTCGTCGAGCGGGACGAGGAGGGCGACCGCCTCACCGTCCGCAGCCGCGGACCGCTGGAGAAGTAGCGCAGCGTGCCCGGGCCGCCCCGCCGTCGGGCGGGGCGGCCCGGGCGCACCGCCCGCGCCGCCGCGAGTTCCCCTCTCCGGGGCCGCCGGACGGCCGCTGCGCTCCGCGTCCGCACCCCCGTACGGCCGGACACCCACCGTCACCACCGCCTGCTCAGCCCCCCGTCGGAAGGCCTCCGTCGAAGATCGACGCGTGTCCGGGTGCCCCTGTGAGGAGGGCCCCGAATGAGGCAGGATGGAGGTGGAAAGGGCGGCCTCTCATTGCCGGCCACCACGTGCACTGAGGAAGAGGACCCCCATGAGCATCGACCCGTCGTCCATCCCGTCCTTCGGCGTACCGCAGGGCGGCCAGCCCGGTGGCCAGGGCGGACCGGCCGGTCCCCCGCCGATCGTCGTCCCGGACCAGGGGCTGGTGGCCCAGCTGCTGGACCAGATGCAGCTCAAGCACGTCGTGGACGAGGAGGGCGACCTCACCGCCCCCTGGGAGGGCTTCCGCGTCTACTACATGTTCCGCGGCGAGCAGAAGGAGCTCTTCGCGGTGCGCGCCTTCTACGACCGCGCGTACCCGCTGGAGAAGAAGCACGAGATCCTCGACCTGATCGACGAGTGGAACCGCGAGACCCTCTGGCCGAAGGTCTACACCCACACCCACGAGGACGGCGTCGTCCGTCTGATCGGTGAGGCCCAGATGATCGTCGGCACCGGCGTCAACCTGGACTACTTCGTCACCACCACCGCCAACTGGACCCAGGCGTCCGTCGGCTTCGAGCAGTGGATCGTCGAGCGCCTCGGCCTGCAGAACGAGATCGAGGGCGAGGACGGCGAGGGCGAGGCCCCCGAGGGCACCGACGAGGCCTGACCTCACCCCGCCCGGAGAGCAGCGGCCCGACCACCTGGGACCAGGTGGCCGGGCCGTCCTTGTCCCCGGCCCCCGGCCGACCCCAGGATGGGGCCCGACGACGACGCGCGTGAGGAGCCATCGATGGGTGACAGGCCGCTGCTGAACCGCAGGCTGGACGGCATGGGCACGACGATCTTCGCCGAGATGTCGGCCCTGGCCACGGCCACCGGCTCGATCAACCTCGGCCAGGGCTTCCCCGACACCGACGGGCCCGAGGAGGTCCGCGAGGCGGCCGTCCGGGCGCTGCGCGACGGCCGCGGCAACCAGTACCCGCCGGGCCCCGGCGTCCCCGAGCTGCGCGAGGCGATCGCCGGGCACCAGCAGCGCTTCCACGGCCTGTGCTACGACCCGGACACCGAGGTGCTGGTCACCGCCGGCGCCACCGAGGCCATCGCCGCCACCCTGCTCGCCCTGCTCGAACCCGGGGACGAGGTCATCGCCTTCGAGCCCTTCTACGACTCGTACGCCGCCTGCATCGCGATGGCCGGCGCCGTGCGCGTCCCGCTCACCCTGCGGGCCCCCGACTTCCGGCCCGACCTGGACGAGCTGCGCGGCCTGATCACCCCGCGCACCCGGCTGCTGCTGGTGAACACCCCGCACAACCCCACCGGCACCGTGCTGACCGCCGAGGAGACGGCCGCGATCGCCGCCCTCGCCGTCGAGCACGACCTGCTGGTCGTCACCGACGAGGTCTACGAGCACCTGGTCTTCGGCGCCACCCACCACCCGGTCGCCGCGCTGCCCGGCATGCGCGAGCGCACCGTCGCCATCTCCTCGGCCGGCAAGACCTTCTCGTTCACCGGCTGGAAGGTCGGCTGGGTCACCGCCGCACCGGCCCTGGTCGCGGCCGTGCGCACCGCCAAGCAGTACCTGACCTACGTCAGCGCCGGGCCCTTCCAGTACGCCGTCGCCGAGGCGCTGCAGCTGCCCGACGCGTACTTCGAGGGCTTCCGGGCCGACCTGCTGCGCAAGCGCGACCTGCTGGTCGGCGGGCTCACCTCGGCGGGCTTCCGGGCGTTCAACCCCCAGGGCACGTACTTCGTCACCACCGACATCACCCCGCTCGGGGTGAAGGACGGCGTCGAGTTCTGCCGGGCCCTGCCGGAGCGCTGCGGCGTGGTCGCGATCCCGAACGCCGTCTTCTACGACGACGCCGAGGCCGGCCGCAGCCTGGTCCGGTTCACCTTCTGCAAGCAGGACGCAGTGCTGGAGGAGGCGGTCGCCCGCCTGCAGCGGCTCTGACACCGTGGCGCTGACATCCCGGTTCTGACGCCCCGGCTCCGGCACCCCGGTTCCGACGCCCCGACCGCCGGGTCAGCCGACGCCGGGGGAACAATGATGGCCCCGCGACGCGACTGAGAAACCGTCAACTCCACGGCTCCGGAAGCCCGGTCGGGATCCGGACGATGCCCGTGAGGCACACCGGGAGGCCTCTCCGGCACACCCCGCCGCCGCCCCGCACGCCCCGCACCCCCGGCGCGTGCGGGGCGGCGGCGCGTGAGGCGCACGAACGGCGCACGACCAGCGCGCACGGCGCGTGACCCGGTGAGAGGGGCGCGCGCGGTGCAGAGTCGCACACCGGGTCGATCAGAGCCGGGAAGCAGGTGTGCCCGAAACGGTGAATGCTTGACAAAGTTGGGTAAATCACCGACGGACCCGGCGTATTCATGCTTCTCTGCTGCTGAATCTCCAGCCGGAATCCTTCCTTCCACGGTCGGCCGCGCCCAGGGCCGCACAGCCACGAACAGCCTCGCCATCGCCTAGGCCTACTCGATGCTGCTCGGCGGGCGCGCACGGAGCTGAAACGCGGAGCCGAGCATGCTCACCACACTGCAGACCTCCTACACGGACACCCGCGCCGGTGACCTGGCCTGGTGCCTGGGCGGCGAACCGCTGCCCGCTCTCGCGGTCCGCGACCTGAGACTCACCGGGGGCGGGCACCCCGGGACGTCCGGCACCCTCCAGCTGCGGCTGCTGGGCGCGTCGCACCAGGTGGTGATCGCGGCGGGCCCGGGCGAGTGCCTGGAGACCGTCGCCTGCCTGCCGGGCCGCCGGACGCCGCTGCCGGCCCGGGTCGCCAAGCAGGTCGGCGGCTGGGAGTACGAGTTCGCGGCCCGGATCGAGGCGCTGCCCCCGCACGACTTCGCGGCCCGCGCCCAGGAGCTGCTGGCGCTGGTCGAGGGGCACCCGCGGGGCCTGGCCGGGATCTTCCCCGGCGACCCGAGCGCCTTCACCGCCCTGGTCACCCAGGGCGGCACGGACCGGCTGCTCTGGCGCACCTGGCACGCCTACCCGCAGGAGGGGCAGCTGGTCTGCACCCGCTCCTCGCTGGTGGTGTCCGGGGCATGACCGCCGACCGGCCGCCCCGGGGCGCCAGCGGGACCGCGACCGATGAATCGCACGCAGGAACGATTCGTCAATCCGAGCTCTCGCACTGTCCGTCGAATGGGCGCAGCCGTCCGTCCCGAACGTCCCCTAGCGTTTGTTCGTGATCAACCATCCGGCCGGTCCGCCCGCCCACCCGCGAGTGGACCTCGACGACGACGGCGACCCGCCCCGGACCGGGCGCAGCCTCGCCCCGCTGCCCGCCCGCCGTCGGTGCCGGCTGCGCTCCCGCCCCCGGCTCGCCCGCCTGGCCGTCCTGCTGGCCGCGTTCGTCTGCGCGGCCTGCGGACTCGTCTACGAGCTCGAACTCGTCGCACTCGGCGACTCCCTGCTCGGGGACGCCGTCACCCAGACCTCCGTCGTGCTGTCCGTCATGGTCTTCGCGATGGGGCTCGGCTCGCTCCTCGCCAAGCGCCTCACCCGCCGGCCCGCCACCGCCTTCGCCCTCGTCGAATGCGCACTCGCGCTCACCGGCGGGCTCTCCGTCCTCGCCCTCTACTCCTGCTGGGCCTGGATCGGCCGCTGCCAGGCCGCCGTGGTCGGCCTCACCTGCCTCATCGGCATCCTGATCGGCGCCGAGATCCCCCTGCTGATGACCCTCGTCCAACGGATCCGGCGCGAGGACGCCGGGCGCACCGCCGCCGACCTCTTCGCCGCCGACTACGTGGGGGCCCTCATCGGGGGCCTCGCCTTCCCGTTCCTGATCCTCCCCGGCCTCGGCCCCGGCACCGGCGCCCTCGTCACCGGCGCCGTCAACGCCGTCGCCGGCGCCGCCGTGGTGCTCTGGCTCTTCCGCGAGGAACCCACCCCCCGGACACGGCGCCTGCTCTGGGGCGGCTGCGCCCTCGTCCTCGCCCTCCTCGCCGCGGCCGCCGCCGGCACCGACGCCGTCGAACGCGCCGCCCGGCACGCCCTCTACGGGGACCAGATCCGCTACGCCGGCCGGAGCCGGACCCAGGAGATCGTGCTCACCGGCCCCGCCGAGGGCCCCCTCCGGCTGTACCTCGACGGGCGCCTCGCCGTCTGCGGGCCGGACGAGTACCGCGGCAGCGAGGCCCTCGTGCACCCCGCCATGGGCGCCGGGCCGGACGCCCGCGTCCTGCTCCTCGGCGGCGGCGACGGCCTCGCCCTGCGGGAGGTGCTGCGGCACCGCGGCGTGCGCGCCGTCCGGCTGGTCGACACGGACCCGGCCCTCCCCCGGCTCGCCCGCACCGACCCCGGACTCGCCGCCCTCACCGGCCACTCGCTGGACGACCCCCGGGTGCGCGCCACCGCCGCCGACCCGCTGGTCTGGCTGCGCGGCGACGCGGCCGCCCAGGACGGACCGTACGACGTGGTCCTCGCCGACCTGCCCGCCCCCTCCGACGGCGGACCGGTCACGTTCCACTCCCAGGAGTTCTACGGTCTCGCCACCCGGCTGCTCTCCCCCGGCGGCCGCCTCGCCGTCCGGGCCGGCGGAGACCGGGACGGGCTCTGGCGGACCGAGTCCGGCCTGCGGGCGGCCGGGCTGCAGACCGTCCCGTACGGCCTCCCGGGCAGCGCCACCGCCGGCTGCCGGCCCGACCCGCCGGACGCCGCCCAGCTCTTCCTGCTGGCGGCCGCCGCACAGCCCCCGCTGGCGCTCGCCCCGGACGCCCCGCCGCCCCGGGCACTCACCGCCGACGCCCTCCGCACCTCCGCCACCGGCCTCACCCCGCTCCGCCCGGCCCGCCCCCCGGCCGCCCTCACCCTGCTCGGGCCGCACTGAGCCGGCGGCCGGGGGTGTGCCACCGTCCGGTTGCCCGGCGGCCGGGGCGGGGCCGGAACCCGGGCCGGGTCCCGGGGCCGGGGTGGGCGGTGGGGCCCGGGGGAACTCGGGCCGTGCTGGGTGGGGACCGGGCGGGGTTCGGTCGGTAGGCTCCGTGGCATGGAGCATGAGGTTGTCGTCCCGATGCCCGCCGAGCTGGTGCGGCAGGCCCTGCAGGATCCGGCTCTGCTGGCCCGTAGCGTGCCGGGGCTCAGCACCGAACCGGCCGCGGTCGGCAGCGGTCCGGCCGAGGAGATCGGTGGCCGGCTGAAGCTGCGGATCGGCGGCTCCACCATCACCTACAAGGGCGTGCTCTCCCTGATCGAGGGCCGCGAGGGCGTGCTGACCGTGTTCGCCGAGGGCCAGGAGGCCCGCGGCAGCGGCGAGGCGACCGCCACCGTCCGGGTGAGCGTCGCGGACGGCCCCGAGGACGGCACCGCCGTGGTCCGCTTCACCGGCGACCTCAGCGCCACCGGCCGGCTCACCGAGTTCGACTCGGAGGCCCTCGACGCCGCCGGCCGCCGGCTGCTGGAGCGCTTCGCCACCGCGCTGGTGTCCCCGGACGCCGCACCGGAGACGGAGACCGACGGCGACGAGCCCGACACCGAGGACGCCGCGGGCGCCGGGACCGGCCCGGCCGACGCGGACGACGCGGACGACGACGGGGACGACCGGCCCGCGGACGACGAGGGCGCGGACGACGAGGGCACCGGGGCCAGCGTGGTGTTCATCGAGGAGCACCAGGACCAGCCCGGGGACGACCTCGACGACGACCTCTCCGACCTGATCGCCTTCTCCGACGCCGACGCCGAGCGCTTCGGCCTGCCCACCGGCGGCGCCGACGAGGACGCGCACGAGGACGGCGTGGCCGAGGAGCTCCCCGCCGAGCCGCTCTTCGAGTACGACGACGAGCCGGCCGGCGGACCGGTCCGCCGCAGCATCGTCGGCCGGTCGGCCGAGGAGGTCGACCACGCCCCGCCGCGCGGCCGGTACGCCCCGGCGCTGCCGGCCCGCAGCGCCCGGGCCCGGGCGGCGTCCCGCTGGGGCGGCGAGGCGGGCGGGATCGTGGTCCCGGGCACCGGTGGCCGCAGCGCGGTGCCGTGGGTGATCGGCGGCTCGGTGGCCCTGCTGGGCGGCGCCGTGGTGCTGGTCAGGGCGCTGCGCCGCCGCTAGGGTCCGGGCGCCGGGCGGGCGGCCAGGGCCTAGACTGAACGCTCATGAGCAACGACCGCGACGCCCTGCTGGCACAGATCAAGGACAAGGCCGTCGTGCACGGCAAGGTCACCCTCTCCTCCGGCAAGGAGGCCGACTACTACGTCGACCTGCGCCGGATCACGCTGGACGGCCAGGCCGCCCCGCTGGTCGGTCGGGTGATGCTGGACGCGACCTCGCACCTGGAGTACGACGCCGTCGGCGGCCTGACCCTGGGCGCCGACCCGGTGGCCGCCGCGATGCTGCACGCCGCCGCCGCCCGCGGGCGCGAGCTGGACGCCTTCGTGGTCCGCAAGGCGGGCAAGGCGCACGGCCTGCAGCGCCGGATCGAGGGCCCCGAGGTCAAGGGCCGCCGGGTGCTGGCGGTCGAGGACACCTCCACCACCGGCGGCTCGGTGCTGACCGCCGTCGAGGCGCTGCGCGAGGCGGGCGCCGAGGTGGTCGGCGTCGCGGTGATCGTGGAGCGCGGCGGCGCGGCCGCCGTCGAGGCGCAGGGCCTGCCGTACGTGACCGCGTACGACCTGGAGGACCTCGGCCTCTGAGGCCGACGGCCCGGCCGGACGACGACGGGGCCGGACGGGCGGGACCGGACACGCAACGGGGCCGGGTCCTGTTTCACGTGAAACGTGAGACGGGACCCGGCCCCTTCCGTTCGCCCTCCGGGCCGCTCAGCCCCGTCGGTGCCGGCCGCCGCCGGCCTGCACGCTCTCGGCCTCGGCGCTCTCCGCGCCGCCCGCCTTCTTCTTCCGGCGCTCCCGCAGGACCTCGATCAGGATCGGCGAGACCGACAGCAGGACGATCAGCAGCACCGCCGGGATCAGGTACTTGTCGATCACCGGGGCGAGCGCGTCACCGAAGAAGTAGCCGATCAGCAGCATGGACTCGGTCCACAGCACACCGCCGATGACGTTCCACAGGAAGAACGTCCGGGCGGGCATCTCCAGCGTGCCGGCGACCGGGTTGAGGAAGGTGCGGACGATCGGCATGAAGCGGGCCAGCACGACCGCCTTGCCGGGCCCGAACTTGTTGAAGTACTCCTCCGCCTTCATCACGTACTCGCGCCGGAAGATCTTCGACTCGGGCTTGTCGAACATCTTCGGCCCGACCTTGACCCCGATCAGGTGCCCGAGCTGGGCGCCGGCGATCGCGGCCAGCGGCGCGCCGACGAGCAGGGCGGCGATCGGCAGCTTGGCGCCGTCGCCGAGCACCGAGGAGGCGGCGTTCGAGGCGGCGACGCCCGCGATGATCAGCAGCGAGTCGCCCGGGAAGAAGAAGCCGACCAGCAGGCCGGTCTCCGCGAAGATGATCGCGATCAGCCCGATGGCGCCGAGGGACGAGATCAGGGATTTGGCGTCGAGCAGATTGACGGCCAGCTGGTTGTAGTCCACGGGCGCAGGATAGCGGGCCCGTCTGTACGGAGGCTTGGGGCGGCGGGCCGATCCGGCCCCGCCCCGGGGGCGCGGCCCGGCGCACCCGGCGGCCGCCCGCGCCGCCGTCGGCCCCGTTCCGACTGGCGGGCTCCTGCTGACCTGCGGGCACGAGTCTGGGAAGATGGCACGGGCGTCCGGACCGCGGCGGTACACCACCCTCATTGCCGTTCCGCGGACGTCGCCCCGAACCTTGGTGCCGGAGAGCCACACCGCAGCGCCGCGCGTCGGCGGCCGGCACGGAGTCGTACCGAAGGCGTACACAGCGTCGGACAGCACCGTCCGTACGCCGCAACCCGACAGGAGCGGATCGCATGCCCATCGCAACTCCCGAGGTCTACAACGAGATGCTGGACCGGGCCAAGGCGGGCAAGTTCGCCTACCCGGCCATCAACGTCACCTCGTCGCAGACCCTGCACGCCGCGCTGCGTGGTTTCGCCGAGGCCGAGAGCGACGGGATCATCCAGATCTCGACCGGTGGCGCGGAGTTCCTGGGCGGCCAGCACAACAAGGACATGGTGACCGGCGCCGTCGCGCTGGCCGAGTTCGCGCACATCGTCGCCGCCAAGTACGACATCACCGTCGCGCTGCACACCGACCACTGCCCGAAGGACAAGCTGGACGGCTACGTCCGCCCGCTGCTGGCGATCTCCGCCGAGCGCGTGGCCCAGGGCCGCAACCCGCTGTTCCAGTCGCACATGTGGGACGGCTCGGCCGAGACCCTCGCCGACAACCTGGCCATCGCCCGGGAGCTGCTGGCCCAGGCCGTCGCCGCCAAGATCATCCTCGAGGTCGAGATCACCCCGACCGGTGGCGAGGAGGACGGCGTCACCCACGAGATCAACGACGAGCTGTACACCACCGTCAACGACGCGGTGCGCACCGCCGAGGCGCTGGGCCTGGGCGAGCAGGGCCGTTACCTGCTGGCCGCCTCGTTCGGCAACGTGCACGGCGTCTACAAGCCGGGCAACGTGGTGCTGAAGCCCGAGCTGCTGCGCGAGCTGCAGGACGCGATCGGCAAGCAGTACGGCAAGAACGACCCGTTCGACTTCGTCTTCCACGGCGGCTCGGGCTCGAGCGCCGAGGAGATCGCCACCGCGCTGGAGAACGGTGTCGTGAAGATGAACCTCGACACCGACACCCAGTACGCGTTCACCCGCCCGGTGGCGGGCCACATGTTCGCGAACTATGACGGCGTGCTGAAGGTCGACGGCGAGGTCGGCAAGAAGAACACCTACGACCCGCGCACCTGGGGCAAGCTCGCCGAGGCGGGCATGGCCTCCCGCGTGGTCGAGGCCGCGCAGCAGCTGCGCTCGGCCGGCAACCGCCTGAAGTGACCCCGGCGGCCGGGCCCCGCCCGGTGACCGCCTGAACGCACGGTGCCCCCGGTGGAAGTCCACCGGGGGCACCGTGCGTTCCGGGTCGGTCGGACCCTACGGCTTGAGCTCCCCGTACGCCTCGGCGCTGCTGTCCTTCAGGAACTGCCAGCAGCGCGCCTCCTCCTCGGTCTCCTTGATCGCGCCGGCCGCGCGGGCGAGCGCCGCCAGGCAGCGCAGGAAGCCGCGGTTGCCGCGGTGCTCCCACGGCACCGGCCCGTGGCCCTTCCAGCCGTTGCGGCGCAGGGCGTCCAGGCCGCGGTGGTAGCCGGTGCGGGCGTAGGCGTAGGACTCCACGTAGCGGCCGGCCGCGTAGGCGTCGTCCGCGAGCATGGCCCAGGCCAGGCAGAAGGTCGGGAAGTCGGCGGCCACCTGGGTCGGTGAGGCCGACTCCTCCGCCAGCATGCGGTAGGGCTGCTCGTCCTCCGGCAGGAGGGTCGGGTCGGGGCCGTCGAGAAGATTCCGGTGAATCGCCATGCACGCAGTCTGCCACCCGAGGCGCTGGGGTCAACCGCCGCCGGGGATCGGCCGCGCCGTGCCGGATTCGTGCATACGCGGTATGTGGACATTCACCCGTTCGCCATGCCAAGGTGTTGATCATGCCCGCAGCACGATCCGCCGCCCCGCGCAGCCGCGCCCGCGGTGGTCGCCGACGCCGCCGACCGAGCCGGAGACTCGGGCCCGGCACGCTCGCGGCCCTGTTCGCGGCGGTCGCGGTGCTGGGCGGCACGGCGGTCATGCTGAATCGTTCCGCCGGGACGCCGGCCGGGCCGAGCGCCCAGGCGCGGATCGCCCAGCCGGCCGAACCGTCCGCCGCACCCACCGGCCCGGCACCGGCCCCCGCGGCCACGCCGACGCCCACCGCGGCCGACACGCCGACCCCGCCGGCCCCGACGCCCACCCCCACCGCGCCGGACCCGGGACCCGCCAAGGGCGCGGGCACCTTCACCATCGCCCCCGCCAACGCCCAGCCGGTCGGACGCGGCAAGGTGCGCCGCTACCGGGTGGAGGTCGAGGACGGCATCGGCATCGAGGCCACGGCCGCCGCCGCCCGGATCCACGACATCCTCGGCGACAAGCGCGGTTGGACCAACGACCGCAAGAACGGCTTCCAGCTGGTCGCCGGCGGCTCCTACGACTTCACCGTGAAGATCGCCTCGCCGGCCACCGTGGACCGGATCTGCGGCGCCTCCGGCCTGGACACCCACGGCGAGGTGAACTGCAACGTCGGCGACCAGGTGATCGTCAACTCCAAGCGCTGGAACACCGGTTCACCCCAGTTCAGCGGGCCGCTGGAGGAGTACCGGGCGCTGATCATCAATCACGAGGTCGGCCACCGGATCGGGCACGGGCACGAGACCTGCCCGGGCCCCGGCAAGCCGGCGCCCGCGATGATGCAGCAGATCTACGGCCTCAAGGGCTGCACCGCGAACGCCTGGCCGTACTCGGCGGAGGGCGGCTACCTGAGCGGCCCCGCCGTGCCGTGACGCCCGCCCTGCCGTGACACCCGCAGCCCGGTGACACCCGCCGTCCCGTGACGCCCCGTCGGGCAGCCCCTGGGGCGTGTCTTTCGGATCACGTCGGATCAGCGGGCGTCGTTGGGGTGCGTGCATCGGCGGCGCCGAGGAGGGAGTCCATGCGGAGCATCGGCGACTGACGAGAAGCCGGCGAGGTGCGTGCCCCGGCGGCGACCGCCTGGCGTGATCCGAAAGACACGCCCTAGGCCAGCACCGGCAGGTGCCCCCGCAGGTCGCTGCGCTCCCCCGAGGCGGAGACCGCGGCGGTGTCCACCGCCCGCGCCCAGTCGGCCCGTCCGGTGGCCAGCCGGATCCAGGTCAGCGGGTCCATCTCGACCACGTTCGGCGGGGTCCCCCGGGTGTGCCGGGGGCCCTCCACGGCCTGGACCACGGCGTACGGCGGGATCCGCAGCTCGACCGCGCCGCCGGGGGCGCGGTCCGCGAAGGCGTCCGCCAGCAGCCGGGTGACGGCGGCGACGGCCTGGCGGTCGTGCGGGAAGCCGCCCGGGAAGGCCTCCGGGCCGAGCGCGTCGGCCAGGTCCTCGGCGTGCACCACCGTCTCCACCAGCCGGGTCACCAGCATGTCGGAGAGCAGCATCGAGCCCAGCCGGATCTCGAACCGCCGGGCCGGGTCGGCGGCTTCGGGGCGCTCCAGCAGGGCGGTCAGCGCCTCGGCGGCGCGGTCGAAGGCCTCCGCCGCCGCGTCCGGACCGCCCGCGAACTCCTCGGCGGCCCGCGTCCTCGCCTGCTCGTCGAGCAGCGGCGCGACCGTCCCGACGGCGGCCACCCAGCCGAGCAGGTCCAGCGGCGCCCGGCCCTCCAGCGGGTCGTCGAGGTGCGCGGGGACGAACTCGAGCTGGACGGCCAGGTGGGCGAGCAGCTCGCGCACCCGCCACTCCCCCAGCCCGGTGGGCCGGTCGAGCTGCTCCGCGGTGAGGGCCCGCACGGCGGCGCGCAGCGCCCCGGTCTGGGCGGCCAGCGCGGCGCGCACCTTCTGCGGCTGGTACGTACGGGACTTGGCAGGCATGCCGCCAACATACGGCGAGGGGCGGACGGTCCACCAGGAACCGTCCGCCCCTCGGTCAGCCGAGTGCCCGGATCAGATGAACAGGGCCTCGATGACGCCGGTGTGGGCGTCCTTCAACTCGGCCAGCGAGACGGTGAACTGGCCCTGGACGTCCAGGGAGTCGCCGTCCACGACACCGATGCGGGTGGCCGGGAGGCCGCGCGCGGTGCACATGTCGTTGAACCGGAGCTCCTCGCTGCGCGGCACCGCCACGACGGCGCGGCCGGCCGACTCCGAGAACAGCAGGACGAACGGGTCCGCGCCCTCGGGCACGATGATCCGCGCGCCGTGGCCGCCCTTGAGGCAGCTCTCCACGAGCGCCTGGCCGAGACCGCCGTCGGAGAGGTCGTGCGCGGCGTCGATCATGCCGTCGCGCGAGGCGGCGATCAGGATCTCGCCGAGCAGGCGCTCGCGCTCCAGGTCGACCTTGGGCGGCAGGCCGCCGAGGTGGCCGTGGACGACCTCGGACCAGGCCGAGCCGCCGAACTCGTCCGCGGTGTCGCCGAGCAGGTAGAGCAGCTGCCCCTCCTCGGCGAAGGCGACCGGGGTGCGCCGGGTGACGTCGTCGATGACGCCGAGCACCGCGACCACCGGGGTCGGGTGGATGGCGACCTCGCCGGTCTGGTTGTACAGCGAGACGTTGCCGCCGGTGACGGGGGTGCCGAGCGCCAGGCAGGCGTCGGCCAGACCGCGGGTGGCCTCGGCGAACTGCCACATGACGTCCGGGTCCTCCGGGGAGCCGAAGTTGAGGCAGTCGGAGATCGCGAGCGGCTTGGCACCGCCGGCCGCGACGTTGCGGTACGCCTCGGCCAGGGCCAGCTGGGCTCCGGTGTACGGGTCCAGCTTGGTGTAGCGGCCGTTGCCGTCGGTGGCGACCGAGACGCCGAGGTTGGTCTCCTCGTCGATCCGGATCATGCCCGAGTCCTCGCCGACCGAGAGCACGGTGTTGCCGAGCACGTAGCGGTCGTACTGGTCGGTGATCCAGGACTTGGAGGCCTGGTTCGGCGAGCCGGCGACCTTCAGCAGGTCGGCCTTGAGGCCCTCGCCGGTGGTCGGGCGGGCCAGCCGCTCGGCCGTGGGGGCGTCGGCCTGCAGCGCGTCCTGCCAGCTCGGGCGGGCGAACGGGCGCTGGTAGGTCGGGCCCTCGTGGGCGACGGTCCGCGGCGGGACGTCGACGACGAGCTCGCCGTGCCAGAAGATCTCCAGGCGCTCGCCGTCGGTGACCTCACCGATGACGTTGGCGATGACGTCCCACTTCTCGCAGATCTCCAGGAAGCGGGCGACCTTGCCGGGCTCGACGATCGCGCACATGCGCTCCTGCGACTCGCTCATGAGGATCTCCTCGGGCGAGAGCGTGGTGTCGCGCAGGTGCACGGTGTCGAGGTCGATCCGCATGCCGCCGGAGCCGGCCGAGGCCAACTCGCTGGTGGCGCAGGACAGACCGGCGCCGCCGAGGTCCTGGATGCCCTTGACGAGCTTCTCGCCGAAGATCTCCAGGGTGCACTCGATCAGGAGCTTCTCCTGGAACGGGTCACCGACCTGGACCGCCGGGCGCTTGGCCGGCTTGGTGTCGTCGAAGGTCTCGGAGGCCAGCACCGAGACGCCGCCGATGCCGTCGCCACCGGTGCGGGCTCCGTACAGGATGACCTTGTTGCCGGCGCCGGAGGCCTGCGCGAGGTGGATGTCCTCGTGCTTCATGACGCCCACGCAGAGGGCGTTGACCAGCGGGTTGCCCTGGTAGCAGGAGTCGAAGACGACCTCGCCGCCGATGTTCGGCAGGCCCAGGCAGTTGCCGTAGCCGCCGATGCCCGCGACGATCCCGGGCAGCACGCGCCGGGTGTCCGGGTGGTCGGCCGCACCGAACCGCAGCGGGTCCATCACGGCGACCGGGCGGGCGCCCATCGCCAGGATGTCGCGCACGATGCCGCCGATGCCGGTGGCCGCGCCCTGGTAGGGCTCGATGTACGACGGGTGGTTGTGCGACTCGACCTTGAAGGTGACCGCGTAGCCCTGGCCGACGTCGACGACACCGGCGTTCTCGCCGATGCCGACGAGCATCGCGTCGCTCTGCGGCTTCTTCTCGCTGAACTGCTTCAGGTGGACCTTGCTGCTCTTGTACGAACAGTGCTCGGACCACATGACCGAGTACATCGCGAGTTCCGCACCGGTGGGGCGGCGGCCGAGAATCTCCCGGATGCGCGCGTACTCGTCCTGCTTGAGGCCGAGTTCGGCCCAGGGCTGCGCGGCGTCCGGGGTCTGCTCGGCGTTCTTGACGGTGTCGAGGCTCATCAGGCGTTCACCAGCTGCTTCAGGACGGAAGTGAAGAAGCCCAGGCCCTCGGTGGTCGGACCGGTGAGCGGCTCCACCGCGTGCTCCGGGTGCGGCATCAGACCGACGACATTGCCGGCGGCGTTGGTGATGCCGGCGATGTCGCGGTACGAACCGTTCGGGTTGACCTCCAGGTAACGGGCCACCACCCGGCCCTCGGCCTCCAGCTCGTCCAGGACGCGCTCGGCGGCGACGAAGCGGCCCTCGCCGTTCTTCAGCGGAACGACGATTTCCTGGCCCGCGGAGTAATCCCGGGTCCACGCGGTGCCGGCGTTCTCGATGCGCAGCTTCTGGTCGCGGCAGGCGAAGTGCAGCGAGTCGTTGCGGGTGAGCGCGCCGGGGAGCAGGTGGGATTCGCAGAGCACCTGGAAGCCGTTGCAGATACCGAGGACCGGCATTCCGAGCTTCGCCTGCTCGATGACGGTCTCCATGACCGGCGAGAACCGCGAGATGGCGCCGCAGCGCAGATAGTCGCCGTAACTGAATCCGCCCGGCAGGACGACGGCGTCGACCTGGTGGAGATCCTTGTCACGGTGCCAGAGGGCGACCGGCTCCGCGCCGGCGAGGCGGACCGCGCGCTGGGCGTCGCGGTCGTCGAGCGAGCCGGGGAAAGTGACGACGCCTACGCGGGTGGTCACTTCGCCTCCTCCTCGACCCGGACGGTGAAGTCCTCGATCACGGTGTTGGCGAGAAAGGTCTCGGCGGCTTCGCGGATACGGGCGAGCGCGGCGTCGTCGACCGGGCCCTCCACTTCCAGCTCGAAACGCTTGCCCTGGCGGACGTCGGCGATCCCGGTGAATCCGAGACGGGGCAGTGCACGCTGCACCGCCTGTCCCTGGGGGTCGAGGATCTCCGGCTTGAGCATGACGTCGACTACGACGCGTGCCACTGGCACTCCCGGTGGTGTCTTCGGTGAGGCGGGGGAACTCCAGACTACCGGCCGTTTCGGGCGGGATTGCTGGCCGGGGAGGGCGACGCGCGTAGACCCGAGACCCTTACGCCACAAGGGATCCGGGCCCACCGGGCTCCACCGGGCCCACCCGGTTTCCGGAGATTCGGCCCCCGGAACGAGAACAGCCGAAGAACACCCGAATACGGCACTCCGGGACAGATCGCCCCGTCCCGCGCTTCGGTATCCGGCACTCCGGCGAAGACACGTGAATATCCGGAAAAGAATGCCGGACTCTTCGATTTCGACCCCCTTCGGGTGCAGAATAGGGCCACCTGTCGCGGCAAGTGCTGCGTATCCGGCGGGCCACCCGGCCTGCCCGTATGCGCTTGCGCGAGTGGTGCACATCAGGCCCCCGACGCACCCCGCGGACCGGCGGCCGAATTGCCCGAGAGGATTGACACCCATGGCTCAGCGTGTAGTTGTCACGCTCTCCGACGACCTGGACGGCGGCGCCGCGGCGGAAACCGTCCACTTCGGCGTCGACGGGAAGTCGTACGAGATCGACCTGTCCGTGGACAACGCGGAAAAGCTGCGGGAGGCCCTCGCTCCGTTCGTCGCGGCCGGCCGCCGCCAGAGCCGCACCGGAAAGTCCTTCCGCCGCACCGCGCTCACCCCGGACCCGGCCGCCGTCCGCGCCTGGGCACTGTCCCGCGGCATGGAGCTCCCGGCCCGCGGCCGCATCCCCAAGCACGTGTACGAGGCGTTCGCCGAGGCGAACTGACCGCGTCGGGGCCGCGCCCCGGTCGCCCCGCCCGCCTGGACCGAAAGGGTGGGGCGACCACCCCGAACGATGCTGTAGAGTAATCCTCGTCGCCGCAACGGAGAGATCCGGACCGGCGGACGGTGCCCCACCAGGCACCGTGCGGACGTGGCTCAGTTGGTAGAGCATCACCTTGCCAAGGTGAGGGTCGCGAGTTCGAATCTCGTCGTCCGCTCGCAGTGCGCGAGCACAGCACAACAGAATATCTTGACCTGCGGACGTGGCTCAGTTGGTAGAGCATCACCTTGCCAAGGTGAGGGTCGCGAGTTCGAATCTCGTCGTCCGCTCCGAAACGAAGGGCTCCCTCGATCGAGGGGGCCCTTCGGCATTCCCCCGGAATGCCCCGGGCCGGTGACATTTGTCATCGCCGACCCGTGGATCCCCACCGCCGTCCGGTGACGGCGCGCACTGCCCGCGCGCCCCGGGCCGCGGAAGGCTGGAGGCATGGAAACGAGCCAGCCCTCCCGCCCCGGCGACAGCGTGATCGAGGTCACCGGACTGCACCGCCACTACGGCACCGGTGCCACCGGCTACCACGCCGTCCGCGGCGTCGACCTGACCGTCGGCCGCGGCGAACTGTTCGCCCTGCTCGGCACCAACGGGGCCGGCAAGACCTCCGCCATGGAGCTCATCGAGGGACTGGCCGCCCCCAGCGGCGGCACCGTCCGGGTGCTCGGCCACGACCCCCACCGGGAGCGCGTCGCCGTCCGCCCGCGGATCGGCATCATGCTCCAGGAGGGCGGCTTCCCCGGCGAGCTCACCGTCGGCGAGACCGGCCGCGCCTGGTCCGGGCTGACCACCGGGGCCCGCCCGGTGGACGAGGCGCTCGAACTCGTCGGCCTGACCCACCGCCGCGGCGTCCGGGTCAAGCAGCTGTCCGGCGGCGAACGGCGCCGGCTCGACCTCGCGATGGCCCTGCTCGGCCGCCCCGAGGTGCTCTTCCTGGACGAACCCAGCACCGGCCTCGACCCGGAGGCCCGCGCCGCCGTCTGGCGGCTGGTCCGCGAACTGCGCGCCCAGGGCACCACCGTGCTGCTCACCACGCACTACCTGGAGGAGGCCGAGGAGCTCGCCGACCGGCTGGCCATCATGCACGGCGGCCAGGTCGTGACCACCGGCACGGTCGCCGAGGTGATCGCCGGCCGGCCGTCCCGGATCAGCTTCGAGCTGCCCGCGTTCACCGGCACCGCGCTGCCGCCGCTGGCGGGCGCCGAGGTCACCGTCGACGGCCGCAAGGTCACCGTGCAGACCGCCGGCCTCCAGGACACCCTGCACGACCTGCTCGCCTGGGCCCGCCGGCACGGGATCGCGCTCGGCGCGCTGGACGCCCGCAGCGCCACGCTGGAGGAGGCCTTCCTCGCCATCGCCTCCGAGGCCGCACACCAGCCGCCCGCCCCCACCCCGGCCGCCCCCACCGCCCGCCGCCGCCTGATCGGATCCGCCCGATGACCACCGCCGCCCCCACCGCCACCGCCGCCGCCACCGGGCCGCGGAGCACCGTCGCCCGCCGGCTGCTCGCCCTCGGCCGCGCCGAGGCCACCCTGCTGCTGCGCAACCGCTCGGCGCTGTTCACCGCGCTGCTGCTGCCCCTCATGCTGATCGGCGGGCGGCACGGCATGCTGAAGCAGCAGGCCGACTCCCACCCCGGGCTGGACGTCGACTCGCTGCTGATCACCGGCACCATCGGCGGGATCCTGGCGTTCGTCGTCTACTACAACCTGACCGCCGCGTACGTCGGCCGGCGCAACGAGCTGGTGCTCAAGCGGCTGCGGACCGGCGAGGCCACCGACGTGGAGATCCTGGCCGGCACCGCGGTGCCCTCGGTGAGCCTGGCCCTGCTGATGAGCGGCGTCGTCGCCGCCGGCGGTGTCGCCGTGCTGAAGCTCGGTGCCCCGGTGAACCCGCTGCTGCTGGCCGCCGGGGTCCTGCTGAGCATCGGCACCATGATCGCGCTGGCCGCCCTCACCAGCGCCTTCACCAAGACCGTGGAGACCGCCGGCATCACGACCCTGCCCGTCCTGCTGGTCTCCCAGTTCGGCTCCGGCCTGCTCATCCCGCTGGAGACCATGCCCGACCGGATCGCCGACGTCTGCCGCCTGCTGCCCACCACCCCCGGCTTCCAGCTGATCCGCCTCGGCTGGACCGGCAGCGACGGCTCGGCCGCCGCCACCGGTTTCGGCGGCACCTGGGCGACCGCCCTCCCGCACCTGGTCACCGGCGCGGTCTGGCTGGGCCTCGCGCTCTGGGGCGCGGTCCGCTACTTCCGCTGGGAGTCGCGCCGCTGACGCACCCCGGCGGCACGCGGCACGAATCCGAGGAGGACCCCCCGGTTCGCCCTCTGATATGAAGGCAACAGCACGATCATGATCGAACAGGGGGACGGGCAGATGGAGATCCGGTCGCCGATGCGCGCCTGGCGGGGCTTCGGCAAGCCCAAGCGCTCCGAGCTCTACCTGCGCTGGTCGATCTACCTGATGCCGCTCGTCATGCTGCCCATCGCGGTCCTGATCACCAACTCCCGCGCCGACCAGCCGCACCCTCCGGCGGCCACCCGGGTCACCCTGGTCGTGACGCTGGCCGCCGTCCTGCTGGACCTCCGGGCCTGCGGCACCTCGCTCGACCACTACCTGAACCGGCCCACCGACCACCGGCGCTGGCTCCTCGCCAGCGGAGCCTTCACGGTGGCCGGCTGCTGGGCCGTCCTGCTGGCCCACCCCGTCCCCGACGCCCCGGGCGGCCCGGCGGGGCAGCCGTTCACAGCCGCGATCGCGACCATCCTGCTGAGCGGCGGCTTCGGGCCGCTCGCCGTCGGCCTGCCGCTGCGCTGGGCCTTCCCCGTGGCGCTCGGCCAGATCCTGCTGGTCGCCCCCGCGATGCTGCTGGCCGGAGTGACACCCGGCTTCGCCGTCGGCCTGCTGGTCGGCGACGCGGTGGGCATGCCCTTCGTCGTCGCCAGCTGCCGCAGCTTCGCCTGGCTGACCTCGGTGGTCTGGGAGCTGGACGCCGCCCGCGAGACGCAGTCCCGCCTCGCCGTCGCCGAGGAGCGGCTGCGCTTCTCCCGCGACCTGCACGACGTGATGGGCCGCAACCTCACCACCATCGCGCTCAAGAGCGAACTCGCCGTCCAGTTCGCGCGCCGGGGTCGCCCGGAGGCCGCCGACCAGATGGCCGAGGTGCAGCGGATCGCCCAGGAGTCGCAGCGCGAGGTCCGCGACGTCGTCCGCGGCTACCGCACCGCCGACCTGCACGCCGAGGCGATCGGCGCCAGCGCGGTGCTGCGCTCCGCCGACATCGCCTGCGAGATCGACCTCGGCGAGGACGCCGACCGGCTCCCGACCGCGGTGCAGTCGGTGCTCGGCTGGGTGATCCGCGAGGGCACCACCAACGTGCTGCGCCACAGCGAGGCCGCCCACTGCCTGATCCGGCTGCGGCTGGAGGAGGGCCGGGCGGTGCTGGAGCTGGAGAACGACGGGGTGCCCGGCCTGCCGCGCCCCTCCCGGGGCGGCGGTGCCGGCCTGCCCGGCCTGCGCGAACGGCTGGCCGCGCACGACGGCGAGCTGACCGTTCCGCCCGCCCGGGAGGGCACCTTCCGGGTGCTCGCCTCCGTCCCGATCTGACCCGACTGCCGGAGGAAGACCGACGATGACCGAGACCGTGCCCGTGCGCGTCCTGCTCGCCGACGACGAGCACCTGATCCGCGGCGCACTGGCCGCCCTGCTCTCGCTGGAGGACGACCTCGAGGTGGTCGCCCAGGCCGGCTCCGGACCGGAGGCGCTGGCGATGGCCCAGGCGCACCGCCCGGACGTCGCGGTGCTGGACCTGCAGATGCCGGGCAAGGACGGCATCGAGGTGGCCACCGAGCTGCGCAGGATGCTGCCGGACTGCCGCTGCATGATCGTCACCGGGCACGGGCGCCCGGGCTACCTCAAGCGGGCGCTGGAGGTCGGAGTGCGCGGCTTCCTGCCGAAGACCGTCTCGGCGGCCGACCTGGCCGGGATCATCCGGACCGTGCGGGCCGGCGGCCGCTACGTCGACCCGGAGCTCGCGGCGGACGCGATCAGCGCCGGGGAGACCCCGCTGACCCCGCGCGAGACGGACGTCCTGGAACTGGCCGCCGACGGCACCACGATCGCCGAGATCGCCGCGCGGGCGGCGCTCTCCCCGGGCACCGTCCGCAACTACCTGTCCTCGGCGGCCACCAAGCTGGGCGCCGAGAACCGGCACGCGGCGGTGCGGATCGCCCGCGAGCACGGCTGGATCTGAGACCCGGCCGGCCCGCGGGCGGTGGTGCGTCAGACCCAGGCGGTGCCGGTCAGCCGCTCGTAGACCTCGATGTACTTGGCGCGGGTCCGCTCGACCAGCTCGGCCGGCAGCTCCGGCGGGGGCTGCTCGCTGTAGCGGTCCCAGCCGGAGGCCGGGGAGACCAGCCAGTCGCGGATCAGCTGCTTGTCGAAGGACGGCTGCGAACGGCCCGGGCGCCACTCGTCGGCCGGCCAGTAGCGGGAGGAGTCCGGCGTGAGCACCTCGTCGCCGATCACCAGCTCGCCGTCCAGCAGGCCGAACTCGAACTTGGTGTCGGCCAGGATGATGCCGCGGTCGCGGGCGATGTCCCGGGCGCGCGCGTAGACGTCCAGCGTGGTGCGGCGCAGCTGGGAGGCGAGCTCGGCGCCGATCCTGCGGGCGGTCTCCTCGTAGGAGACGTTCTCGTCGTGCTCGCCGACCTCGGCCTTGAGCGCCGGGGTGTAGATCGGGGCGGGCAGCTCGGAGCTGTTCTCCAGGCCCTCCGGCAGGGCGATGCCGCAGACCGTGCGGCTCGCCTCGTACTCGCTGAGGCCGGAGCCCGCCAGGTAGCCGCGGGCGACCGCCTCGACCGGGACCATGTCCAGGCTCTTGCAGATCAGCGTGCGGCCCTTCCAGTCGGCGGGCGCGCCGGCCGGGACCTCGGTGGAGATCACGTGGTTGGGCACGATGTCGGCGATCCGCTCGAACCACCACAGCGACAGCTGGGTGAGGACGCGGCCCTTGTCGGGGATCTCGTTCGGGAGCACCCAGTCGTGCGCGGACATCCGGTCGCTGGCGACCATGACCAGCTCACCCGACCCGGTGCGGTAGAGGTCGCGCACCTTGCCGGTGTGCAGGTGGACCAGGCCGGGCACCTGGACCGGCTCGGGCTTGGTGACAAATCCGCTCAACGTGTCTCAGTCCTCAGGGGTCGTTCGGGGGCGTGGGGCACCGCGAAAGGGGAGGTCACTGCCCCCGCAGTCTTTCATGACCGCCGAACCGTGGTTCTTGCCGAGGCGGTCCAGCAGGTTGGCGGTGGCCCGCTGGATCCGCTCGTCGGTCAGCCCCGGGCGCCCCAGGGCGGGCGACCAGGCGAAGGTGCCCGCCGCGAACACGTAGGCGCCGCTGGGCGCCCGGTACAGCGAGGTCTCCTGGTGGCGGGTGCGGCCGGCGAGGTCCTGGTACGGCGAGTGCGCGAGCAGCACCCGCTCGGTGTGCTCGGGCAGCGCGACCTTCGGGTAGTAGCGGTCGGCCTCCCCGGCGACCAGGCCCGGCAGCTCGTCGCCCTCCCGCAGCCCGGTGCCGTCCCACAGCCAGTGCGCGGTGTGCCGGGCGACCATGGGGACGGGCGCGGCCACCCGGCCCGAGTACTGCAGGCCGAGCAGGTGCTGCTCCGGCTCGCCCGCGTCCCGCCACAGCGCGCTGGCCGAGCCGGGCACCCCGGCGGCCGGACTGCCCGGCCGGACCTTCTGCCGCTTGCGGCAGTTGAGCAGCCGGTTGGGCTCTCCGGAGGCGGCCGGGGTCAGCTCGACCCGCCAGTACATGGTGTTGGCGGAGAGGAAGACCAGCGAGGTGCCGCCGTCCCGGGCCCGCTCGACGACCCGGCGCATCGGCTCCGACCAGTACTCGTCGTGGCCGGGGAAGATCAGTGCCCGGTGCCGGTCCGGATCGACCAGCCCCGCGTGCAGGTCGGTGGCCGTGGCGTAGGAGAGGTCGTAGCCGTAGCGCTCGGCCCAGCGGATGAAGTCGTACGCGTGGCCCACATGCAGCGGCAGCCCGGCGGTGGCGTGCGGGCGGTCGAAGGAGACGGTGACGGCCGCCTCGGCCTCCCCCGCCAGACCGCCCCGGTCGTCCCAGGCGTGGTACAGGCTGGCGCCGCTGCGGCCGTCCTCGGGGAACAGGTTGTAGGCCTGCCACGTGACGTCGGGGACCACCAGCAGCAGCTCGGCCGCGTGCTCCTGGTCCTCGAAGTCCCGTACGGTGAACGGGATGTGGCTGCGGTGCAGCATGTCCGCGGTGGTCAGCACGGCGACGTACGCGCCGGGCTTCCAGTGCGTCGGGACCTGCAGCCGCCAGGAGTGCCACCAGTGGTGGCAGGAGACCGTCCGCTCGACCACCAGCGGGGCGGGCTGGGCCAGCCCGGCGATCAGCGGACTGGACGTCATGTGGCGGGCGCCGTCACCGCCGTAGTGGCCGATCCGGTAGACGTCCACGGTGAACTCGCGGGGCGGGTTGACCGTCACCCGGAAGTCCACCGAGCCGCCGGGGCGGATCACCCCGGCCGAGGCGAACCCCTTGATCTGCTGGTCCACGTCGTTGGCGCTCTGCGGCGTGCCGACCGGCGGCTTGGGCCGGGCCCCGGACGCCAGCGGACGCTGGCCGGGGGCGTCCACCGAGACGTACCAGGGGACGGCGCCCTCCGCACCGGCCAGGTACTGGTCCGGGCTGCGCAGCCAGGGCAGCGGCCCCTGGCCGAAAGGGTCGGAGACGCTGTACGCGTGCGTACCGGACTCCCACCGGCGGTTGAGTTCCGTCCCCACGCGCCCCTCCCAGGTGCACTCCCGCCCGGTTGGCACGTGCCCCCCGGATGTGCGTGCGGACTAATACACCACAGAGTGCTGTCACTGCGTCACCCAGTGGTGGCAATTGGTGCCGGGAATCTCGCCACCGGCCCGGACCGGGCCCCCGGCCTGCGGAGACGATCGTTCCGCCCGGCTTCCGGGGGCGCGCACCGGCGGCCCGAGCGCCGCCGGGCCGCCCCCGGGCCGGGGCCTCAGAGCCGCACGGGCTTCTCCAGCCGGACGTCGGCGGCGTCCAGCCAGGCCCGCAGCGGGCCGTCCTGGCCCTGCTCGACGGCCTGGGCGACCGGACCGGCGAGATCGGTGCGGCGCACCCCGCCGAGCAGCAGCACCGGACCGTCCAGCCAGTCCAGGCCGGGCCTGCCGCCCGCGGTGTCCACGGCCGCGCAGCAGACCATCGCGGTGACGTGGTCCACCAGCAGGTCGCGGCCGGTGCGGTCGGGCTCCAGCAGCGGGGCCGGGGCGGTGGTGCGGGCCAGCTGGGCGGTGAGCGCGGCGGCCAACGGCTCGCCCTCCCCGTCGGCGAGCCGGACCAGCAGCCGGGTGAGGGTCGGGGAGCCCGGGCGGGCCTGCGGGGCGAGCCGGTCCAGGGCGGCCTGCAGGGCCGCGGCCCCGGCCCGCCAGCCGGCGTCCACCACGTCGGCCGGGTAGTCGGACCACTCCAGCTCGTGCCAGGCGCCCGCCTCCGGACGCCCGAAGAACAGTTCGGCGGCGAGCCGGGAGACCGCCCGGTCGACGCTGCCGGGCTCCTCCAACAGGTCGCAGGCCGGGCGGTCGCCGAGCCGGTTGCCGTAGCCGTCGGCCAGGCGGTCCCGCCGGGAGAGCTCGGTGAGGGCGGCGACCACCCCGGCGTTGAGGTGCGCCGGGTGGCGGCCGAGCCGCCAGGCGGGCAGCGCGACCCGGGTGAGCAGGCGGTCCCAGCCCGCGTAGGCCAGCCCGACCTGCTCCTGGGCGGCGATCCGCAGGCCGTAGTCGACCGTCCGGGCCTGCTCGGAGGCCCGGGCCGCGACGGCGCGCTCCAGCTCCGCGGCGTGGCCGCGGCAGGCGCCGAGCAGGCGGCGGGTGATCCCGCCGGTGACCCGGTCGGCGAGCGCGGCCGGGCCGCGGCGGGCCGGCCGGGGCGGGCCCGCCAGGTTGCCGCCGCCGAGGCCGGGGGCGGCGCCCTGGCCCGGGTCCAGGCTGGCGTCCAGGCTGCGCAGGAAGCGGCGGGCGGCGGCGATCTCCGGGTCGGCGGAGGCGGCGGCGCCGGCCACCACCGGGGCGAGCAGGGCACGCAGCTCGTCGGCCCGCATCCACCACAGGAACGGCGAACCGATCACCAGCATCGGGCCGGGCGGCTCGGCGTGCGGCCGGAACGGGCGGGCCGACCGCACCGGCGGGAGGTCCTCCAGCCAGCTGTCGCAGTCCGGGGTGAGGGCGAGGACCGAGGGCGCGGGAACGTCCAGCCGGTCGGCGAGCTCGCCGATCAGCCGGTACAGCTCGGGGGCCTCGGCGCGCGCCAGCGGGACGGCCGGGGTCTGCGGCGGGACGGCCCGCCGGTAGGCGCGGGCGGTCAGGCCGGCCACCAGGAGGGCCAGCGCGGCCACCGCGCCGACCACCCAGCGGGCGGTGTCCCACCCGGCGGCGTCGGCGGAGCCGGGAGCGCCGATCCGCCCGGTGAACCGGCCCGCGAGCAGGACCACCGCGACGGCGGCGGGCATGGCGGCGGCGGCCAGGGCGAGACCTCGGACCCGCAGGACCGCCTGGGCGTGAGCGCGCGCGGTGTCGACTGCGGCCATACGGTGCGGCACCCCCTTCGGAGCCCCCGGGCACCCGGTGACGGGCCCCTGAGCCGACTCGAAACGATCAGTTACGACCGGGAAACGGAGGCGTCCGATCCCGGGCAGTGCGTGCTGCGTGGCGCTTCTGCCATTTTCGACGCCCCGGCGCGGGTGGGTGTTCCGGATCGCCCCGGTTTCCACTCGTCCCGGTGACGCCGCCCGGATTCCGGACGACCGCGACCGGTCCGGTGCGAAGCACCCGGGCGACCGCCCGGCCGGACGCCGTCCAGCATCCCCCCGCCGGAGCACCGCTACCCGGCGGCGACCCCGGCGCGCGTCCGCGCCGCACTGCGATCCAGCGCACCATAAGGCCGTCCGCCCGGTTACGTCAGCCGGATGCGGGTGCTGTCACCCGATGGGCTGGATTCCGGCCGCCGAACGGTGCGTCGGCGCCGTCGGCCGCTCCGGCCCGGGAAACGCCGCGGGGCGCTGCGTCCATGGGGGGAAAGCCCACGGCACGCAGCGCCCCGCGGGCGCGTGGCGGCGGCTGCGCGGCGGCCGCCGGACAGGTCCTAGGCGGTGGCCGCCTTCAGCGCGATGTCGGTGCGGTGCTGACCACCCTTGAGGGTGATCCGGTCCACGGCGGCGTACGCGCGGTCGCGCGCCTCGCCCAGGTCGGCGCCGGTCGCGGTGACCGACAGCACGCGGCCGCCGGCGCTCAGCACCGCGCCGTCCGCCCCGTACCTGGTGCCGGCGTGCAGGACGAACGCGGTGCCGTCGGCCTCGGCCTCGGCCAGGCCCTCGATCGGGTCTCCGGTGCGCGGCGCCGCCGGGTAGCCCTCGGAGGCGACGACCACGGTGACGGCCGCGTCCTCGTCCCAGCGCAGCGGCTCCAGCTGGTCCAGGGTCCCGGTGCCGGCGGCCAGCAGGACGGCGGCCAGCGGGGTGCGCAGCCGGGCCAGCACGACCTGGGTCTCCGGGTCGCCGAAGCGGGCGTTGAACTCGATCACCCGGGTGCCGCGCGAGGTGAGCGCCAGACCCGCGTAGAGCAGGCCGGAGAACTCGGTGCCACGGCGGCGCAGCTCGTCGACGGTCGGCTGCAGGACGGTCTCCAGGACCTCCTCGACCAGGCCGGCGGGCGCCCACGGCAGCGGCGAGTAGGCGCCCATGCCGCCGGTGTTGGGGCCCTCGTCGCCGTCCAGGGCGCGCTTGAAGTCCTGTGCGGGCTGCAGCGGGACGACGGTGGTCCCGTCGGTGATCGCGAACAGCGAGACCTCGGGGCCGTCCAGGTACTCCTCGATGACCACGCTCCCCCGGCCCTGACGGCCGGGCGACTCCACCATGCAGGACGCGGCGTGCGCCAGCGCCTCGGCGCGGTCGGAGGTGACCACCACGCCCTTGCCGGCGGCCAGGCCGTCGTCCTTCACCACGTACGGCGCGCCGAAGGCGTCCAGCGCCTCCGCGGCCTCCTCGGCGGTGGTGCAGACGTAGGAGCGGGCGGTGGGCACGCCGGCGCCCGCCATCACGTCCTTGGCGAAGGCCTTCGAGCCCTCGAGCTGGGCCGCCGCCGCGGACGGGCCGAACACCGGGACGCCGGCCGCGCGCACGGCGTCGGCGACGCCGGCGACCAGCGGGGCCTCCGGGCCGACGACGACCAGGGCGGCACCGAGCCGCACGGCCAGGTCGGCGACCTGCGCGCCGTCGAGCTGGTCGACCGGGTGGACCGTCGCCACCTGCGCGATCCCGGCGTTGCCCGGGGCGCAGTGCAGCTCGGTCACGGCGGGATCTTGGGACAGAGAGCGGCACAGGGCGTGTTCGCGGGCGCCGCCGCCGATGACGAGGACCTTCACGCTTGGCAAGGGTAGCCGGTGGCCGGTTCGGGCCGTTCCCCGGTCCCGTCGGATCCTCCAGGAAGGGAGCTCCGTACGCCCACGACGCTGGAGGAACCTCCAAACCGGGCCGGGCCGGATGCGCGCCGGGTGTCCGGGTCAGGACGGCGGGTCACCGGAGCCTCGCTCGGACGGGTGAAATCTCGCCGACCCCCGCATCCCTCCCACCTCGGGTTCCGGTGGCCGAATCCGGTAACGATCATCCGGGAAGCGACCCACGGTCAGCCATTTGGCGGTAAGAAGTGCTGTTGGACAACCACCGGCAGACGCCGCGTCAGCCGATGAGCCGCCAGAACCACCAGCCCGCCCGCCACAGGGAGCCTCACAGGTGAGCCAGCCGGAAATGCAGCCCGAGGAGAGTGCCTGGGGCAAGGAGATCGGCGAGGAGGACCAGCCCGCCGCGATCGTCGCCCGCCGGGCCTCCACCCGCCGCCGGACCGATCTGAGCGCCCGCCAGTTCCCCCTCGGGGACTGGGGCGAGCCCGCCGAACGGCTCGAGGAGCTGTACCGCTGGTCCGAGGAGCGGGCCGTCGAGGCCATCGACTGGTACCGCCGGGACCGCGTCTGGAAGCGCCGCTGGGCGCGCCTGCTGCGGTTCGGCTCGGCCGGCTTCGCCGTGGGCGGGGTGACCGCCCCGCTGGTCGACCTGACCGGCACGGTCGCGCACGGCACCAGCTGGGGCTACGTCGGCCTGGCGCTCTCCGCCGCCTGCTACGGCACGGACCGGGTGTTCGGCCTCACCTCCGGCTGGATGCGGGACGTCAGCACCGCGCAGGCGCTGCAACGGCGCCTGGAGGCCTTCCAGTTCGACTGGGCCTCGGAGTGCGTGCGCGAGGTGCTCGGCCCGACCGAGGGCACCGCGGGCGAGGCCGCCGAGCGCTGCCTCGGCGTGCTGCGCCGGTTCTGCGAGGACGTCTCGGACATGGTCCGCACCGAGACCTCGGAGTGGATGCTGGAGTTCCGCGCCTCGATGACCCAGCTGCCCACCCAGTCCCCGGGGACGTGGGGCGGGCGCAGCGAGACCGGCGTGGGCGCCCAGGTGCGGGTGCTGCCGCCGCCGGGCACCCGGCCCACCATGCCGCGCCAGCGGCCGCCGGAGGGGCCGCTGCGGTAGGCCTGCGGCGGGGCGCCCGCGGCGGCGCGGGGCCGGGCCCGGAGCCGGGCACCGAGCCGGACCGGGCCGGGGACGCGGAGCCCGGGGCCGGGGACGCGGGGCCCGGGGACGCGGAGCCCGGGGCTCAGGCGAAGACGACCATCGATCCCTGGGTGAGGCTGCGGGTCGCCGCCGCGTACAGACCGGCCCAGGCGTGCCGCTCCCGGGCGAAGGGGTGCAGGTCGTCCAGCGGCGGCCCGAAGGGCTGCTCCAGGCCGGTCGGGCCGAGCGGCCTGGTCGGGCCGGGGGGGTTGAACGGGTCGATGCCCAGCGCCGGGGCCACGGCCTGCAGCTCGCGCAGCAGCCCGTGGCTGGAGCCGAGCGGACCGCCGGAGGCGAGCAGCGCCTCGTCCACCAGCGGCGTCGCGAACTCGATCGGCACGTAGGCGCCGGCGTGGTCGAAGTGCCAGACCAGGTGCGACTGTTCGGCGCTGCTCTCGAACATCTCCAGCAGCTGCTCGTAGTCCCCGCCGAGCGAGTCCACCGGCGTGATGTCCAGACCGGTGAGGCCCAGCAGGTAGGCGCGGCGCAGGAAGTGCAGCGAGTCGTAGTCGAAGGCCGCTATCGGCTCGACGGCGCCGCTGATCCCCGGCACGTACTGGTAGACCGGCACCTCGGGCAGCCCGCGCGAGGCCAACACCGAGTTGTAGAGCGCGAGGTCGTCCCGGAAGGGGTTGTCGGGGCTGTGGCTCAGCACGTCCACGAGCGGGACGAGCCAGAGGTCGCAGGCCATGGCCGGCAGTTCCTCTCCGGGCGGCGGGATCGCCCGCGGGGCGGGGCGACGACGGGGGCGGTGTCGTTACCCGGGCGGCCGCGGTACGGGGCGCCCGGTTCGACGACCGCCCACCCTACCGGCCCGGGGCCGGGTACGGGTCGGGCCGGCCCTGCGGCGCCTCGGGCGGCGCCTCCGGCAGCCGCCGGGCGAACCGTCCGTGCACCGAGCGCGGCTGCGGCACCAGACCGAGGCCCAGCCCGAGCTCCCGCCCCAGCTCCCGGGCGACCTCCTCGCCCGGCCGGCGGCGCCCCGGCCCGGTCCGCTCGGCGGGCCCGGCGGGCGGCGGCGGTGCGGCGGCCTCGGCCGGAGCGGCGGGCGGGGGCGGCGCCGTTTCGCCGTCCAGGGGCCCGGTGAGCAGTCCGAGCACGGTCACGGACTCCAGCGGCCGCCCGGCCAGCTCGGCCAGCAGCCGGGCGGTGAACAGGTTGTACTCGCAGATGATCCGGTGCGCGCCGGTCAGGTCCCGGGCCTCGACGGCGTCGACCAGTTCGAGGTGGCGGTCCCAGCAGACCCCCGCGAGGACCGGCATCTCCCGCAGGTAGGGCGCGGCGAACATCCAGGACTGCACCCGCAGCCAGTCCAGGTAGCCGCTGATCCGGCGGTTGCCGGCCAGGGCGGCGACCTCCTGCCAGAAACGGCGGTCGCAGCCGACGATCACGTCCAGGTTCCCGGCCCGGGCGGCCCGGACCGCCGCGTCGGCCCGGCGGCGCAGCGAGGGCAGCCGGCTGAGGTCCGGCAGCGCCCGGCGGGTGGAGAACTGGCGGTAGAAGCTGTCGGTGAGCAGCACCCTGGACTCGAAGATCTCCAGGAAGTCGTCCCAGCCGAGCTCGGGCACGGTGAATCCGCGGTGGTGCTCGGCCCTCAGCAGCCCCTGGGCACCGAGGTCGACCAGGGCCTCGCGGGCCGGCGTGGCCGAGACCCCGTACAGCTCGGCGATCTCCTTGACGGTGAAGTTGCGGCCGGCCGCCAGCCGACCGGCCATCATCTCCTCGCGCAACGCCCCGGCGATCTGTTCGCGCAGGCTGTTGCGGTGGATGACGGGGCGGGTGTCGCCGGCGCCGTTGCCGGACATGCGCGCGACCTCCTCGGGCGGGCCGGCCGGGTGGGCCCTCGGCGGACCGGCCGGGGACGGCGGGGAACACGACGAGTGCTCATCTTCTCAAACCCGCCCCGAGCAGGCGCTGACCCACCCCCCGGACGAGCCGGATCGCCCCCTCTCCCGGACCGGGCAGGGCGGGCCGGACCGGGCAGGGCGGGCCGGGCAGGGCGGGCCTAGGTGCACGGCCCGCCCCGGCCGCCCCGGGCCGCGGGTCAGCGCTGGACCGGCGCCGGGATCCCGAGCAGACGGTCGCGCAGCACCGGGAACTCCGCGCGGGCCTTGGCCACCTCCGCCGGGTCGAACTCGACGGTCAGCACCTCCTCGTCCGCCCCCGCCTCGGCCAGCACCCGGCCCCACGGGTCCACCACGATGCTGTGCCCGGCCTGCTCGACCCCGCCGTGCGTCCCCGCGGTGTTGCAGGCCAGCACGTACGCCTGCTCCTCCACCGCCCGGGCCCGCGCCAGCAGCGTCCAGTGCTCGCGGCGCCGGGCCGGCCAGGCCGCCGGGACGACCAGCAGCTGGGCGCCGGCGTCCAGCAGGGCCCGGAACAGCTCCGGGAAGCGCAGGTCGTAACAGGTGGCCAGGCCCAGCGTCGCGAAGTCGGTCGGCGCGGTGACGATCTCCTGGCCGGCACCCATCACCACCGCCTCGCCGCTGTCGAAGCCGAAGCGGTGGATCTTGCGGTAGGTGTGCACCAGCTCGCCGTCCGGGGCGAACAGCAGCGAGGTGTTGTAGATCGGCCCGTCGGGGTCGCGCTCCACGATCGAACCCGCGTGCAGCCAGACCCCGGCCGCCCGGGCCGCCGCCGCCATCACGTCCGAGGTCGGCCCGTCCAGCGTCTCCGCGCCGTCCGACCAGAGGTCGTAGGCGAAGCCGCCGAGCGCCCACAACTCGGGCAGGACCACCAGGTCGGCGCCCTGTTGAGCACGGACCAGGGCGGCGGCCCTGGCACGCCGTTCGGCGGGCGGCTCCTCGTCGGAGACCGCGAGTTGGATCAATGAAGCGCGCACAGTACCACCGTCCACGGCAAGAGACCTACGATCGTCACCCGAAAGCGCTGCCCAGCTGTCTCCCGGCAGCGTAACGTGCGGTTAGCGTGTGCGCCCGGAAGCCGGACCATCCCGGCCGACCGGGGAGGGCGGGCGCAGGCGGCAAGGAAGCTGACGGAGGGCCGGAGATTCCCGTGACGGACAACCAGACCGTGCAGGCTTACACGGACGCCTGGACGCAGAGCATCGAGTCCATATCGGAGCTGGTCGCCCCCCTCCCCGAGGGCTCCTGGAACCGGGCCACCGAGTGCCCCGGCTGGTCGGTCCGGGACGTCGTCTCGCACATCATCGCGGTCGAGTCCGAGCTCCTCGGCGACCCCCGCCCGATCCACTCGCTGCCGCGTGACCTCCGCCACGTGACCACCGAGTTCGCCCGCTACGTCGAGCTGCCGGTGGACAAGCGCCGCTGCCACACCGCGCTGGAGATGACCAGCGAGCTGGAGTACACGGTCATCCGCCGCTCCCGGGCACTGCGCAACGCCAAGCAGACGCCCGAGGAACCGGTCCGCCGGCCGGCCGGACCGCTCAGCCACGACGTGCCGTACCACGAGCTGCTGCGGCTGCGGGCCTTCGACGTCTGGGTGCACGAGCAGGACCTGCGCCGGGCGCTGGGCACCCCCGGCAACCTGGACTCCCCGGCCGCCCTGATCACCCGGGACGTCCTGCTCGGCCTGCTGCCCAAGGCCGTCGCCCACCAGGCCGGCGCCCCGGCCGGGACGACCGTGGTGGTGGACGTCACCGGCCCGGTGGAGTTCCTGCGCACCGTCCGGGTCGACGCGGCCGGCCGCGGCACCGTGGACGAGTCGATCAGCCTGGCTCCGGACGTCCAGCTCACCATGGGCTGGGAGACGTTCGTCCGGCTCGCCTGCGGCCGCGGTCGCCCCGGCCCGGTGGGCGTCGAGGGGGACAAGGAGCTGGCCGAACGGGTCCTGGCCACCTTCGCCGTGACCCCCTGACCACCTGCGCACACCACCCGGCGTGCACGAACGAGCGCGCGCCGGGTGGGCACCACTCGTGCGTCCATCCGTCAACCTGACGCCAGCACCTCACCTGTTCGGCCTCGTTGTTCCGGGCACTCCAGCCATCACCCGGAAGAAGGAGGGGCGTCCCCATGGACGACGAACAGCAGGAACGGATGGAACTGGTGCGGTCGAGCTTCCCCGGCACGGGGCAGCCGATCCGCGTCGTGATGATCGACGGGGAGCCGTGGTTCGTCACGGCGGACGTGTGCGCGGTACTCGGCCGGCAGAACCCCAGCCGGGTGCGCCACATCGTCGACCCGGGGCACACGCGGGTCGTGAACTCGCGCTCGCTGAACCTAACCTTCGCGAAGGTTAATCACGTCTCCGCAGGTCAGAAACCCTACGAGCGCGGTAACCCGATGCTCAACGTGATCAGCGAATCCGGTCTGTACCGGCTGATCATGCGGTCGAACAAGCCGAACGCCCGGCCCTTCCAGGAGTGGGTCACCCGCGACCTCCTCCCCTCCGTCCGCCGCGGCGACACCGACGCCCCCGCCCAGCAGCGGCGGATGGCGGAGACCCTGACCGAGGCGATCGGGCAGCAGGTGCAGATCGTCGCGGAGATCGAGCACGAGGACTGGCCCGGCCTGACCGTCCGCTCCGACGGGACGGTGCACTGCCGGCACGGGGAGATGACCCTCCACCTCCCGGGCCGGGAGGAGGACGGCGGGCCGCCGTACGGGGCGTACTTCGCGTGCCCGGGCGGGGAGCGGGTCGGCATCCGGGGCAGCCGGGTCGTCCCGGGCTGTCCGAAGCTGAAGCTGGTGGACCTGATCCGCCTGCGGGACGGTGCGGTGGGGCAGCCTGCGCGGGCCGCGGCCGCGGCCGCGCATCCCGCACCCGCACCGGTCATGCCGCCGGAGGGCACCGTGCTCTGCCTGATCGACCGGGCCAGGATCTACGGACGGCCGTCGGAGGTCACGGAGGTCCTCCGGGGCATCGGGCTGTAACGGCGGGGGGAGAGACCGCCGGCCAGCGGCCGGATTGCCTACGCCTCGGCCGCGCCGACCTTGCGCCGGAGCCGGAGGATCATCACCAGGCCCACCGCCAGCGGGACGTACTGCCAGCAGAAGGCCCAGCGGAAGGCGTCGGCGGAGTAGCCGCCGGCGCCGTCCGGGGAGAGGGCGTCGAGCAGGACGCCGATGCCGAACAGGGTGATCATCGTGCCGATGAAGCCGCCCATGTTGACGATCCCGGAGGCGGTGCCGAGGCGCTCCACCGGGTTGCGGGCGCGGGCGTAGTCCAGGCCGACCAGGGAGGCCGGGCCGTTGCTGCCCATCACCACGATGATCCCGGCCAGCAGCCAGAGCGGCGGGTGGCCGCCGGGCCAGGCCAGCACCAGGGCCCAGCCGAGTCCGGTGGTCGCGACGACGGTGAGGACGATCGGCATCCGGGCCCGGGCCGTGGCGGAGAGCAGGCGGCCGAACAGGAAGCCGAAGGTCATGTTGCTGAGCACCAGCAGGGTCAGCAGCCCGCCGGCCTCGGCCCGGGTCAGGCCCTGTGCCTCCACCAGGTAGGGCAGGCCCCAGAGCAGGCCGAAGGCGTTGCCGGGGAACTGGGTGGTGAAGTGCACCCAGAGGCCGAGGCGGGTGCCGGGCTCGCGCCAGCAGGCGAGGACCTGGCGGCCGACCTTCGGCCGGTCCCGGTCCCGGTCCGGGTCTCCGGCGGGCCGGTCGGCGGGCCGTCCGGCCCCGGAGTCGGGCGCCTCCCTCAGCAGCAGCGCGACGAGCGCGAACACCGCGACGCCGAGCAGCGAGATCGCGGTGAAGGTCGGCGTCCAGCCCTCGCGGTGCAGGGCCTGCGCGAGCACCACGGTGGTGATCAGGTTGCCGCCCATGCCGGCGAGGCCGGTCAGCTGGGCCACGAACGGGTTGCGGGCGGCCGGGAACCACCTGGCGGCGATCCGCAGCACGCTGATGAAGGTCATCGCGTCGCCGCAGCCGAGCACCGCCCGGGAGGCCAGTGCGGGGGCGAAGGCGGAGCTGAACGCGAAGGCCAGCTGCCCGGCGCTGAGCAGGACGACGCCGAGCAGCAGCACCCGCCGCGGCCCGAACCGGTCGACCAGCAGGCCGACGGGTATCTGCATGGCCGCGTAGACCAGTACCTGGAGGATCGAGAAGGTGGAGAGCGCGGAGGCGCCGATGCCGAAGCGGTCGGCGGCGTCCAGTCCGGCCACGCCGAGGCTGGTGCGGTGGATCACCGCGAGCACGTAGACGCTGACGCCGACGGACCAGGCGAGCCAGGCCGCGCGCCCGCCGGGCGGGGACGGCGCGGGGGCGGCCGGGGGCTCGGCGGTGGTTCGGGGAGCGGGGACGGATCTGGGCGCGGCTGAACTGGCGGGCTCCACGGTCATAGTGCGAACAGCGTAGTCATCCCATGATGGGAGGCCCAGTGCGGGGGCGGTCGGTCGCCCACGAACGCGCACGACGGCGGGTGCGTGCGCCCGGCCTCAGCCGGTGACCGTCCAGGACACCGAGCGGGTCATGTAGCGGTCCCGGAACGCCTCGTCGCGCACCCAGTCGGTGGTGTCCCGGACGGTCGCGGTGACGGTGGCCGTCCGGCCCGGCGCCAGGTCGAGCCGCGCGGTGTCCAGCGCGCCGCCGTCCGCGGGCTGCGGGGTCACCGGGACGCCGTCCACCCGCCACTCCACCCGGAGCTGGCGCGGGCCGTTCAGCGGCAGCGCCCGGACGTCCAGCCGGGGGCGCCCGGCCACCTCGCCGGGCGGCGGCACCGGGTTGTCGGTGGGCCGGACCCGACGGTAGAGCTCCTCGATGATCGCCTCGCGCGACGGCAGGTTGTAGGCGCTGCCCAGGGTGCGCATCACCGAGTCGGGGGTGGGCCGGTAGAGGCCGTTGGCGCTGCGGTACGCGCCGACCGTCCCGGCGCCGTCGGGGGACTCCGCGCCCAGCCAGCGCCACCACTTGGTCTGCCTGCGCCGCATGTCGTCGGCGTTGAGGGTGGAGAGGTTCGGGTACTCGGCGTCGTCGGGGGCGCTGTCGTACTCGTCGCCGAGGTCCCCCACGGTGTGGCCGATCTCGTGCTGGATGATCCGGCCGGCGTCCGGGCTGCCGCCGGCCAGCGTGGTCACTCCGGTGCCGCCGGCGCCGCCGTACTCGGTGGAGTTGGCGAGCGCGATCAGGTACTGCGGCCCGGCGTCGTCCCCCGCGTACCGGGCGGTGGCGGCCTCGTCGGCGCAGAGCAGCCGGGCGGTGCCCTCGCACCAGAAGTGCATGCCGAGCGGGGTGGCGGGGTTGCGGCCGCGGCTCTCGCTCTCGGCTATCCCGGAGACCGGGGAGACCACCTCGACCCGCCGTATGTTGAAGAACCCCTGGTAGGTGCGGAACGGTTCGATGTCCATCAGAGCGTGCCAGGCCCGGTCGGCCTGCTGGCGGAACAGCTCCTGTTCGGTGGCGGTGTAGCCGTCGCCGAGCAGCACCAGGGTGATCCGGTTGGCCGGCTCCCCGGTGCGGCGCACGTCGACGGTGGGTGCGGCCGTGACGGTCCGGTGGTCGGCGTGCTGGGCGGTGTGCGGCGGCACCGCCCGGTCGGCGGGGGCACCCGGTCCGATCACGCCGAACGGCGAGGGGCCGACCAGCTCCAGGGCGGCCGGGAGTACGGCGGTGGACACCAGCACGAGCGCGGCCAGACTCCGGACGAGACGGCCAGGGTTGCCAGGCGGCATACGGGTGCGTCCTCAGGGCTCCGGTCACCCGGCGTCGCCCGGGTGGTGGAGCGGAGACGTACCCGCACCGGCGTGTCGCCCCTACCGGGTGACGAAAAAGTCACCGACCTGGCCGAATGACCCACACCAGGCCAGTCATTCCAATGAATCGGATCCCTTCACGCCACGGTCCTACCGCGCCCCCTCAGCACCCCTCCCGAACCGCCTCCCGGTCAGTCCCTGCGGTCAGTCCCTGCGGAGGTCCAGCACCACGTGGGTGCCGAGCCCGAACAGCAGCCCCCAGAAGGCCGAGCCGATCCCGAACAGGCTCATCCCCGAGGCGCTCGCCAGGAAGGTCACCACCGCGGCGTCCCGCCCCCGCTCGTCCGCCACCGCCGCCGCCAGACTGCCCTGCAGCGAGGCCAGCAGGGCGACCCCGGCGACCACCGCGACCAGCTCCTTCGGCAGACCGGTGAACAGGCTCACCAGCACCCCGCCGAAGCTGCCCACCAGGACGTACAGCACGCCCGCGGACATCCCCGCGACGTAACGGCGGCGCGGATCCGGGTGGCTCTCCGGGCCGGCGCAGATCGCCGCCGTGATCGCCGCCAGGTTGACCCCCGGCGAGCCGAACGGCGCCAGCAGCAGCGAGACCGCTCCGGTCGACCCGATCAGCAGCCGGTCGTCCGGACGGTAGCCGAAGGCCCGCAGCACTCCGAGGCCGGGCGCGTTCTGCGAGGCCAGCGCCACGATCGTGAGCGGCAGCGCCACCCCCACCACGGCCGACCAGGAGAACTCCGGCACGGTGAGCACCGGCCGGGTCGGCCCGCCCGAGCCCGGGTGCAGCGGCAGTCCGACGGTCAGCGCCGCCAGCACCCCGCCCACCACCAGCGCCACCGGGACGGCGTACCGCGGGGCCAGCCGCTTGGCCAGCAGGAAGGCCGCGAAGCTGCCCACCACCAGCACCGGGGCGCCGTGCACGGCGCCGAAGACCCCGGCGCCGAAGGAGAACAGGATGCCCGCCAGCATCGCGTTGACGATGCCGACCGGCACCGCCGCGATCAGCCGGCCGAACCAGCCGGTCACCCCGAACAGCGTCACCACCGCGGCGCTCACCAGGAAGGCCCCGACCGCCTCCCGGTACGGGTACGAGCCCAGGCCGGTCACCAGCAGCGCGGCGCCGGGGGTGGACCAGGCGGTGATCACCGGCGTCCTGGTCCACCAGCTCAGCAGGAGGCCGCTCAGCCCGCTGCCGATGGACACCGCCCAGATCCAGGAGGCCGTGTGCGCCGGGTCCAGCCGCCCGGCGGCGGCGGCCGCGAGCACCACGACCAGCGGGCCGGAGAACGAGACCGCGACGCAGACCAACCCCGCCAGCAGTGCCGGCCCCGACGCGTCCCGCCGCAGCGACCGCCGCTCCCCGCCCCCGGCCGGCACCGTTTCCGGTCCGACCGTCAGTTCATCCGTCATCCCGGAAGTATCCCGAACACCCCGTCGAGAACCTCCGGAAAAAACTTCGGAACCCACCTGCAACCCCCGGCGGGGATGCACGTCCATACAGATGAAGGCACGGAGAGCGAGACCGGCGGAGCCCGGGGGGCGCTTCCGCTCGCGAGCAGCGGAGCCGGTCGTCTTCACCACACACGTCGGATTCATGACCCTGGGGAGTCACGTCATGCGCATGCCCGTTATCAACCGATTCGCGAAGAACGACCGCGCGCTCTCCGGCCGCCGCGTCGCCGTCCTCGCCGCCACCGCGGCCGTCCTCGCGGGCGGCGTCCAGGTGCTCGCCGTGGACACCGCCTGGGCCGCCTCGCCCGCCGCCGCCCCGACCGCGGCGACGGCGCCCGCCGCCGCCCACACCGGGCATCTCCAGGCCGGGCTCCACATGACGCCGTCGCTGAGCATCACCGCCGGCGGCCCGAAGGTCGAGATCCCCGTCGCGGTCGTCAACTTCACCGGGGCGCCTTACCAGGACGTGAAGGCCTCCGTCAGTCTCCGCGGCATCGTGGGGGCCGCGCCCGTGGGCCTGGGCGACGACTACCTCACCATCGAGGCGCACACCCCGCAGGGCGGCTGGCAGAAGCTGGCCCTCGGCAGCTCCTCGGACGGGTGGACCGGCGCCGTGACCCCGTACGGCGAGACCTTGCAGGACGGTCGGGCCGCCCACTTCACCTTCCGGATCGGCCTGTCGGCCAAGGCTGCGTCGAAGGCCTCCCACGTCCAGGTCTCCATCGACGGCGACGGCGACGGCCAGAGCGCCGACGGCGTCCTCAAGGACATGGCCGTCTCCCCCGCGCCCGCCCCGAAGTCCCCGTCCAAGCCCGCGCCCACCAAGCCCGCACCCGCACGGCCCGCCGCCGACCGGACCCCGGCCGCGCCCGCCGCGCCCGCCACCAAGGCCCCGGCGGCCACCCCGACCGCCGCCCCCGCGACCAGTGCCCCGGCCGGCACCCCCGAGCTCGCCCAGACCGGCTCCGGCCCCGCCGACACCTTCCTCGCCGCCTCCGCCGCCGCGCTCCTCGCCCTCGGCTCCGGCGTCCTGATCGCCGTCCGTCGACTCCGTCCCCAGCGCTAGTCGACGAACGGGCACGGCGAAGGGGTCCTCGCTCCACACGGCGGTGTGGAGCGAGGACCCCTTCGTCCACTCCTCCGGATGTCGGGCGCTACGCGCCCGTCAGCCCCAGGTGATCAGGCGCTTCGGGCGCTCCAGCAGGGCGGCCACGTCGGCCAGCACCTTGGAGCCGAGCTCCCCGTCCACCAGGCGGTGGTCGAAGGAGAGCGCGAGCGTGGTCACCTGACGCGGGACCACCTTGCCCTTGTGCACCCACGGCATCTCCCGGATGGTGCCGACCGCGAGGATCGCGGCCTCTCCCGGGTTGAGGATCGGGGTGCCGGTGTCGACGCCGAAGACGCCGACGTTGGTGATGGTGACCGTCCCGCCCTGCATGTCGGCCGGCGAGGTCTTGCCCTGGCGGGCGGTGTCGACCAGCTCGCCGAGTGCGACGGCGAGGCCCGAGAGGGTCTTCGACCCGGCGTCCTTGATGTTGGGGACGATCAGGCCGCGCGGGGTGGCCGCGGCGATGCCGAGGTTCACCTGGCCCTTGATGACGATCTCCTGGGCCGCCTCGTCCCACTGGGCGTTGATCTCGGGGTGGCGCTTGATCGCGGTGAGCAGCGCCCTCGCGACCAGCAGCAGCGGGCTGACCCGGACGTCCCGGCCCAGCTCGCCGCTCTCCTTGAGGCGGCGGACGAACTTCATCGTGCGGGTCACGTCGACCTGGACGAACTCGGTGACGTGCGGGGCGGTGAAGGCCGAGGCCACCATCGCCTGCGCGGTCGCCTTGCGGACGCCGCGGATCGGCACCCGGACGTCACCCGTGGTGGTGACGGGCACCGGGACGGGCGCCTCGGCGGCCTCGACGACGGCGGGCGCCGCGGCCGGGGCGGCCTGCACGGCGGCCTGCGCCGACGCGTGGGCGTGCACGTCCTCGCGGGTGATCACGCCGTCCGGGCCGGTCGGGACGACCGCGCGCAGGTCGATGCCGAGGTCCTTGGCGAGCTTGCGGACCGGGGGCTTGGCCAACGGCCGCTCGCCGGCGGCCGGTTCGGCCACCACGGGCGTGACCGGAGCCACCGGCACGACCGGCGCGACCGGTGCGGGCGCGGCCGGGGTGGCGGTCACCGTGGTCGTGGTGGTCCGCCGGGCGCGGCGCTGGGCGGTGCCGGTGCGCGGGCCGTAGCCGACCAGCACCTCGCGCCGCTCCGGCTCGGCCGGCTCCGCCGCGGGCGCGGCCGGCGCGGGCACGGCTGCGGCGGGCGCGGCGGCCGGGGCCGCGGCGTCGGGCGCCCCGGCGACCGCGACCGAGATGATCACGGTGCCGACGTCGACGGTGGCGCCCTCGGGGAAGAAGAGCTGCTCGACGACCCCGTTGAACGGGATCGGCAGCTCCACCGCCGCCTTGGCGGTCTCCACCTCGCAGACGACCTGCCCGTCGGTGACGGTGTCACCGGGCTTGACGTACCAGCTGAGGATCTCGGCCTCGGTGAGGCCCTCGCCCACGTCGGGCATCTTGAACTCGCGGAGCGAGCGAACTTCGGTGGTCATCTTCGCTCCCCGGCTCAGAACGCGAACGCGCGGTCGACGGCGTCCAGCACGCGGTCCAGGTCGGGCAGGAACGCCTCCTCGACCCGGGACGGCGGGTACGGCGCGTGGTAGCCGCCGACCCGCAGGACGGGGGCCTCCAGGTGGTAGAAGCACCGCTCGGTGAGCCGGGCGGCCAGCTCGGCGCCCATGCCCATGAAGACCGGCGCCTCGTGCACCACGACGGCGCGACCGGTGCGCTTGACCGACTCCTCCAGGGTGGCGAAGTCCACCGGGGAGAGCGAGCGCAGGTCGATGACCTCCAGGCGGCGGCCGTCCTCCTCGGCGGCCGCGGCGGCCTCCAGGCAGACCTTGACCATGGGGCCGTAGGCGAGCAGCGTGGCGTCGGTGCCGGGGCGGACGATCCGGGCCTCGTGCAGGCCCAGGTCGGCGGCGGCGCCGACCTCGCCCTTGTCCCAGTAGCGCCGCTTGGGCTCCAGGAAGACGACCGGGTCGTCGGAGGCGATGGCCTGCCGCAGCATCCAGTGGGCGTCGTGCGCGCTGGACGGGCTGACCACGCGCAGGCCGGCGGTGTGCGCGAAGTACGCCTCGTGGGACTCGCTGTGGTGCTCGACCGCGCCGATGCCACCCGCGTAGGGGATGCGGACGGTGACCGGCAGCTTGACGTGGCCGAGCGCGCGGGCGTGCATCTTGGCCAGCTGCGAGACGATCTGGTCGAAGGCCGGGTAGACGAAGCCGTCGAACTGGATCTCCACCACCGGGCGGTAGCCGCGCAGGGCCAGGCCGATCGCGGTGCCGACGATGCCGGACTCGGCGAGCGGGGTGTCGATCACCCGGCCCTCGCCGAAGTCCTTCTGCAGGCCGTCGGTGATCCGGAAGACGCCGCCGAGCTTGCCGATGTCCTCGCCCATCAGGACGGTCTTCGGGTCGCTCTCCAGCGACTTGCGCAGGGCGTCGTTGAGCGCCTTGGCGATGCTGAGCTGACCGGCCATCAGAGGTTCTCCCCCGCCTCGAAGGAGGCCGCGTACTCGGCGTACTCGGCCCGTTCCTCATCGACCAGCGCGTGCGGCTCGCTGTACACGTGGTCGAAGATCAGGGTCGGGTCCGGGTCCGGCATGCTGCGCACGCCCTCGCGCACCCGCAGCCCCAGCTGCTCGCTCTCGGCGTCGACCGCGGCGAAGAAGTCCTCGTCGGCGAGGCCCTCCTTCTCCAGCAGCGCGCGGAGCCGGGCGATCGGGTCCTTGGCCTTCCAGGCCTCGGTCTCCTCGCTGGGCCGGTAGCGGGTGGGGTCGTCGGAGGTGGTGTGCGCGCCCATGCGGTAGGTGAACGCCTCGATCAGCACCGGGCCGTTGCCGCTGCGGGCGTGGTCGAGGGCCCAGCGGGTGACGGCCAGGCAGGCCAGCACGTCGTTGCCGTCGACCCGGACGCCGGGGAAGCCGAAGCCGGAGGCGCGGCGGTACAGCGGGATCTTGGTCTGGGTGGTGGTGGGCTCGGAGATCGCCCACTGGTTGTTCTGGCAGAAGAACACCACGGGGGCGTTGTAGACCGAGGCGAAGGTGAAGGCCTCGTTGACGTCGCCCTGGCTGGAGGCGCCGTCGCCGAAGTACGCGATGACCGCGTCGTCGGCGCCGTCCTTGCTGATGCCCATCGCGTAACCGGTGGCGTGCAGGGCCTGCGCGCCGATCACGATGGTGTACAGGTGGAAGTTCTTCTCGTTCGGGTCCCAGCCGCCGTGGTTCACGCCGCGGAACATGCCGAGCAGGTTGAGCGGGTCGACGTCGCGGCACCAGGCGACACCGTGCTCGCGGTAGGTGGGGAAGGCGTAGTCGCCGGTGCGCATGGCGCGACCGGAGCCGACCTGGGCGGCCTCCTGACCGAGCAGCGAGGCCCACAGGCCGAGCTCGCCCTGGCGCTGGAGCGAGGTGGCCTCGCCGTCGAACCGGCGCACCAGCACCAGGTCGCGGTAGAGGGCGCGCAGCTCCTCCGGGGTGGTGGTGAGCGGGTAGTCCGGGTGCTCGACCCGCTCGCCTTCCGGGGTGAGCAGCTGTACGAGCTCCGGCTGGGCGTCCGTCCCCGTGGCGCGGGAGGTGTCAGGGACGCCGGGGGCCGCCTTCTTGCGAGCCCTCGCCGTGCTTTTGACGGTCACGTTCACTCCTCGGTCTGTCCGGCCGCCCGGGGTCGCCGGTGACCGGTCCGGTCACCGCCTCGCGGGGCGCGCGTGGGTGTGCGCACCTACTGCGGGGCAGGTGGTGATCCTGTTCCGACGGCGTCCCTCACGAGAACGTTACCCAGCGTCCGCCCTTGGCGCGCTTGCGCTAGGACGTCCTACTTGTTCGGGGCCTACGACCCCGGGGGTGCCGCGTGCAGCGCGCCGTCGGAAGGGTGGGGGTGACGGACGGCGTGACGCAGCTCTCAATTCGGGCGCCTTCAGGACACCAGCGCACGTTATCCGGGCGGGAGCTCCTGCGTAAGGGGGTTCTCGGTATCGGTTTTGGACCGCTCTGGCCGGATCGCGTCAGTGTGCAGGTAAAGACGATAGGTCTTTCCTACGGTGATATGGGAGGCTTTGGGCGTGAGCGATAACGGACAAATCAGGGTATTCCTTCTCGACGATCACGAGGTCGTCCGGCGGGGCGTGCACGATCTGCTCTCGGTCGAGGACGACATCGAGGTGGTCGGCGAGGCCGGCACCGCCGCCGAGGCGATCACCCGGATCCCCGCGGTCCACCCGGACGTGGCCGTGCTCGACGTCCGGCTGCCGGACGGCAACGGCGTCGAGGTCTGCCGCGAGGTCCGGTCCCGGCTGCCGGAGATCAAGTGCCTGATGCTGACCTCGTTCTCCGACGACGAGGCGCTCTTCGACTCGATCATGGCGGGCGCCTCCGGCTACGTCCTGAAGGCGATCCGCGGCACCGACCTGATCACCGCCGTCCGGGACGTCGCGGCCGGCCGGTCGCTGCTCGACCCGGTCGCCACCAGCAGGGTGCTGGCCCGGCTGCGGGACGGCGGCGAGAAGGAGGACGAACGGCTGGCCCAGCTGACCAAGCAGGAGCGCCGGATCCTCGATCTGATCGGCGAGGGGATGACCAACCGTCAGATCGGCAACGAGTTGCACCTGGCCGAGAAGACGGTGAAGAACTACGTCTCCAGTCTGCTCGCCAAGATGGGCATGGAGCGGCGCACCCAGGCGGCGGCCTTCGTGGCACGGCACCAGGCGGACCAGCAGCATTGATCGGGGCGCTTGCACAGATCTGACGGTTTGTCAAGGGCCCCCGCCAGGGGGCCATACCCTCTGGCTGTGACTTTCAGCCAGACCCTCGCCTGTCCACCGGCCCGCCCCGACCTCTCCGCTCCGCCGATGGGGACGCTCAGTCCACCCGTCCCGCGCGCCGTGCTCACCGAGGTCCTGAGCCGCTACCCGGTGGGCCTGCCGCTGACCGCGGAGCCGGTCGCCGAGGGCCTGCTGAACCGCGGCTACCGGGTCACCACCGAGGCCGGCACGTACTTCCTGAAGTGCTACGTCGACGCCGCCACCGCCAACCGGCCGAGGATCGTCGCCCACCACCGCGCGATGGCGGGGCTACAGGCCCTCGGACTGCCCGTGGCACCCCCGCTGAGCTGCACCGGACGGACCGGCACGGTGGCGGGCCACGACGGCCGGCTGTTCGCGCTGTTCCCGTGGGTGGATGGCCGACACCGGCACGGTACCGACCTCTCCCTGCCGCAGTGCGACGCCCTCGGCGCGCTGCTCGGCCGGCTGCACGGCGCGCTCGACGACGTGTGCGCCCCCCTCGAACCGCCCGCCGGCTACCGCAGCGCGGACGCCGTCGACAGCGCCGACCTCGCCCGCGAACTGCGGCGCCTCGCCCGTGACCACCGCCCGCACGGCGATCTGGACGCGCTGGTCGAGCGGCGGCTCTCCGAACGGCTGGAACTGCTCGCCGAGCACGCCCACCGCCGCCCCGGCCCCCTGGCCGCCCCGCCCACCGGCTGGACCCACGGCGACTTCCACGGGCTCAACCTGCTGTACGGCGGGGGCCTCCCGGACGACGGCCCCGTCGCGGCCGTCCTGGATTGGGACAAGCTCAGCCCGCAGCCGCGCGCCGAGGAGGCCGTCCGCGCCGCCACCCTGCTCTTCAACGACCGGGCGTCCGGCGCCCTCGACCTGGTCCGGGTCCGCCACTACTCACAGGCCTACCGGGCCACCGGGGCCGCCACCGCCGAGCACCTCGCCGCCGCCGCCCACCGGGTCTGGTGGGAGCGGCTGAACGACTTCTGGATGCTGCAGTGGCGGTACCAGCGGGCCGACCACCGGGCCGACCCGCTCTACCCCGCCTCGGCGGGCCAGCTGGCGTGGTGGTGCCAGGAGTACGAGCAGGTCCTGGACGCCTTCGCGAACTGAACGCCGTCGGCCCGACCCGCAACCGGGTCGGGCCGACGGCGTTCGTCACTCCGCGGGGGCGGTCAGGGCGTCGCCGGCGGCTGGGTGATCGGAGGCTGGGTCACCGGCGGAACCGTCTTGGTCGGCACCGGCTGCGAGGTCGGCGAGCTGCCACCGCCGCCCGTGCTCGACGCGCTGGGCGCCGTGGTGGGCGTGCCCGTCCCGGTCGGGGTGCCGGTCGCCGTGTGCGACGGGGTCGTGCTCGGCGTCGTGGTCGGCGAGTGCCGGCCCGAAGTCGGCGCCGGCGACATGTTGTTGCCGCCGTTGTTGCCACCGCTGTAGTTGCCGTTGTCGGTCGGCTGCTGCGGGCGCCGGGTGCCGGTGTTGGTGGCCGGCGGGGTCTGGACGCCGCTCTGGGTCGGCGTACCGGGCTCGGTGGTGCTGGTCATCGGGGCGGGCACGGTCTGCGAGGGCGGCGTCTTCACGTCGCCGCCGCCACTGCCGCTGAGCGCGAACGCGATGCCGACCCCGGAGGCGACCAGGACGGCCGCGATCCCGGCCACCCAGGCCCACGGACCGCGCCGACGGGGGTGGTCGTCCTCGTCACCGCCGTCGCCGTGACCGCCGCCGTACGGGCCGCCGGCCCCCTGGTAGGGCCCGGACGGGGTGTGCGGGCCGCCCGGCGCCCGGTGCATCACCGAGGTCTGGTCCCCCGGGCCGACCGCGCCGAAGGCCGCGGTGGCCGCGGTCTGGTCCGGCCGGATCACCTGGGTGGCACCGGTGTTGCCCTGCCCGGCGGCGGCCAGCCCGGCCGCCGCGCCGGCCCAGCCGGCCCCGGCCGCGCCGTGCATCTCGCGCAGTGCGTGCTGGACGTGCGCGCGGAACTCGTCGGCGTCCTGGAAGCGGTCGTCCGGGTTCTTGGCCAGCGAGCGCAGCACCAGCTGGTCGAGCCCGGCCGGCACCCGGCCGTTGGCGTGCGAGGGCGGCACCGGCATGTCCTGGACGTGCTGGTAGACCACCGACAGCGGGGTGTCGCCGGTGAACGGCGGGCGCAGCGTCAGCAGTTCGTAGAGCATGCAGCCGGCCGCGTACAGGTCGGACCGGTGGTCGACCGGCTTGCCGAGGGCCTGCTCCGGCGACAGGTACTGCGGGGTGCCCATGACCATGCCGGTCTGGGTCATCGTGCTGGCGGTGCCGGTCAGCGCCCGGGCGATGCCGAAGTCCATCACCTTGACCGCGCCCGCGGTCGTGATGATGACGTTGGCGGGCTTGATGTCGCGGTGGACGATGCCGTGCCGGTGGCTGTAGGCGAGCGCCTCCAGCACCCCGGCGATGATGATCAGCGCCTGGTCGACGGGCGGCTCCTGCTCGTCCATCAGCAGCTCGCGGACCGTCCGGCCCTCGACCAGCTCCATCACGATGTACGGCGTGGACTCGTCCCCGACGTACTCCTCGCCGGTGTCGTAGACCGCGACGATCGAGTGGTGGTTGAGCGCGGCGACGGCGTGTGCCTCGCGGGTGAAGCGCAGCCGGGCGATGTCGTCCTGGGCCAGCTCGCCGCGGAGCAGCTTGACCGCCACGGTCCGGCCCAGCCGGACGTCCTCGGCGGCGAACACCTCGGCCATGCCGCCGCGGCCGAGCCGGTGGGTCAGCCGGTAGCGGCCGTCACCGACCGTACCCAGCGGGGCGGCGGTGCCGCGCCCGGGGGTCTGGGCACCGGGCGCCCCGATGACCGGCGGGTAGGCACCCTCGTCGTCGTCCGGATGCTGCGTCTGTGCCATCGCTCCTCGCCCCGGGCGTTCGCTCGGATCGCGGTGCCCTGTCGCTTACGTATTCCCCGAACGCTACCGCTTCCCGAGCGGGCCCGTAGCACGCCCGAACCGGCCGCAAAGCGTCAGAGCAGGCCATTCCGGTCGGCCGGGGAGTCCACCACCAGCACCGCCGCGGGACGCGCCCCGGTGGTGTGGCCGGTCTTGGCCTTCTGCTTGTCCTGGGCCTTGTTGACCACGATCGCGATGATGATGCCGGCCAGCACGAGCACGCCGATGATGATCCCGACCACCACGACGGCGGTCGAGCAGCCGCCGCCGCTGGGCGCCTTCGGCTGCTGGTACGGCGGCATCGGCTGCGGGGGCGGGGTGTGCGCCGGCTGCGGCCCGCCCTGCCGGAGGTACTGCGGGTGCGGGGTGTGGGCCTGCGGGCGCGGCTGCTGGAAGGCCGGCGGCGGGGTCTGGTACTGCGGCTGCTGCGGGAAGGGGTGCGGGGTCTGCGGCGCCTGCGGGTGCGGCTGCTGGAAGGCCGGCGGCGGCGTCTGGTACTGCGGCTGCTGGCCCTGCAGGTACTGCGGGTGGGGCGTCTGCGGGGCCTGCGGCGCGGCGTGCACCGAGCGCGGGCCCTCGTTGATCACCAGCGGGGTGCTGGCCTGCAGCGGGTGCCCGCTGCCGCCGCCCTTGGCGGCCGCGATCAGCCGCTCCGCCTCGTCGCGCATCGCCGCCGCGCTCTGGAACCGGTGGGCCGGGTCCTTGCGCAGCGCCTGGGCGACGAAGGCGTCCACCGCCGGCGTGACCGACCGGTTGAGGGTGGACGGCGCGGGCGGCTCCTCCTGGACGTGCTTGTAGGCGATCGAGAACGCCGAGTCGCCGTCGAAGACCAGCTGGCCGGTGAGCATCTCGAAGAGCATCACGCCGACCGAGTAGAGGTCGGAGCGGGCGTCCACCGGCTTGCCGAGGGCCTGCTCGGGCGACAGGTACTGCGGGGTGCCGACCACCATGCCGGTCTGCGTCATCGACGTGACGCCCGATTCCAGCGCCCGGGCGATGCCGAAGTCCATGACCTTGACGTTGCCCTTGCGGTCGAACATGACGTTGCCGGGCTTGATGTCGCGGTGCACGAGCGACATGTCGTGCGAGGCCTCCAGCGCGTTCAGCACGCCGACGATGACCCGCAGGGCCTCCTCGGTCGGCATCGCGCCGTACTGGGCGACCGCCTCGTTGATCGCCTCGCGCAGGCCCTTGCCGTCGATCAGCTGCATGACGATGTACGGCGTGCTGGAGCCGTCGGGCGCGACGTCCTCGCCGCTGTCGTACACCGTGACGATGTTCGGGTGCTCCAGCCGGGCCACCGCCTGGGCCTCGCGGCGGAACCGTTCCTTGAACGAGTCGTCCCGGCCGAGCTCGCTGTGCATGCTCTTCAGCGCGACCTGCCGGTCCAGCACGCTGTCGTAGGCGAGGTGCACGGACGCCATGCCGCCCTCGCCCAGCAGCCGCTGGAGGACGTAGCGGCCGTTGCCCAGGGAGAAGCCCTCGACCGCCGCGTTCCCGTGCTCGCTCATGGTCCTCTGCTCCCCCTCGGCGCGGCCGTGGCGCCGCGACCGTGACGTTCGGTCTCGTCCGTGCGTGGTGGCCCGGCCCGCTGGCCCGGCGAACCCCTGCCGCGGCGGTCCGACCGGCCTGCGGCAGGGGCCAGGGTATCGGCTCCCGCCGACGGTGATCGGTCCAGGGCCGGTCCTGGACCCGGGCCGCCGGCACCGTCCGGCGGTGCCTCGGCCCGGGGCGGATCGTCGTGGTACGTCCGGTTCCGGCGTGTCCTACGGGTGTCCTACAGGTACGGGCCGGAACGGATGCCGCGGCCCTGGCCCGGCTCGTCCTCGTCCGCGTCGCCGCCGTGCAGGCCGGGCGGGAGGGCCCGGCGCATCTGCTCCAGCTGGGCCCGCGCCGCCATCTGCTGGGCGAACAGCGCGGTCTGGATGCCGTGGAACAGCCCCTCCAGCCAGCCGACCAGCTGGGCCTGGGCGATCCGCAGCTCGGCCTCGGTCGGGATGCTGTCCTCGGTGAACGGCAGCGACAGCCGCTCCAGCTCGGCCACCAGCTCGGGGGCCAGGCCGAGCTCCAGCTCCTTGATCGAGCTGGCGTGGATGTCCTTCAGCCGGGCCCGGCTGGCCTCGTCGAGGGGCGCCGCCCGGACCTCCTCGAGCAGCTGCTTGATCATGCTGCCGATCCGCATGACCTTGGCGGGCTGCTCGACCATCTCGGTCACCGGGAGCTCGCGCGGGAGCTCCCCCTCGTCGTCGTCCCCCGCCGGCCCGGCGAACCCCTGGCCCACCGGCAGCCCGTCCGGTCCGACGATCAGCACCTTCTGGCCGTCGTGCGACTGCCCGCCGGCCGCCTGGAAGGGCTGCTGCGACGAGCGCTCGTTCATCGGATTCGTCATGAACAACATTCTCTCTCACTGGGGTTGGTCGGGCGGAAGCCCCCGTGCGCCCGCCGACCCGAGCCACCGCTGACGACGGTACGCCCCCGGGCGCCGCGCCGGAATCCGTACGGGTACTCAGTTCCGGCCCCGGCCGGACCGCGCCCCGCGCGGCCCCGCGGCCCTCCCGGCCCGCCCGGTCCGTCCGCGGGCGGCCGGCCGTCGACACGGACCCCTCACCGAACCTCCCCCGCCCCCGGCGGTCGGCGCGGTCTCAGCCCTTCCGCAGCCGCACGCCGATCAGCGCCAGCCCGCAGCCGATCAGGCCCAGGCCGGCGCCCAGCGGCAGTTGCACCGTGGAGGCGTCCCGCCAGCGGGCGGGCAGGACGGCGGGGGCGGCGAGGCTCTGGCCGCTCGCGGTGGTGACGGTCTGCGGGGCGGCGTCGGCGGCCGGGTCCGCCTGGTCCGGGGTGCCCGGGTCGGCCTCGGCGCGGTCCGTGCCGCCGGCCGGGGCCTGGTCCGGGGCCTGGTCCGGCGCCTGTCCGGGGGCCTGCTCCGCCGGCTGTTCGGCGGCCTGGCCGGGAGCCTGGCCCGGCACCTGTGCGGGGGCCTGCCCGGGCACCTGGCCGGGCACCTGGCCCGGGGCGGCGTCGGCACGGTCGGCGCGTTCGGGCGCCGAGGCGGGGCGGTGGCGGTGCGCCCGCGGCTCGTCGTCGGGGCGCGGCCGGGCGACCGCGTGCTGCGGCGGCGCGGCGGCCGGGACGGGTGCGGCGGCGGGCACCGCCGGGGCCGCGGCCGTCGGGCGGGTGCCGGTCGGGGCGGCGGTGCTCGGGGCGGGTGGCGCCGTGGCCACCTGGGTCGCGGCGGTGCCCGGGGCCGTGCCGGTGGCCGGGGCGCTCGGCACGGCCGAGGGCGAGCCGGAGCGGACCGGCCCGGCGGTCGGCGCGGCCGGGCCGGTGGCCTCCGCCTGTTCGGCGGGCTCGGCGGCACCGGTCGGTTCCGCCGCGTCCTCCCCCGCGGGCGAGGCCGAGGACGGCGTGGTCGCCGGGACGGACGCGGGGGACGGCGCGGCGGCCGCCACGGAGGCGGCGGCCAGCGGGAGCGTGAGCCCCAGCACGGCCGCCGCGATCAGCCGGCGGGCCCGGCCCGGGTCCGCACTGCGGGTACGACGGTGGTGCGGCGCGGTGGGCAGCGGCCCGAGGGGGTGCGTTGGTGCGGCCACGGTCGGAGGTCCTTCCGACGGCCGACCGCGCGGGGCGGGGTCGGCGGCGGGACAGCTCCGGACCAGCCTCACACATTCCGACAATCAAGGCATTTCGGACACACATCCCCCCGGCCGGGCCCGGTTCAGGCCTTGAGCACGACCTTCCCGACCTGCTCCCCCGCCTCCAGCACCCGGTGCCCCGCACCGGCCTCGCCCAGCGGCAGCACCCGGTCGACCACCGGCTTCACCACCCCGGACTCGACCAGCGGCCACACGTGCTCGCGCACCGCCGCCACGATCGCCGCCTTCTCCGCCAGCGGGCGCCCGCGCAGGTTGGTGGCGATCACCGCGGCGCGCTTGCGCAGCAGCGCGTTGAGGTCGAGTTCGCCCTTCACCCCGCCCTGCAGCCCGATGATCACCAGCCGCCCGTTGACCGCCAGCGCGTCCACGTTCCGCTGCAGGTACCTGGCGCCCATGATGTCGAGGATCACGTCGGCCCCGGCCCCGTCGGTGGCCTCCGCGAGCGCCCGGACGAAGTCCTGCTCGCGGTAGTCGATCAGGACGTCGGCGCCGAGCTCGGCGCAGCGGGCCAGCTTCGCGGCGCTGCCCGCGGTGACCGCGACCCGGGCCCCGACCGCCTTGGCCAGCTGGATCGCCATGGTCCCGATGCCGCTCGCGCCGCCGTGCAGCAGCACCGTCTCGCCGGGTCGCAGGTGGGCGGTGAGGAACACGTTGGACCACACCGTGCAGGCGACCTCGGGCAGCGCCGCGGCCTCCTCGAAGCCCAGGCCCGCGGGCAGCGGCAGCAGCTGCCCGCTCGGCACCGCGACCAGCTGCGCGTAGCCGCCGCCGGACAGCAGCGCGCACACCTCGTCGCCGACCGCCCAGCCCGACACCCCCGGGCCCAGCGCGACGATCCGCCCGGCGCACTCCAGCCCGGGGTAGGGCGAGGCGCCGGGCGGCGGGTTGTAGTGGCCCTGCCGCTGGAGCAGATCGGCACGGTTGACGGCGGTGGCCGCCACCTCGACCAGGACCTCGCCCTCGCCGGGCACCGGGTCGGGCACCTCGGCCCACACCAGTGCCTCGGGGCCGCCGGGTACGGGAATCGTCATCGCATGCATGCCCCGAACCTACTGCGCGTCAGGGCGCTTCCGGCGGACGGGCCCCCGGGCCCGGCACGCCGCTCACCCGCCGGTGCGGCGGGGCCGGTCAGCCGGCCGGCCGGATGACGATCACCCGGTCGGTGAGCTGGAGCACGGCCGCCTCGGGCTCGGTGTAGTTGAGCACCCGGCGGCCGCGGACCACCGCGACCACCAGGTCCTCGCACTCGCGCGGACCGTGCCCGGCCTCGGCCCGGGTGACGGGGCGCTCGACCACGTCCAGGCCGTTGCCGTAGGTCAGGAGGTCCTCCATCACCTCGCCGGCGTGCGGGCTGAGCATCGACATGCCGAGCAGCCGGCCGGCCGAGCTGGAGCTGGTCACCACGACGTCCGCTCCGCTCTGCCGCAGCAGCGGGGCGTTCTCGTCCTCCCGGACGGCCGCGACCACGGTGGCGGCCTTGTTCAGCTGGCGCGCCGTCAGGGTGACCAGGACGGCGGTGTCGTCCCGTTCGGGCGCGATCACCACCCGGGCGGCGGCGGGCAGCGCGGCGCGCAGCAGCGTGTCGGTGCGGGTGGCGTCGCCGACCACGCCGACCAGCCCGTGCTGGGCGGCCTGGTCGATCACCTTGCGCTGCGGGTCGACGACGACGATCTCCTCCTTCTTCACCCCCTGTCCGAGCAGGGTGTCGACGGCGCTGCGGCCCTTGGTGCCGTAGCCGATGACGACGGTGTGCTCGCGCACGGTGGACCTCCAGCGGTTCAACCGCCACTGCTGGCGGGTGCGTTCGGTGAGCACCTCCAGCGTGGTGCCGACCAGGATGATCAGGAACAGCACGCGCAGCGGGGTGATCACGAAGATGTTGGTGAGCCGGGCGCCGTCGCTGAACGGGGTGATGTCGCCGTACCCGGTGGTGGAGAGCGTCACGGTGGCGTAGTAGGCCGCGTCGAGGAAGCTGACGCCGCCGCCCGCGTTGTCGTTGTAGCCGCCGCGGTCGACGTAGACGATCAGCGTGGTGGCGACCAGTACGGCGAACGCCACCAGCAGCCGGGAGCCGACCTGGCGGACGGCCGGGGCAGCCCGCCGGGCGGGCAGCACGATCCCGGCGTCCGCCCAGGGCTCGGTGCCCGGCGTCGGCTCCCTGCGCCGCCCCTTCATCCGCTGACCCCGTCCTGTCCGCTCACGGCCCCTCCAGTAGTTCGACGGGGTCGCCGGCCGCCGCACCGCCGGGCGGGACGACGGCCAGCGCGTCGGCCCGGGCGAGGCCGCGCAGCATCGCGGGCCCGTCGAAGGCCAGCGGGACGACGCCGGCGGCGGTGTGCCGGACGGGGAGCAGCCGGGTGTCCACCGGGTGCCCGGGCAGGACGACGGCGGCCGGCGCGAGGACGGGTGCACCGAGCGCCCGCCCGCTGCGGGCGTGCAGCAGCGGCAGGGCGAGGGTGACCGTCCCGGCGACGGCGGCCAGCGGGTTGCCGGGCAGCCCCACCAGGTGGCGGGTGCCGGCCGGCTCGGACCGGGACGGCTCGGACCGGGGCGGGCCGGACTGGGGCAGTTCGGCCAGCAGCATCGGGTGGCCGGGGCGGACGGCGACGCCGTCCACCAGCAGCCGGGCCCCGGCCTCGGCGAGGGCGCGGTGCAGGAAGTCGACCGGGCCGGCCGCCGTCCCACCGGTGGTGACCACGACGTCGGCGGTGGAGTGCCGCAGCGCGTCCCGGAGCATCCCGTAGTCGTCGCGGACGGCTCGGACGTCGGCCACCTCGGCGCCGGCCGCCTGCAGCCAGGGCGGCAGCAGCGGCCCGAGGGCGTCCCGCACCAGGCCCGGACCAGGCACCCCCGTGGAGAGCAACTCGTCACCGAGGACGAGCAGTTCGACCACCGGGCGGCGGCGGACGGCGAGCCGGTCGTGGCCGCAGGCGGCGGCCAGGCCGAGCACGGACGGCCCGACCGGGGTGCCGCCGGGCAGCAGGGTCTCGCCGCGCCGGCACTCCTGGCCGCGCGGCCGGACGTCCTGGCCGGTGGTGAGCGGCTGGGGGCCGTGGTCGCGCAGCAGGGTGCCGTCCGTGCGGCCGTGCTCGCGGCGCAGCACCGCGGTGGCGCCCGGCGGCAGCTGGGCGCCGGTGGCGATCTCGACGGCGGCGCCGTCGGCGAGCGGGGCGACCTCGACCCGGCCGGCCAGCACCCGCCCGGCGACCCGCCAGGGGCCGGGCCCGGCGACCGCCCAGCCGTCCATCGCGGAGGTGTCGAAGGCGGGCAGGTCGGTGAGCGCGGTGAGCGGCTCGGCGAGCGTGCGGCCGAGCGTCTCGGCGAGCGGCAGTGCGACCGCCGGCAGCGGGCGGAGCCCGGCCCGGCGGGCGGTCTCGCGGGCCCGGGGCCAGCTCGACGCCGCGGGGCCGGTGGACGGGGCGGCCATGGTGGGGGTCCGTTCCGCGGTGGTCACGGCTCGCCCGGCCCGGCGGCGGCGCTCCAGCGCTCGGCGAGCACGGCCGTCCGGCGGGCGGCCTCGGCCACGGCCTCCGGCCCACCGCCCTGCTGGGCGGCCGCGTAGCCGATCAGGAAGGCGGTCAGCGGCGCGGCCGGGCGGGCCACCCCGTGTGCGACCACCCTGGTCAGGTCGAGCAGTCCCCGGACGTCGACGTCCAGGTCGATGCCCAGGTCGGCCCTGACCTCGGCGATCCAGTCCTCCAGCGTGCGCTCCATGCGCCCATGCTGCCTGATCGGCGGTTACCCCGAGGTGTTCACCCCGTGTGCGACGCGCTTCGTTTCCCGCACGCCCGGGCGCACCGGCCGTGAGAAGCGGCCCCGGAGCGGCCCGGAAGGGGTGCTGCAGGGGGCCGGCAGGGGTCGGCGGGGGCTACGAGCGGTCGCGCTCGCGGGCCTGTGCCAGGTCCTCCCAGGTGTCGCAGTCGTGGGCGACGCCGTCGGTGTCGGCCACCCGCAGCCGGGCGAGGCCGCCGGTGAGGCGGCGCAGCGGGAGGCCTTCCGGGGCGCCGAGCCCGGCGAGCGCGGCGCGCAGCGGGCCGGTGCGGTAGGCGGCGGCGAGCGGCTGGTCGCGGCCGCCGGCGTCGACCAGCACGGCGGCGTCGACGTCCGGTCCGGCCCGGTCGAGGGCGGCGACCAGCCGGTCGACGGTCCGCCGGTCGAGGAAGGGCAGGTCGGCGGCGAGCAGCAGGACGGTCGGCGCGGTGACCAGGTCGAGCCCGGCGGCGACGGCTGAGACCGGGCCGCCTCCGGGCGGCCGTTCCCTGGTCCAGCGGACGCCGTCGCGGGCGGTCGGCCGGGCGGGGCCGACCACGACGGTGGTGCGGGCCCCCGTGCAGGCGGCGAGGACCCGGTCGAGCAGGGTGGTCCCGCCCACGGTCAGGCCGGGCTTGTCGGCGCCGCCGAGGCGCCGGGCGGCGCCGCCCGCCGGGACGATCACGTCGTACGGCGTCATGCGGCCAGTATCCGCCCCCGGGGCCGGGTCCTACCGGGCCCGGTCCTCGCCCGGATCCTCCCCGGGCTCCTCCCCCGACGGCCCCTCCTCCGCCTCCGCCGACGTGCGCGCGGTGTTGGCGGCGGCGCCCAGCTCCAGGATGACCGGCAGGGTCAGCTCCCCGTACCGGGCGTTCATCGCGGTGACCAGCGCCTCCGGGTCGTCCGGGTGCTCGGCCAGCAGCCGGTCGAAGTCCTGCAGGTACTCGCCGGTGAAGGCGAGCACCCGGGCGGCGTCGTCGCCCCGGTCGGGGGCGCGGTGGCCGGCGATGACCCGGTCGGCACCGAGGTCGGCGATCCGGCCGAGGTTGTGGCCCCAGGTGGTCCGCTGGGCGGGGGTGGTGTCGGAGGTCCAGACGTGGGTGCCGTTGTAGACGAAGTCCCCGGCGATGACGGTCCGGATGCTCGGCACGTGGACGACGGTCGAGTCGCCGCAGTCGGCCTGGCCGAGCAGCAGCACCGGGATGACCTGGCGGTCGAGCATCAGCGGCTGGGGCAGCAGCGGGGCGGGGATCAGCGGGCGGTCCGGGATGTCGTCGCCGTAGACCGGCTTCCACTGGGCGACCTTGGCGGCCGCGGTGCGCCGGATGCCGTCCACCACGGCGGGCGCCGCGAGCAGCCGGGCGTCGGGGAAGAGCTTCAGCACCTCCTCGGCGCCGAAGTAGTGGTCGGGGTGCTGGTGGGTGACGACGACGGCGAGCAGCCGGCGGCCCTTGCCGGCGACCCATTCGGCGAGTTCGCGGCCGGCGCTGCGGGTGAGCTGGGCGTCGACCAGGATCGCGGTGTGCTCGCCGAGGATCAGCGTGGAGGTGGCGAAGAAGGCCGTCTCGGGGCCGGTGAAGACGGCGACCTCCAGCGGCGGGGTGGGCCGCTGGCCGTCCGGGCCGCCGGCGGCTCCGGCGTCCGTGCGGTCCGCGCCGGGGCCCTCCTCGGGCGGGGACGACGTCACTGGCTGCTCCCTCTGTTCTGCGGTCGGGTTTCCTGCGCCCTACAGCATGGGAGCACGGACACCCGATTGCGCGGAAGGCGCGCCCGTCGGGGCGCGCCTTCCGGCACCGTCACCCGGGGCGGCCCGGGCTCAGGCGGCCAGCCCCTTGGCCCGGCGGGCGGCCTCCTCCAGGGCCCGCGCCTTGGACTCGGCGGCCTGCGGGATGAAGTCGGCGAGTGCGGGGACGCTCGGCGCGAGGGTGAACTCGGGGACGATGAAGTCGACCTCCAGCCCGAGCATGCCGGTCAGCACCTTCTCCAGGTAGGTGGTGACGAACTCGTACGGCTCGCGCGGGGCGCCGGGGGCGTAGGAGCCGCCGCGGGCGGCGACGACGGTCACCGGGGTGCCCTTGGCGGAGGGGTTCTCGCCGGCGGTGCGGCCGACCAGGATCACCTGGTCCAGCCAGGCCTTGAGGCTGGACGGGATCGTGAAGTTGTACATCGGGCTGCCGATGAGCACGGCGTCGGCCTGCTCCAGCTCGGTCATCAGCTGCTCGCGCAGGGCGAAGGCGGCGGCCTGCTCGGCGCTGCGGCCCTCGGCCGGGACGAAGCCGGCGACGATGCCGTGCGCGTCCAGGTGCGGGATGTCCTCGACGGCGAGGTCGCGGTAGACGACGGTGCCCCCGGGGTGCTCGGCCTCCCAGGCGGCCCGGAAGGCGGCGGTGACCTCGCGGGAGACGGATCCGTCGACGACGGCCGAGGAGTCGATGTGCAGGAGCGTGGGCATGGTGGGGCCTCCATAGAATTAGCAGCTGCTCTTTCCCCTGCAGCTGCAACTACCGTAGCAGCTTACTTTTCTGCAGTCACTAGCGAAGGGTCCGGTACGCTGGTGGCATGTCCGACCACGAGCTAGCGACCGACCGGCTCCAGGCCCCTCCCGGAGTGCCCACGGGGCACTGCGCGGCCGCCTCCCCCGCCCTGACCAGGGTCTTCGGACTGCTCGGCAAGCGCTGGACGGGCATCGTGGTCGCCGTGCTCAGCCACGGGCCGGCCTACTTCTCCGAGCTGCGGCGCACCATCCCCGGCATCAGCGAACGGATGCTCTCCGACCGGCTCACCGAACTCGCCGAGGCCGGGCTGGTCCTGCGCGAGGTCGACGCCGGACCGCCGCTGCGGGTCAGCTACCGGCTCACCGAGGCCGGCGTCGCGCTGAAGCCCGCGCTCACCGAACTCGCCCTCTGGGCCGACCGCCACCTGCCCGAGAGCGCCCTGCACCCGGGCGGCTGCTGAGGCGTGTCCGGTTCCCGCCGGGGCCGCACGTGCGCGAAAACGCCCGGGGCCCGTCCGTCGGGAAGACGGACGGGCCCCGGGCGTGAACGTGGGGGGCGGGGCCGGGTCAGCGCCCGGCGCCGCCGCGCAGCCGGGCCAGCCGGTCGGAGAGACCCCAGGAGGTCACCCGCCACAGCGCCTCGACCACGATGCTGCGGCTCATCTTGGACGCACCGAGCTCGCGCTCGACGAAGGTGATCGGCACCTCGGCCACCTTGAAGCCGGCCTTCACCGTGCGCCAGGCCAGGTCGACCTGGAAGCAGTACCCGGCCGAGGCCACCTCGTCCATGCCCAGGCCCAGCAGGGTCTCCTTGCGGAAGGCCCGGTAGCCGCCGGTGACGTCCCGGATCGGCACGCCCAGCATCAGCCGCGAGTAGGTCGAGCCGCCGCGGGAGAGCAGCAGCCGCGACTTCGGCCAGTTCACCACCCGGCCGCCGGGCACCCAGCGCGAGCCCAGGACCAGATCGGCGCCGCGCAGCGCGGCCAGCAGCCGGTCGAGCTCCTCGGGCTGGTGGGAGCCGTCCGCGTCCATCTCCACCAGGACGTCGTAGCCGTGGTCGATGCCCCAGCGGAAGCCCGCGAGGTAGGCGGCGCCCAGGCCCTCCTTGCCCTTGCGGTGCATCACGTGCACGTGCGGGTCCTCGGCGGCCAGCTTGTCGGCCAGCTCGCCGGTGCCGTCCGGGCTGTTGTCGTCGGCGACCAGCACGTGGGCCTCGGGCACCGCGGCCCGGACCCGGCCGACGATCCGCTCGACGTTCTCCGCCTCGTTGTAGGTCGGAATGATCACCAGGACCCTGCCGAGATCAGCAAAACTCTGCTGGTTCACGGTCACGTACAAACCTCTCGGCCGATGACGGGGAGTGTCAGAACACCGTCGCCCGCACTCTGGAACGCGGCTCCACCGGCAGCCCGCCTGCGGGATGACCACGGTGGAGACTGCTGCGGGGCGGAGACTACTGCGTCCTGGCATCCTACTACCGCGCCCGGGAACCGCCGGTCCGGCCGCGGCACTCCCCACGGTCGCCCACCGTTTCCCCGTCGGCGACACCGGTCCGCTAGGGTCGATGCCCTGCCTGTGCCCGGACCCCCGCATCGCCGGGCCCGCACCCGGTGATCCGGCACACCCGCCACCCAGCGAAGGAGTAGGACCGCGCGCATGGACAGGCTCGTCAACACCGTCCGCCCGTACGCCTGGGGCTCCCCGACCGCCCTGCCCGAGTTGCTCGGGCAGGAGCCGACCGGCGAACCGCAGGCCGAGCTGTGGATGGGCGCCCACCCCGGCGACCCGTCCCGCGCCGACCGGGGCGACGGGCCCCGCCGGCTGGACGAGCTGATCGCGGCCGACCCGGAGGGCGAGCTCGGCGCCGCGGCCGTCGCCCGGTTCGGCCCGACCCTGCCGTTCCTGTTCAAGGTCCTCGCCGCGGGCACCGCGCTGTCCATCCAGGCCCACCCCACGCTCGACCAGGCCCGCGCCGGCTTCGCCGCCGAGAACGCCCTCGGCATCCCGCTGGACGCCCCCGAGCGGAGCTACCGCGACGCCAACCACAAGCCCGAAATGGTCTGCGCGCTGGGCGAGTTCGAGGGCCTCTGCGGCTTCCGCCGGCCGGCCGAGGCGGCCCGGGTGCTGGCCGGGCTCGCGGTGCCCGGACTCGACCCGCTGATCGGCCTGCTGGCCGCCGAGGACGAGACCGAGGCGCTGCGCACCACCCTGGCCGCCATCCTCACCATGGACGGCCCGACGGCCGGGCGGACCGTCCGGGAGACCGCCGAGGTGCTGGCGGAGCGCGACGGCCTCGACCCGGACGGCGTCTACGCTCCGTACGCCCGGATCGCCAAGGACTTCCCCGCCGACCGCGGCCTCATCGCGGCGCTGCTGCTCAACCACGTCCGGCTGCGGGCCGGGGAGGCCCTCTACCTGGGCGCCGGCGTGCCGCACGCCTACCTGTCCGGCGTCTGCGTCGAGCTGCAGGCCAACTCCGACAACGTGCTGCGGGCCGGCCTCACCCCCAAGCACGTCGACCTGCCGGAGCTGCTGAAGGTCGTGGTCTTCGAGGCCGGCGCGCCCGACGTCCTGCACCCCGCCCCGGTCGAGGGCACCCCGGGCGAGGAGCTGTACCCCGTCCCGATCGACGAGTTCCGGCTCTCCCGCTTCACCCTGGACGGCCGGGAGCGCGAGATCGACGGCCGCACCCCGCAGATCCTGCTCTGCACGGCCGGCACCGCCCGACTCACCTCGGCCGACGGCACCACCCTGGACCTGGCCCGCGGCCAGTCGGCCTTCCTCCCGGCCACCGGCGCCCCGACCCGACTCGCCGGCACCGGCACCACGCTCTTCCGCGCCACCGTCACCGTCTGACGGCGTCCGGCGCCGCACGCCGAAGGGCTCCCCTCCCGAGCGGGAGGGGAGCCCTTCGCGCGTCCGTCCGGACGGTCAGCCGACCCGTTGCCCCGGGCCCCCGGCGCCGACCTCGGCCGGCACCGGCTCCTCGGGGCGGGCCACCGCGCCCGTGGCGGGCGCGGCCGTCACGGGGGCCGTCAGCGGGTCGCCGGAGGGCCAACGGCGTTCGACCGCCTTGCTCGCCCTGCGGCCGAGCTTCTGCACGGGCAGCTCGACCAGCTTGTACATCACCCAGCTCACCAGCATGATCACGGCGAGGTACTCGACGGTCCAGATGAGCTTGCCGCCGGTCGTCGGGGGCACCTTGGGCACGTCCAGCAGGTGGTGGAGGGTGTGCAGCACCGGGACGTGCAGCAGGTAGAGCGAGAAGCTGATCCCGCCGAGCCAGGTCAGCGGCTTCGGGAAGCGGCGCTTGCGCAGCGCGAAGCCGATCCCGAAGCTGATCCAGGCCCCGAGGTAGGAGCCGACCCAGGCGCGCGGACCGGCCGTCCAGGTGTTGTTCTCCATGCCGCTGTGGTTGAAGAAGAAGCCGATCGCCACGCCCGCGGCGATCACGAAGCCACAGCAGAGCACGGCCTGCATGCGGTCGATCTGGCCCCGCTCGGCCCGGTAGATCACGGTGCCGGCGAACATCGTCGCGAAGATCATCAGGGTCTCGAACATCGGCGCCCGGCTGTTGTTGTACATCAGCACGAAGGCCAGCACGCCGAGCGTGATCGCCCCGATCCGGGTCAGGTTCGCCCGGCCGCTCAGCACGCACGCGAAGGCGAAGAGCACGATCAGCACCACGCCCCAGACCAGGTTGTGGGTCGAGGCGGCGTCGACGGTCATCGTGTGGGACGCGATGGAGGTGCCGAAGATCAGCGCCACGGCGGCGAAGGCCACCGCGATCGGGCCGCTGCGGCGGTGCTGACCGATCGCGAAGAGCGCGGTGACCATGTAGTAGAAGGCCATCTCGTAGCTCAGCGTCCACATGACGCCCAGGCCGTTCCAGACGCCCATGAAGTCCTGCAGCATGGTCGCGTTGGCGGCCACCGCCACGTAGTTGTGGCCGGTCGCGAAGAGTGCGACGGAACCGTCACCCTTCGGGATGATGGCCAGCGCCACCACGATGCCGACGATCACCGGCGGCCAGAGGCGGAAGAACCGGCCGAGCCAGAACGCCCGCACGTCCCCCCGGCGCTCCAGCGAGGCCGGGATGATGTAGCCGCTGACCAGGAAGAACAGCATGACGCCGTACAGGCCCAGGTCCCCGTGCCACCAGATGAAGGCGGCCAGCCGGTCCGGCAGCAGCTTCAGGACGTCGAAGTGGTGCAGGGCGACCACGAGGGCGGCCACGCCGCGGAGCGCGTCGAGCCAGCCCAGCCTGGCGGCTGCCCCGCCGGCCTGGGCCTTCGCGCTTCCCCCGGCCCGGCGGGCGGACAGCTGTCGTATCGTCTTCACGGCAGGGACAGTAGTCCATCGCGCCACACCCCTGTCCCCGGCTGTCCTCCGGCCGGCCCCGGGCCCCGGGCCGCGGACCGGGAGCGGACAGACCCTAGTCCCGGGTCATGTCGACGAAACGGGAGTAGTGGCCCTGGAAGGCCACCGTGATGGTGGCGGTGGGGCCGTTTCGGTGCTTGGCGACGATCAGGTCGGCCTCGCCCGCCCGGGGGGACTCCTTCTCGTACGCGTCCTCGCGGTGCAGCAGGATGACCATGTCGGCGTCCTGCTCGATCGAGCCGGACTCGCGCAGGTCGGAGACCATCGGGCGCTTGTCGGTGCGCTGCTCGGGGCCACGGTTCAGCTGGGAGAGCGCGATCACCGGCACCTCCAGCTCCTTGGCCAGCAGCTTCAGGTTTCGCGACATGTCGGAGACCTCCTGCTGGCGGTTCTCGGCCCGGCGGGAGCCGCCGGACTGCATCAGCTGGAGGTAGTCGATGACGACCAGCTTGATGTCGTTGCGCTGCTTGAGCCGGCGGCACTTGGCCCGGATCTCCATCATCGACAGGTTCGGCGAGTCGTCGATGAACAGCGGTGCCTCGCTGACGTCCGGCATCCGGCGGGCGACCCGCGTCCAGTCGTCGTCGGTCATGCTGCCGGAGCGCATGTGGTGCAGCGCGACCCGGGCCTCGGCCGACAGCAGGCGCATGGCGATCTCGTTGCGGCCCATTTCGAGCGAGAAGATCACGCTCGGCAGCTTGTGGTGGATCGAGCAGGCCCGCGCGAAGTCCAGCGCCAGGGTCGACTTTCCCATCGCGGGACGGGCGGCGATGACGATCATCTGGCCGGGGTGCAGGCCGTTGGTGAGCGCGTCGAAGTCGGCGAAGCCGGTCGGGACGCCGGACATCTGGCCGTTGCGGGAGCCGATCGACTCGATCTCGTCGAGCGCGCCCTCCATGATGTCGGCGAGCGGCGCGTAGTCCTCGTTGGTGCGCTGCTCGGTGACGGCGTAGATCTCCGCCTGGGCGGCGTTGACGATCTCGTCGACGTCGCCCTCGGCCGCGTAGCCCATGCCGGCGATCCGGGTGCCGGCCTCGACCAGCCGGCGCAGCACCGCGCGCTCGTGGACGATCTGGGCGTAGTACTCGGCGTTGGCGGCCGTCGGGACGGAGTTGACCAGGGTGTGCAGGTAGGACGCCCCGCCGACGCGCTGCAGCTCGCCGCGCTTGGTGAGCTCGCCGGCCACGGTGATCGGGTCGGCCGGCTCACCGCGGGCGTAGAGGTCGAGGATGGCGCCGTGCACCAGCTCGTGCGCGGGCCGGTAGTAGTCGGCCGGCTTGAGGACCTCGACCACGTCGGCGATGGCGTCCTTGGAGAGCAGCATGCCGCCGAGGACGGACTGCTCGGCCGCGAGGTCCTGCGGGGGGACCCGCTCGAAGCCGTCCCCGCCGCCCTGGCCCTCGTCGTCGCGGCGCTGCCAGCCGCCCTCGCGGCCGCCGTCGCGCTGGGAGCCGCCCTTGCCGCCCTTGCCGCCCTGGAAGCCGCCCTTCTGGAAGCCGCCGTCACGGCCGCCCTGGCCGCCCCCCTGACCGCCACCCTGGCCGCCGCGGGCGCGGGAGACCGGGAGCCGGTCACCGGGGCCGTCCGGGAACGGCGCGTCGTCGAAGGCACCGGCCGGGAAGGGGTCCTCCGCGGTCGGCCAGTCCTCCTCCGGCGGCGGGGCGTCGTGGTCGTCGTACTGGGGGCCGGTCACGCGTGTTCCCCGTTCAGCGAGTGGTGCGAGATGGAGCGGGCCTTGCCGGTGGCTGGGTGGAGCTGAGCCGCTCCTCTTTGTACGCCACGGCTCCGACAAATCGGACGCCGGGGCGGGCTGGAGTGTCGGGCGGAGGGCCCACGCTAAGGCGCCGGGAGCCGTTCAGCCAAGGCGGTTATCCACAGGGGGTGTGGACGAGCGCCGCCGTCCTGTGGAGAAGTGCCGCAAAGCTGTGGACACCCCTGTGGAAGGTCCTGTGGATAACCCGACCATCGATCCACCGTCAACCCGTTGACCTGGGACTACCTCGATCCGGGCCTGTGCATGAGAAATTCTTCACACACCTCCGAACGGCTGTGGGCACCGAGCGGGCCGGGCGCGTCGCTCAAGAATTCGAGTAATGATCGCCCAGCCCTGGCAACCATTACCTGTGGATGAGTAGCCTGGAGCCCATGACCGTCTCGCCCACCGCCCCGACCCCGTCCAGACGCCGGCACGACCGGGAGATCCTCGCGCTGGCCGTCCCGGCCTTCGGTGCGCTGGTCGCCGAGCCGCTCTTCCTGATGGCCGACTCGGCGATCGTCGGGCACCTCGGCACCCCGCAGCTGGCCGGTGTCGGGGTGGCCGCCGCCGCGCTCTCCACCGCGACGGGCATGTTCGTGTTCCTCGCCTACGCCACCACCGCCGCGGTGGCCCGCCGGATCGGGGCCGGGGACCGCCGGGGCGCCGTCCAGCAGGGCGTCGACGGCATCTGGCTGGCCCTCGGCCTGGCCGTCCCGGTGGTCCTGCTCACCCTGCTGCTGGCCCCCTGGACCGCCGACGTCCTGGGCGCCTCGCCCACCGCCGCCCCCTACGCCGTGACCTACCTGCGGATCAGCGCCCTGGGGATCCCGGCGATGCTCATGGTGCTCGCGGCCACCGGCGTGCTGCGCGGCCTCCAGGACACCCGGACCCCGCTGCTGGTGGCCGTCGCGGGCTTCGCCGCCAACATCGGGCTGAACGCCGGACTGGTCTACGGCGCAGGGCTCGGGGTGGCCGGTTCGGCCTGGGGCACCGTGCTGGCGCAGACCGGGATGGCCGCCGCCTACCTGGTCGTGGTGGTCCGCGGGGCGCGCCGCGAGCAGGCCTCCCTACGGCCCGACGCGGCCGGCATCCGGGCCGGGGCCAGGGCCGGCGGCCCGCTGCTGGTGCGCACGGTGAGCCTGCGCGCGGTGCTGATGATCGCCACCGCGGTGGCCGCCCGGCTCGGGGACGACCAGGTGGCCGCCCACCAGATCACCATGACCCTGTTCAGCTTCCTGGCCTTCGCCCTGGACGCCATCGCGATCGCCGGGCAGGCGATCATCGGCCGCTACCTGGGCGCCTCGGACGTGCCGGGAGCCCGGGCCGCCACCAGACGGATGGTCGAGTGGGGGATCGGCTCCGGGGTGGTGCTCGGCCTGCTGGTGGTGGTGGCCCGCCCGCTCTACGTGCCGCTGTTCACGCCCGATCCGGCGGTGCAGGGCCAGCTGGACACCGCCCTGCTGCTGCTCGCGCTGAGCCAGCCGGTGGCCGGTCTGGTCTTCGTGCTGGACGGCGTGCTGATGGGCGCCGGGGACGGCCCCTACCTGGCCCGGGCTGCGATCGCGACCCTGGTGGTGTTCACCCCGGTGGCCGTCGCGGTGCCCGCCACCGGCGCCGGGCTGGCCGGGCTCTGGTGGGCGATGAACCTGTTCATCCTGGTCCGGGCGGCCTTCCTGGTCGGCCGGGCGCGCGGCGGGCGCTGGCTGGTGACCGGCGCCGTCCGGGCGTAGGCCGCTCCGGGCCGCTCCACCGGGCCTTCCCGGGGCGGCGTCGACCGCCCGAGCAGCCGCGGGAACGGCTGAGGGAACGGCTGAGGGCCGGGCTCCCGGAGGAGCCCGGCCCTCAGGCCACTGCTACGGAACTCAGGCGGCGACGACGGCGACGTCGAGGTTGGCCTGGACGTCGGCGTGCAGCTTGACCGAGACCTTGTGGGTGCCCACGGTCTTGATCGGCGAGGCGATCGCGACGGCGCGCTTGTCCACGGCCGGGCCGCCGGCGGCCTTGATGGCCTCGACGACGTCGGACTGGGTCACCGAGCCGAACAGGCGGCCGGCGTCACCCGAGCGGACGGCCAGCTTGACCTGGACGCCCTCGAGCTGACCCTTGACCTCGTTGGCGGCCTCGAGGGTCTGGATCTCGTGGATCTTGCGGGCGCGACGGATGGCGTCGACGTCCTTCTGGCCGCCCTTGGTCCAGCGGATGGCGAAGCCACGCGGGACCAGGAAGTTGCGGGCGTAGCCGTCCTTGACCTCGACGACCTCGCCGGCGGAGCCGAGACCCGGCACCTCGTGCGTGAGGATGATCTTCATTACTTGGTCACCCTCTCTTAGCGCGCGGTGCTGGTGTAGGGCAGCAGCGCCATCTCACGGCTGTTCTTCACGGCCGTGGCGACGTCACGCTGGTGCTGGGTGCAGTTGCCGGTGACCCGGCGGGCACGGATCTTGCCACGGTCGGAGATGAACTTCCGCAGCAGGTTCGTGTCCTTGTAGTCAACGTAGTTGACCTTGTCCTTGCAGAAGACGCAAACCTTCTTCTTCGGCTTGCGAGCAGGCGGCTTCGCCATTGTGTGCTCCATTTGGGGTTCACGGCCCGGCGGGCGTCCTGGGACGCCGCGGCCGGGCCGCACGAAATCTGTCAGCTCTTAGAACGGGGGCTCTTCCGAGTAGCCGCCACCGGACGGGGCACCCCAGCTGCCGCCGCCCTGCTGGCCGCCGGACGGAGTGCTGGACGCCCACGGGTCGTCGGAGGGGCCGGACTGGCCGCCGCCGGAGTTTCCACCCCAGCCGCCGCCGCCCTGCTGGCCGCCGCCGCCTCCCCAGTTGCCGCCACCCTGGCCGCCGCCCTGCTGGCCGCCGAAGCCGCCACCGGGAGCGCCGGACCGGTTGGCCCGGGTGACCTTGGCGGTCGCCGAGCGCAGGCTCGGGCCGACCTCGTCGACCTCGACCTCGAAGACCGTCCGCTTCTCGCCTTCCTTGGTCTCGTAAGACCGCTGGCGCAGTCGGCCCTGCACGATGACGCGCATGCCCCGCTGCAGCGACTCGGCCACGTTCTCCGCCGGCTGCCGCCAGACGTTGCACGTGAGGAAGAGGCTCTCGCCGTCCTTCCACTCGTTCGTCTGACGGTCGAAGGTGCGGGGGGTGGACGCGATACGGAACTTCGCGACCGCCGCACCCGACGGGGTGAAGCGCAGCTCGGGGTCGTCGACGAGATTGCCGACGAGGGTGATGACGGTCTCGCCTGCCATGGTGGTGATGACCTCTCGGGAAGATGTCCGTTCACCGCTGTTTCACGTGAAACAGCGGACGCGAGCTACCCGAGACCCGAAGGCCTCAGAGGTGGCTCAGTGGGTGTCCGGGCGCAGGACCTTGGTCCGCAGAACCGACTCGCTCAGGCCCATCTGGCGGTCGAGCTCCTTGACGACCTCAGGCGTGGCCTTCAGGTCGATGACCGAGTAGATGCCCTCGGACTGCTTGTTGATCTCGTAAGCCAGACGGCGACGACCCCAGGTGTCGACCTTCTCCACCTTGCCGCCGGCGTTGCGGACGACGGTGAGGAAGTTCTCGATCAGGGGGGAGACAGCGCGCTCCTCGACCGAGGGGTCGAGGATGACCATCACCTCGTAGTGACGCATGGGTAACCCACCTCCTTTGGACTCAACGGCCACGGTCTCTCCGTGGCAGGAGGGTTGTGCAGCGTCGGCACCGGAGCAGTGACGACACCGGCCACCGTAGCGGCCGGGTCCGACAGCGGGCCCCCGCTCACCCCGGAGGGGGTGGTCGCCCGGAAGAGGGCGCAAGGGGGCACAACTACACCAGTGCAGACGGCCAACCCTACCCGCACCCGTACGGCCGAACAAAACGCATAGGGGTTGTGAGAGCGGCCCAACCGCCGCAATCTGGACGGAACGGGATTCCTGCTCGTTCGTCTCCACGCCAGGAGGTGGGACACATGGCCCAGTCCGTCCACCACATGCCGGCCCTCACGCTGAACACCGACGGCCACCCGCACCCCCGCGAGAACACCCTGGTGGCCCTCACGGCCGTGCTGGGAGTGATCGCCTTCACGACCTCGTTCTTCCACAACCTCCACCTGCTGACCTCGTGGACCGGTCTGTTCGGGATCGTCACCGGGCTGCTGGGCGTGTTCGTCTCGGTCACCACGGCCGAGCGGTTCGTGCTGATGGTCAGCCTCGGCGCCTCGGCCGTCGGCTTCTACCTGGGGATGGCCCGCGGCGGACTCTGGGGCTGAACCCGGCCCCCGGCCGCCCCGCGCGGAACCCTGGGCGCCCCCGTGGCGTATCTGCAAGGAGACAGGTACGCGACGGGGGCGCCGTCACGCCCGGGGACTCGGGCGTCCGGGCCCCGGACGATAGGGTCAGCCCGAGAACCTGGGGCTCACCGCAGCCCGACCGACGAGGAGCACCGAGCATGAGCCTGCGCCTGAGGACGATCACCCGCGAGGAGCACCTCGCCTTCATCAGGAGCCGTGCCTCGGCCAGCCACATGCAGGTCCCGTCCTGGGGCGACGTGAAGGCCGAGTGGCGATCGGAGTCGATCGGCTGGTTCGACGAGGCCAACCAGCTCGTCGGCGCCGGCCTGGTGCTCTACCGGCAGCTGCCCAAGGTCAAGCGCTACCTCGCCTACCTGCCCGAGGGCCCGGTCATCGACTGGTTCGACCGCGACCTCGACCGCTGGCTCTCCCCGATGCTGGCGCACCTGAAGTCCCAGGGCGCCTTCTCGGTGAAGATGGGCCCGCCGGTGGTCATCCGCCGCTGGAACGCCCCCACCATCAAGGAGGCCATCGCCGCCAAGCAGGCCAAGCGCCTGCGCGACATCGAGGCCGACTGGTACGAGCCGCGCGCCTTCGAGGTGGCCGACCGGCTGCGCAAGGCGGGCTGGCTGCAGGGCGAGGACGGCGGCGCCGGCTTCGGCGACGTCCAGCCCCGCTACGTGTTCCAGGTGCCGCTGGCCAACCGCTCGCTGGACGACATCCAGAAGGGCTTCAACCAGCTCTGGCGCCGGAACATCAAGAAGGCCGAGAAGAGCGGCGTCGAGGTGTTCCAGGGCGGCTACGACGAGCTGCCGATCTTCCACCAGCTCTACCTGGTCACCGCCGAGCGCGACCGCTTCACCCCGCGCCCGCTGTCCTACTTCCAGCGGATGTGGAAGGCCCTCACCGCCGAGGACCCCAACCGCATGCGGCTCTACATCGCCTACCACGAGGGCGAGCCGCTGGCCGCGACCACGATGCTCGTGGTCGGCGAGCACGTCTGGTACTCGTACGGCGCCTCGGCCAACCACAAGCGCGAGGTCAAGCCCTCCAACGCGATCCAGTGGCGCATGATGCGCGACTCCTACGCCCTCGGCGGCGGCGTGTACGACCTGCGCGGCATCAGTGACACCCTGGACGAGAACGACCACCTGTTCGGCCTGATCCAGTTCAAGGTCGGCACCGGCGGCCAGGCGGCCGAGTACCTCGGCGAGTGGGACTTCCCGCTCAACAAGCTGCTGCACAAGGCCCTCGACCTCTACATGTCCCGCCGCTGAGGAGGCTGACCCGATGACGCTGTCGCTCTACCTCGACACCGAACGCTGGCGCGCCCACCAGCGCTCCGTGCTGGCCGAGTTCCCCGGACTGGTGCCGGTCGCCAAGGGGAACGGCTACGGCCTGGGCAACCACCGGCTGGCCGAGGAGGCGACGCTGCTCGGCACCGGCGTGCTGGCCGTCGGCACCGCGTACGAGGCGGCCGACGCCGCCGAGTGGTACGGCGGCGAGCTGCTGGTCCTCACCCCGTACCGGGTCGGCGAGGAGGTGCTGCCGCTGCCGCACGCCCGGGTGATCCGGACGGTGGCGAACCTGGACGCCCTGCGGGCACTGCCCGGCGCCCGGGTGGTGGTGGAGTGCATGACCACGATGCGCCGGCACGGGGTCTCCGCCGCCGAGCTCCCGGCGGTCGCCGCCGAGCTGGACGGCGTGGCCTTCGAGGGCCTGGCCCTGCACCTGCCGATGGACCGGCCGGACGGCTCCAGCCCGGTCGAGGAGGTCGCCCACTGGGTGGACACCGCCCGGGCCGCCGGGCTGCCGGTGCACACCGTGTACGTCAGCCACCTGGGCGCGGCCGGCATGGAGCAGCTGGCCCAGCGCTACCCGGACACCGTCTTCCGCGCCCGGATCGGCACCCGGCTCTGGCTGGGCGACCACGGCGCCCTGGAGGTCCGGGCCACCGTGCTGGACGTCACCCCGGTGCGCAAGGGCGACCGCTACGGCTACCGCCAGCACCCGGCGCCGTCCGACGGCCACATCGTGGTCGTGGCCGGCGGCACCGCGCACGGCATCGGCCTGGAGGCGCCCAAGTACGTGCAGGGCATGTCCTCGCGGGCCAAGGGCATCGCCCGGGCCGGTCTGGCGACGGTCAACAAGACCAAGTCGCCGTTCCACTGGGCGGGCAAGCAGCTCTGGTTCGCCGAGCCGCCGCACATGCAGGTCTCGCTGCTGTTCCTGGACGGGGAGACCAAGGCCCCCGCGATCGGCGAGGAGCTCGGTCTCCAGGTGCGGCACACCACCACGCACTTCGACCGCGTGGTGGACCGCTGACCGTCCGTCCGGGCGGGGCCTACGGCTTGTCGGCCGGCTCCAGCAGCTGCGGCTCACCGAGCCACTGCTCGGCGCCGGCCGGCGCGTACCCGGCGTAGCTCTCCTCCTCGCGCAGCCGGCGGGCGGTGCCGAGCACGAAGGCGTCCGGGGCGCGGTCGAACACGCCGCCGGACGGGTCGTCGGTGCCGTCCCAGCGCACCGGGTCGCGGTCCGGCAGCAGGACGTCGCGGACCACCATGACGACCAGGTAGAGCGTCCCCAGCAGGTGCAGCACGACCGCGAACTGGTACCAGGCCTCGCCGATGCCGTGCTGCTTGGGCCCGGTGACGAAGCCCAGGTAGGACCAGATGCCCAGGGTGTAGAGCACCTCGCAGGCCTGCCAGACCAGGAAGTCCCGCCAGCGCGGCCGGGCCAGCACCGCGAGCGGCAGCAGCCAGAGCGCGTACTGCGGCGAGTACACCTTGTTGACCAGGACGAACAGGGCGACCACCAGGAAGGCCAGCTGCGCGAAGCGCGGGCGGCGCGGCGCCGAGAGCGTCAGCCACGTGACGGCCAGGCAGCCCAGCACCATCAGCACGCCGATGTAGAGGTCGAGGTCGGCCAGGCCCGCCCCGCGGTTCTGCATCAGGATCACCCAGAACGAGCCGTAGTCCTCGGCGCGGTGCTTGCTGAAGACGTAGAAGGTCGACCAGCCCTGCCAGTTGGCGATCATGATCGGCAGGTTGACGACCAGCCAGGCGCCGAGCGCGCCACCCAGCGCCGCGCGGAACTCGCGCCACTTCCCGGTCCGCCAGCAGAGCACCAGCAGCGGGCCCAGCAGCAGCACCGGGTAGAGCTTGGCCGCGGTGGCCAGGCCGATGAAGACGCCCGCCCAGCCGGGCCGGGAGCCGGCCCACCAGGCCATCGCCACGGCGGCCAGCGCGACCGCGAGCAGGTCCCAGTTGACCGTGCCGTTCAGCAGCAGCACGGGGGCCAGCGCGAACAGCAGGGCGTCCCACGGGCGCCGGCGGTGGGTGCGCGAGAGCGCCACCACGGCCACCACGGCGCAGGCCATCAGCATCCCGGCGTTGATCGCCCAGAACCACTGCTCCTGGCTCTGCTGGGTGCCGCCGCCCGGCGTCAGCCAGGCCGCCAGCTGCATGAACAGCCCGGTGAGCACCGGGTACTCGAGGTACTGGAGGTCTCCGGAGGTGCCCGGGATGCGGTCCACGTAGGGGTGCAGCCCGGCCGAGAAGCCGCGGCCGGAGAACAGGTGCGGGATGTCGCTGTAGCAGGCGTGGATGTACTGCGGCGAACCCGGCTGGAACCAGGCCTGCTGGTAGCAGGGCGCCTTCTGCAGCATCCCGAGCACCGAGACCACGATCACCGCCAGCGCCAGGAAGCGCGCCGGGATCCACCAGGAGACGCCCAGCAGCGCCCGGCGGCCGGGCGGGCCGCCGATCACCTCGCTGCCGGCCGCCGCCACCGGGTCCTCGTCGGCCGGGACGACCACGGTGTTGGCCGGCGGGGCGGCCGTGCCGACGGCGGGCTGGGCCGGCCCTGCGGCGTCGCCGGTCCCGACCGGGGCGGCGGATTCGTCACGATCGCTCGACGTCATGCCGGACATCCTGCCGCACCGGCCCGACCGGGACGAGGAGGACCCCGTTCCGGTGCGGCCGCGGCCGCGGCGGTCGGCGGCGAATCATGACGAAACGGCGGCGGCGGCCCTCCGCAGAGGACCGCCGCCGCCGTTCGCCCGTTCGACGGGAGGTGGATCAGCCCGCCGGGGCGACCTGGCCGCCGCCTCCCGGGGTGCTGGTGGGCTTGCCCGACTTGGTCGGCGACGTCGTGGTGGTGGGGGGGTCGGTCGGCGTCGTCGTGGGCTGGGTCGAGTTGCACAGGCCGGGCAGGATGCAGGTGTTCGTCGGACCGGGGTGGGTCTTGGTCGGCTGCGTCTGGGTCGGCTGCGGGGCCGGGCAGTCCACGCCCGGGACGCAGTTCCCGCCGCCCTGGGTGGGCACGGGCGGCTGCGGCGGGTTGTTGCCGCCGGCCGGCTGCGTCTGGGTCGGGCCGGGCTGCTGGGTCGGCGGGGCCGTCGGGGTGTCGGTCATCGTCGGCGAGGCCGTCGGGGACGCCGTGCTCGGGGCGCCGGAGGAGTCCACCTCGGTGCCGACGGGCTGCGGGGTCGGGAAGTCCATCTTCTTCTCGTTGGCCAGGGCGGCCTTCATGTACCGGGTGAAGACGTCGGTCGGGATGTCACCACCGTGGATGGACTCCTTGCCGCCGGTGCCGTTGAGCGACAGCCGCTCGTGCTTGGTCGGGTCCTCGCGCCACATCGCGACGCTGGTGACCAGCTGCGGGGTGTAGCCGACCCACCAGGCCGACTTGTTCTGGTCGGTGGTACCGGTCTTGCCGGCCACCGGGCGGCCCAGCGCGTTGCTCTTGCTACCCGTACCGTTCTTGGCCACGTTCACCAGCACGTCGGTGACGTTGTCCGCGACGGCCGGCTCCAGCGCCACCTTGGCGTCCTTCTTGCCGAAGCCCGCGCGCTCCCTGCCGTCCACCTCGACCTTGGTGACCGAGTAGGGCTCGGACTCCTTGCCGCTGGCCGCCAGCGTGCCGTAGGCGGTGGCCATCCGGATCGGGCTGATGGTGGAGGTGCCGAGGGCGAAGGTCGGGGTCTTCGGGTCGGCGAAGCTCTCCTTCTTGATGCCCATCTGCTCGGCGATGTTGGCCACGTTCTGGCCGCCGACGTCCTGGTTGAGCTGGACGAACGGCACGTTGTACGACCACTGCATGGCCTGCCGCAGCGAGACGTAGCCGCGCTTGCCGCTGTCCTCGTTCTTCTGCCGGTAGGGCTTGCCGTCGTCGCCGATCACCAGCGAGCCGTCGGGCTTGCGGATCTCGGACATGTCGTCGGAGAGGTAGCGGCTGTCGGCGTTGATCCGCTTCGGCTTGCCCTTGTCGTCGGTGGCCGTCTGGACGCCGACCTGCATCGCGGTGGCCAGCACGAAGGGCTTGAAGGTCGAGCCGACCTGGACGCCGATGGCGTCGGCGTTGTTGTCGAAGTGGCCGTTCTCCACGCCGTCGCCGCCGTACAGGGCGACGATCGCACCGTCGCCCGGGCGGATGCTGGCGGAGCCGAACTGCACCCACTTGTCCTGGTCGGGGCGCTTCTGCAGGTTGAGGTTCTCGTTCTTGACGTCGTCGACGGCCTTCTTCAGGGCGTCGACCTTGTCCTTCTCGAACGTGGTGTAGATCTTCAGGCCGCCCTTGTCGATCATCTGCTGGGTGATCGTCTTGTCGGTGGCCATCACGTACTTGTTGGCGGTGTCGACCAGGTAGCTGACCTCACCGTTCATGTTGGAGCTGGGCTTCAGCGGGACCGGGTCCGGGAAGGTGGTGCACTTCGCCCGCTCCTCCGCCGTGGCGTTCTTGGTCTCCACCATCCGGTCGAGGATCCACTTCCAGCGGTCCTCGGCGCGCTGGCGGTTGGCGGCCTTGGTGGGGTCGTAGTAGTTCGCGCCCTTCAGCAGCCCGGCCAGCATGGCGCTCTGGCAGAGGTTGAGGTCCTTGGCGTTGACGCCGTAGTACGCCTGGGCGGCGGCCTGCGCGCCGTTGGCGTTGCGGCCGAACCAGCTGGTGTTGAGGTAGCCCTTCAGGATGTCGGGCTTCTCCATCTTCTGATTGATCTTCAGCGTGATGAAGAACTCCCTGACCTTGCGGGTCAGGGTCTGCTCCTGGCTCAGGTAGGCGTTCTTGACGTACTGCTGGGTGATCGTCGAGGCGCCCTGGGTCTCCCCGCCCTTCGCCATGTTGTAGACGGCGCGCAGCATGCCCTTGGGGTCGACGCCGCTGTCGGTGCGGAAGGTCTCGTTCTCCGCGGCGATGACGGCGTTCTGCAGGGTGGGGCTGATGTCGGCGAGCTCGACGATCTGGCGGTTGGTGTCGCCCTTGCGGGTCATCTCCGTGCCGTCGGCCCAGTAGTAGATGGTGTTCTGATCCTTGACCAGGTCCTTGAGCTGCGGGATCTCGGTGGTCTGGTAGAGGTAGAACACGACGCCGACGCAGGCGGCGAAGACCGTCAGGAACGCGGTCAGCCACTGCTTCCAGGAGGGCAGCCAGCGCCGCACGCCGGTCTTGCCGAACCGCGGGTAGTCGATGAAGCGCTTCTTCCCGGGGCCGGCGGCGGCAGCGGCCGAGGCCGAGGCCGCGGCGGCACCGCGGCGACCCCCCTTGCCGCCCTTCTGCGCGGCCTTGCGCATCTCGGCGCGACCCATCCGGGGCTGCTGGGCGGTCTCCCGGACGCCCGGAGGGCGCCGGCGGCCGATCCCGTCCGAGCTCAGCTCGTCACGGCCGGGTCCGCCCTGACGGCCACCGCCACCCGGGGGCTGCTGCCCGTCACCGCCCGGGTCGGGCGTCCTTCGCCGTCGTTCGCTCATGTTGCAGCCACTCCTCGCCAGGCGGTTCCAGCCTGAAGGCAGGGTTCACGTCCGATGCCCGCCAACCGCCCTAACCCCGGAGGTGGTCCTCGTGCACACGCGACAGCGTACGCAGCAGAGAATCGCAACTAATCGGGCATCAGTCGCCAATAACCGCAAAACGGCAACAGATCATTACACGCCCGTTGCCAATCTCCCCCGCGCGTCGGCTTGTGATCACATTCACGCGTGCCCCCCTTGCCCCTTTCGAGGGCCCGGTTTACTGTTCTCGATATATCGAGCCGATACATCGAGACGGCATACCGCCCGATGCAGCGGCCGGGCGAGGGTCGAGAGGGAGGAGGACGACGGCAGTGGGCAGGCGCTCAGGAGTGTTGGAGTTCGCCGTTCTCGGCCTGCTCCACGACGCACCGATGCACGGCTACGAGCTGCGCAAACGCCTCAACGTCCTGCTCGGCACGCTGCGGGCGTTCTCCTACGGAACGCTCTACCCGTGCCTGAAGAGCCTGGTCGCCCAGGGTTTCCTGGTCGAGGACAACCCGGACGTCGAGTACGTCCCGGCCACCGCGCTCAACGGCAAGCGGTCCAAGACCGTCTACCGGCTCTCCCCCGAGGGCAAGCAGCGGTTCGAGGAGCTGCTCGCCGACTCCGGGCCGGACGCCTGGGAGGACGAGCACTTCGGCGTCCACTTCGCGTTCTTCGGCCAGACCGACCGGGCCGTGCGGATGCGCGTCCTGGAGGGGCGGCGCAGCCGGCTGGAGGAGCGTCTGGAGAAGATGCGCAACTCGCTGGCCCGGGCCCGCGAGCGGTTCGACGACTACACCGTCGAGCTGCAGCGGCACGGACTGGAATCGGTGGAGCGCGAGGTCCGCTGGCTCAACGAGCTGATCGAGACCGAGCGGGCCAACCGCACCGGCCGGACCGGGCCCGCCACCGGCGGCGGCACCACCGCCGCACCCCACAGGACTTCGGACGGCCGTGGCCAGGAGGAAGGGTCCCTGGACCCGCCCGGGCCACCGTACGACCGCCCGGGGCGCTCCGCCCAGGAGCGCTGACACCGCGCCAGCCCCGTGCCGCGCGGCAGGAGTGGGCGCCTCGCGCCCGTACAAGCAGTCATCGAAGAAGCAGGACGAGTGCCGTCGACCCCGGCGGTGCTCATGAGATCACAGGGAGCAACCGGAATGGGTTCGGTTCGCGTAGCCATCGTGGGCGTGGGCAACTGCGCCGCGTCGCTGGTGCAGGGTGTCGAGTACTACAAGGACGCCGACCCGGCCGGCAAGGTCCCCGGGCTGATGCACGTCCAGTTCGGCGACTACCACGTCCGTGACGTGGAGTTCGTCGCGGCGTTCGACGTCGACGCCAAGAAGGTCGGCTTCGACCTGGCCGACGCCATCGGCAACAGCGAGAACAACACCATCAAGATCTGCGACGTGCCGCCGACCGGCGTCACCGTCCAGCGCGGCCACACCCTCGACGGCCTGGGCAAGTACTACCTGGAGACCATCGAGGAGTCCGACGAGGCCCCGGTCGACGTCGTCCAGGTCCTCAAGGACCAGCAGGTCGACGTCCTGGTCTGCTACCTGCCCGTGGGTTCCGAGGCCGCGGCCAAGTTCTACGCGCAGTGCGCCATCGACGCCAAGGTCGCCTTCGTGAACGCCCTGCCGGTGTTCATCGCGGGCACCAAGGAGTGGGCGGACAAGTTCACCGAGGCCGGCGTGCCGATCGTCGGTGACGACATCAAGTCCCAGGTCGGCGCCACCATCACGCACCGCGTGATGGCCAAGCTGTTCGAGGACCGCGGTGTCATCCTCGAGCGCACCATGCAGCTGAACGTCGGCGGCAACATGGACTTCAAGAACATGCTCGAGCGCGAGCGCCTGGAGTCCAAGAAGATCTCCAAGACGCAGGCCGTCACCTCGCAGATCCGCGACCGCGAGCTGGGCGCCAAGAACGTCCACATCGGCCCCTCGGACTACGTGGCGTGGCTGGACGACCGCAAGTGGGCGTACGTCCGCCTCGAGGGTCGCGCGTTCGGCGACGTCCCGCTGAACCTGGAGTACAAGCTCGAGGTCTGGGACTCCCCGAACTCGGCCGGTGTCATCATCGACGCCGTGCGCGCCGCGAAGATCGCCAAGGACCGCGGCATCGGCGGCCCGATCCTGTCGGCCTCCTCGTACTTCATGAAGTCCCCGCCGGTCCAGTACTTCGACGACGAGGCCAAGGAGAACGTCGAGAAGTTCATCCGCGGCGAGGTCGAGCGCTGAGCGCTGAGCTGCACCGCGGGTGACCGCCCGTAGCGGCTCCGAAGGGCCCACGATCACCGGATCGTGGGCCCTTCACCGTTTCCCGGCCGATGTTTCACGTGAAACAACGGACGGATCCATGGCACCCTGAGCGGGTGGCGATCACCGAGAACGGCAGCACCCACCAGTCCCCGCACCGTGCCACGCTCCTCGGTCTCCTGCGCGGCCGGGACTTCCGGCGGCTGCTGACCGCCCGGGTGCTCTCCCAGCTCTCGGACGGCGTCTTCCAGGTCTCGCTCGCCGCCTACGTCGTGTTCTCCCCGGAGAAGCAGTCCTCCCCCGCCGACATCGCCTCGGTGCTGGCCGTGATGCTGCTGCCGTTCTCGGTGATCGGCCCGTTCGCCGGCGTGCTGCTGGACCGCTGGCGCCGCCGCCAGGTCCTCTACTACGGCAACCTGGCCCGCTTCGGGCTCGGGCTGGGCACCGGCGCACTGCTGCTGGCGGAGGCGCCGACCTGGCTGTTCTTCGCCTCGGCGCTGCTGGTGACCGCGCTCAACCGGTTCATCCTGGCCGGCCTGTCCGCCGCCCTCCCCCGGGTGGTGGAGCAGGACCGGCTGGTGACCGCCAACGCCCTCTCCCCCACCCTGGGCACGGTCGCCGCGGCCTCCGGCGGCGGCATCGGCTTCCTGCTGCACCAGGTGATGGCCCCGGGGCCGCGGGCGGACGCAGCGCTGGTGACGGTGGCCTCGCTGCTCTACCTGTCGGCCGCGCTGGCCGCCCGCCGGATGGACCGCGACCTGCTCGGCCCGGAGCAGCACGGGGACCGGCCCGCGCTCGGCCAGGCCCTGGTCCGGGCCGCCGTCGAGCTCGGTGCCGCCGTCCGCCACCTGGCCCGGGACTGCCGGCCCGCCGTCCACGCGCTGGCGGCCGTCACCGCGGCCCGGTTCTGCTACGGCGTGCTGATCGTGGTCGTGGTGATGCTCGCCCGCTACACCTTCAACGACCCGGCCGACAGCGCGGCCGGGCTGGTCACCCTCGGCCAGGCGGTCGGCCTCTCCGCCGCCGGGTTCTTCATCGCCGCGGTGATCAGCCCCTGGTGCACCCGCCGGCTCGGGCTGGCCGGCTGGATGACGGTCTGCCTCGCGGCGCCGGTGGTCTTCGTCCCGGCGCTCGGCCTGAGCTTCTCCCTGGTGCCCTGCCTGGTCGCGGCGCTGCTGCTCGGGGTGGTCACCCAGGGCACCAAGATCTGTGCCGACACGGTGGTCCAGGAGTCGGTCGAGGACGAGTACCGCGGCCGGGTGTTCGCCATCTACGACGTGCTGTTCAACGTGGCCTTCGTGGCGGCCGCCCTGGTCACCGCGCTGGTGCTGCCGCTGTCCGGCCGCTCGGTCGCGGTGGTCGGCGGGGTGTCCGCGGTGTACGCGATCTCCGCGGCCCTCTACCTGCGCGCCGCCCGGCGGGACGAGCCCCTCCCCGGCGGCCCGTCCTCCTGACCCCCCCGGGCCCTCGGGACCGACGGCGTCCGAGCGAGTCGCTAAGGTACGTCAGACCTGTCGGAGCGACAGCACTCGGTCTCGGGGGACGAACTGATGAGCACACCGCCCAACCCGTACGGGCCGCCGCCGGCGTACGGCCAGCCTCAGCCGGCCTACGGGCCGCCGCAGCCCGGGTACGGACAGCAGCCGCCCGCGGGGCCGTACGGGTACCCGCAGCCGGCCCCGCCGCAGCCCGCGCCCGGCTACGGGCCGCCCCCGGGGTACGGCCCGCCGCAGCCCGGCGCCCAGCCGCCGTACGGGCAGCAGCCCCCCGCCGGGCCCTACGGGTACCCGCAGCCCGGACCGGCCGGCCAGGCCCCCGCGGCACCCGCCAAGAAGCGCGGGACCAAGGCCAAGCTGAAGGCCGTCGGGCTGGTCGGCGGCTGCATCGCCCTGGCCGTCGGCTACTTCGTGAGCGGTCCGAGCGTCAGCAGCGCCAAGCCCGGCGACTGCGTCAAGGTGAGCGGTTCACGCGACGTCGAGATCGCCAAGTGCACTGACTCCAAAGCGAATTACCGCGTCCTGTCGACGTTCGACAACACCACCGACGTGAACCGCTGCAAGCAGACGCCGCAGACCACCAGTGCCGTGTCGGGCAAGAGCGGACGCCGCTGGAACAAGAAGCGGTACGTGCTCTGCCTCGGCCCGCTGGCCCGCACCGGCACCCCGCCGGTCGGGAAGTCCTGACCTCTCCGCCACCACCGTCCCCGGGGGACCTCTTGTCCGTTCCGCCGCCCCAGATGCCGTACGGCGCGCAGCCGCCCAACGACGGCAACCCGTACGCCACCGGTAACCCGTACGGCCAGCCGACTCCGCCGCCCCCGCCGTCGGGCCCGCCCGGCTACGGCTACCCGGCCGCCCCGCCGCCGCCCGACCAGGCGTACGGCTACCCCCAGCAGTCCGCGCCCGGCTACGGCTACGGGTACCCGCAGCCCGGGCCGCAGGACGGGCCCACCTGCCGCTTCTGCGGCGGATTCCCGGCCGTGGACACCACCGTCCGCGGCCACCAGGGCCTGGTCCTGGCCTACCGGATGCTGCGGATGTCCGGCCCGTTCTGCCGCACCTGCGGGACGGCGACGGTGCGCGACATGTCCGCCCGCACCCTGGTCCAGGGCTGGTGGAGCCCGGTCTCGGTGCTGCTGGCCCCGATCACCCTGCTGCTGAACCTGATCCCCAACGGCCGGGTGAAGCAGCTGCCGTACCCCGTCCCGGGCAGCCACGGACCGCAGCTCGACCCCGGCGTCCCGCTGACCCGGCGGCCGCACATGCTGGCGCTGCTGCTGCCGCTGTCGCTGGTCCTGACGATCGTGCTGGCCGCCACCGGGGTGCTCGGCCCCAAGAAGGACGACCCGGTCACGCCGGTCTCGGTGCCCACGGTGACGGTGCCCCCGGTGACCACCTTCTCGCCGCCGCCGCTGCCGACGTACACCCCGCGGCCGGTGCCCACGCCGACGTTCACGCTCCCGCCGGTGGCCACCCCCAGCGCCACTCCGGACGGCATCGACGACGCCAAGATCGGCGACTGCCTGCGCAACGAGAACGGCACCGGCGCCACCCACGACGCCAGCCCGAAGATCACCATGCTGCCCTGCAGCGACTCCCGCGCCCAGTACAAGGTGGTCTGGAAGTACTTCGCCACCTCCGACGACAAGGTCTGCGAGAAGCAGCCGAAGTCGGACAGCACCTACACCCGCACCTACTCCAACCTGACGGCGCTGAGCTACGTGCTCTGCCTGCAGAGCGTCAACGGCTGACGGGCACCCGCCCGGAGGGGGCGGCTCCGGCCGAGGCCGGGGCCGCCCCCTCCGGCGTGCTCAGCCCTGCTGCGCCGCCCACCAGGCGCGCAGCGCGGCGACCGCCTCGTCGTGCTCCATCGGGCCGTGCTCCAGCCGGAGCTCGAGCATGTGCTTGTAGGCCCTGCCGACCTGCGGCCCGGGCTTGAGGTCGAGCAGCTCCATGATCTGGTTGCCGTCCAGCGCCGGGCGGACGGCGTCCAGCTCCTCCCGCGCCTTGAGCTCGGTGATCCGCTCCTCCAGGCCGTCGTAGGTGCGCGACAGCGCCGCGGCCTTCTTGCGGTTGCGGGTGGTGCAGTCGGAGCGGGTGAGCTTGTGCAGGCGCTCCAGGAGCGGGCCGGCGTCGGTGACGTAGCGGCGCACCGCGGAGTCCGTCCACTCGCCGCCGCCGTAGCCGTGGAAGCGCAGGTGCAGCTCGACCAGGCGCGAGACGTCCTCGGTGAGCTCCTTGGAGTACTTGAGCTCGCGCATCCGCTTGCGGGTCATCTTCGCGCCGACCACCTCGTGGTGGTGGAAGGAGACCCGGCCGTCCGACTCGAACCGGCGGGTGCGCGGCTTGCCGATGTCGTGCAGCAGCGCGGCCAGCCGCAGGGTGAGGTCCGGGCCCTCCTGCTCCAGGTCGACGGCCTGCTCCAGGACGGTCAGCGAGTGCTCGTAGACGTCCTTGTGCCGGTGGTGCTCGTCGCGCTCCAGCCGCAGCGCGGGCAGCTCGGGCAGCACGTGGTCGGCCAGGCCGGTGTCGACCAGCAGCCGCAGGCCCTTGACCGGGTGCTTGGCGAGCAGCAGCTTGTTCAGCTCGGCCTGGACCCGCTCGGCGGAGACGATGGCGATCCGCTCGGCCATCGCGGTCATCGCCGCGACGACCTCGGGGGCCGGGTCGAAGTCGAGCTGGGCGGCGAACCGGGCCGCGCGCATCATCCGCAGCGGGTCGTCGGAGAAGGACTCCTCGGGGGTGGCGGGGGTGCGCAGCACCCGGGCCTCCAGGTCCTCCAGGCCGTGGTGCGGGTCCACGAAGCCGCGGCCGGGCAGGTCGACCGCCATCGCGTTGACCGTGAAGTCCCGGCGGACCAGGTCCTCCTCGATGGTGTCGCCGTAGGTGACCTCGGGCTTGCGGGACGTCCGGTCGTACGCCTCGCAGCGGTAGGTGGTGATCTCGATCAGGAAGGAGCCCTGGGGGGTGTCCTTGCGGGCGCCCACGGTGCCGAAGGCGATGCCGACGTCCCAGACCGCGTCCGCCCAGCCCCTGACCAGCTTCAGCACCTGCTCCGGGCGGGCGTCCGTGGTGAAGTCCAGGTCGTTGCCGAGCCGGCCGAGCAGGGCGTCCCGCACCGAGCCGCCGACCAGGGCCAGCCGGTGACCGGCCGCCTGGAACCGGCGGGCGATCTCGTCGGCGACCGGCGACACCCGCAGCAGCTCTTGCAGCCCCATCGTCTGGGCCTCGCTCAGGCCTGGGACGGCCTGCACGGCGGTGCTGGAACGGTCGGTGCGCGGGGTGGACTCATTGGCAGTGGACACGGCTCACAAGGGTACGTGCCCCGGAAGGTCAACCGCCCGCGCGTTTTGGGCGTCTCACCCCAAGGCCCGCAACACTGCATCCCGGGCTGCATCGTTACCATGCCGGTGGACGGGTTCGGGCACCGGACTGGGGATGCGGTGTCGCGTGCCACCGCGACCGGCGGAGCAGAGCGCCGGACCGGTCGGGCATCCGCGGCACCAACGCGGCGAAGAGCGTCAGGCGAAGAGCGTCATGCGAACAGCATCAGCAGCGAGCGATCGAGAACGGCGAGGGCGGAACGAGTGAGTGAGCCGGCACGGCACTCGGGCCTGGGGGCGCACCGACAGTCTGGACGGGCCGACGACCCCGCCGGGGGGCGCGGGCCCGGGACGCGCGCGCGCCGCGCGGCCCGTCGGCTCGCCGCCGCCTGCGGGGCCGCCCTGACCCTGTTCGCGGCGGCCGCCCCGGCCACCGCGCTGCCCGCGGGCGGCAACGTCCGGCCGGCCGCGGACAGCGGCGTCTCGGCCGAGTCCCCGGTGGTGATGACCATCGAGTCGATGACGCCGCAGGTGGCCGCCCCGAACGGCGTGGTCACCATCACCGGGCACGTCACCAACGCCGGCAAGGCGGCGCTCAAGGACGCCCACGCGGCCGTCCGCAAACCCAACTCGGGCAAGCCGCTGCAGCGGCGCAACGACCTGTCCCTGGTGGCCGGCCGGACCGTCCCGACCGGTCAGGACGGCGTGGAGCTGGACAGCCCGCAGTTCGCCCTGCCCCCGCTCGGCCCCGGTCAGAGCCAGCCGTACACCCTGGGCGTCGCGGTGAACGAGCTCGGGATGTCCGAGAGCGGCGTCTACGAGCTCGCGGTGGACGCCTGGGGCGCCACCGCGGACAACCCGCGCGAGCGCGCCCTGGGCATCGCCCGGACCTTCCTGCCGTACAACCCGGGCGGCGCCGCCGAGGCCCAGCCGACCAGGGTCACCACGCTCTGGCCGCTGGTGCACGCGCCCGTCCTGGCCGCGCAGACCTACGCCGAGAACGACCAGACCGTCCCGGTGCTGCGGGACGACAGCCTGGCCGCCGAGTTCGCCCCGGGCGGCCGGCTATACGAGCTGGTGGACACCGGCGCCAAGCTGAACGGGCTGACCTGGGTGGTCGACCCGGACCTGCTGGACACCGCCTTCGCGATGACCAAGCCGTACCGGGTGCAGAAGCCGGGCGCCGACGGCAAGCCCGCCAAGGAGGACAACACCTTCCTCGGCACCGGCTCCGCGGCCGCCACGGCCTGGCTGGACAAGCTGCGGGCGGCCGTCGCCAAGCAGGGCTCCCAGGTGGTGTCACTGCCGTACGCCGACCCGGACCTCGCCTCGATCGCGCACAACGGCGCGGACCTGGCCGGCATGGGCACCGCCCTGGGCAAGGCGGCGACCGCCGGCCGGCTGACCGTCGAGGGCCGGCTGTCCGTGGACACCCGCTCGGACGTGGCCTGGCCGTACCAGGGCTACCTGGACCAGCAGATCGCCGGCGTCGCCCAGCAGTCCGGCAGCGGCCTGGTCCTGGTCAACGGCGCGAGCATGCCGGAGCCGGACTCGATGACCTACACGCCGTCCGCGGTGCGGCCGATCGGCAACGGGCAGAACGCGGTGGTCGCCGACGAGACGGTCTCCGGGCTGTTCCAGGGCGACCTCGGCACCCCGCAGGCGCAGACCCTGGCCGTCCAGCGCTTCCTCGCCGAGACCTACACGATCACCCACGAGCAGCCGCAGAACCAGCGCGGACTGCTGGTGATGCCGCCGCGCGACCTGACCGTGAACACCGCCAAGGCGCTGGCGAGCGCCCTGTCCGCGGCGTCCGACAAGTGGCTGGCGCCGGTCAAGCTGGACACCCTGGCCCAGGGCCCGGCGGACCAGAAGGCCACCACGGCCGTGCCCCCCGCCACCGACTACCCGACCCGGGCCCGTGCCTCGGAACTCCCCGCCGCAGCCCTGACCAGCACCGACGGGATCCAGCACAACCTGGACATGCTGATGCGGGTGCTCACCCTGCCGCAGCGGGTGCGCGGCCCCTTCAGCGCCGCGATGGTCCGCTCGCTGTCCACCGAGTGGCGCGCCGAGGCACCGTCCGGGGCGGCCTACCGCGCCGGCGTCGCCGTGTACCTGAACGAACTGATCGAGGCCGTCCGGGTGCCGCAGAAGAGCGCGGTCACCCTCTCCGGCGACACCGGCCTGCTGCAGGTCAGCGTCCGCAACGACCTCACCCAGCCGGTCACCAACCTCAAGCTGGTGCTCACCTCCACCCAGCCGAACCGGCTGAAGGTGAAGACCGAGGAGCAGCTGGTCATCCCCGCCTCGGCCAGCATCACCCTCCGCTTCCAGGCCGAGGCCCACAACAACGGGCCGGTCACCATGACCGCCCAGCTGTGGACCACCGGCCCCAACGCGGAGAAGTACGGCGACGAGCAGAACTTCCGGGTCGAGGTCACCTCGGTGACCAACGGGGTGCTCTACGTCTTCGCGGGCGCCGCCGTCCTGCTGCTGCTGGCCGCGCTGCGCTTCGTCCGCCAGCGCAAGCGGCGCGCCGGGCAGCCGCACGCCGACGGCGACCAGCCGGTGGAGGGCCCGGCGGCCGGCGCCGCCCGGGAGCCGGCCGGGGACGGGACCGCGGACGACGCCGCGGACGGTACCGGCGCCGGATCCGGAGCCGGGGGCCGCCCGGAGGACGCCGCCGACCAGGACACCACCGGTGACGGGCCGGCGCGGACACCGCGCGGCAGCAGCGCGGATGGCCGGGATCGGGCCGCCAGTGATGAGAAGGTTGGTCCTTGATACCGCCGACCCCCCGCAACGCCGGGCCGGCCTCCCCCACGACAGCGAAGAGGTGACATGACCGGGCGCAGCGAGGAGCGGCCCCCGGGCCGCGGTGAGAGCCGGCCGGGTGCCGAGTCGCCGTCCGGCGACTGGTACGTGGCCGACACCTACGCCCAGGACCCGTACGCGGCCGACGCGTACGGCAACCCGCAGGACGGTCCTGACCCGTACGGCCTGCGGGCCGACCGGCCCGCCGCACCGCAGCCGCAGGCCACCGCGTACGACGTTCCGCCGCAGCTGCCGCCGCAGGGCGGCGGCTACCCGACGCCGGTGGCGCCGGCGCCGTTCACGGCCCCCGTGCCGCCCGTGCAGCCCGGCTGGGACACCCCTGCGCAGCCCGCCTGGCAGGAGCCGCACGCCCCGGCCGGCGGCGACCGCTGGGGTGCCGCCGAGCAGCCCCGGCCGCAGTGGGAGCCCGGCCCCGCGCACTCGGCCTGGGACAGCGAGACCACCGAGTACGTCGGCGTGGACGCGCTGTTCGGCGCGCCCCAGGCGCCGGCGGCCGCCCAGCCGCCGGCGCCCCAGCCCGCCCCGGCCCCGTCGGCGGCCCCGTCGGCCGGCCACGTGCCGCCCTTCGGCACGCCGCCGACCGCCCCCGCGCCGTACCCGCCGGCGGGCGGCTACCCGGGGCAGCAGCCGCCGCACGGCGGACCGGACGGTCACCGCCCCTTCGTGCCCCCGATCGAGTTCGACCCGCCGCTCTCCGAGGAGGAGGCCACCATGCAGGTGGCCGCCGTCGCGGTGCCGCCGGCGGTGGAGCCGCTGGCGGACATCGTCGCCGAGGAGCACGCCGCGCAGCAGGCGCAGACGACCGCTCCCGCCCCGGCGGCCGGCGGCGGCAAGGTCGCCAACCTGCTCAACTCCAGCGCGATCATGGCGGCGGGCACGCTGGTCTCCCGCGGCACCGGCTTCGTCCGCACCATGGTGATCACCGCGGCCATCGGCGTCGTCACGATGGGTGACTCGTACAACGCCGCGAACACCCTGCCGACCCTGCTGTACATCCTGATCGGCGGCGGCGCGCTGAACGCGGTGTTCGTGCCGCAGCTGGTGCGCAGCATGAAGAACGACGAGGACGGCGGCACCGCCTACGCCAACCGGCTGCTCACCCTGGTGATGGTCGGACTCGGCGGCGTGGCCTTCCTGGCCGTGCTCGGGGCGCCCCTCCTGGTGCAGCTGATCGCGCACCCGATGATGGAGAACGCGGCCCGCGCCGACACCACGGTGGCGCTGGCCCGGTACTGCCTGCCCACGATCTTCTTCATGGGCGTCCACGTCGTGATGGGCCAGATCCTGAACGCCCGCGGCCGGTTCGGCGCGATGATGTGGACCCCGGTCCTCAACAACGTCGTGGTGATCTTCACCTTCGGCGCCTACATCTGGGTGTACGGCGGCTTCGGCGGCACCCAGGTGACCCCCGAGACGATCTCCCCCGAGGGCGTCCGGCTGCTCGGCCTCGGCACCCTGCTCGGCCTCGTCGTCCAGTCCCTGGCGATGATCCCGTACCTGCGGGCCGCCGAGTTCCGCTTCCGGCCCCGCTTCGACTGGCGCGGCCACGGCCTGGGCAAGGCCGCCCGGCTGGCCAAGTGGACCTTCTTCTTCGTGCTCGCCAACCAGGCCGGCTACCTGGTGATCACCCAGCTGGCCACCGCCGCCGGAAGCGCCGCGGAGAAGAGCGGCCACGGCGGTGTCGGCCTCTCGGCCTTCTCCAACGCCCTGCTGATCTGGCAGCTCCCGCAGGCCGTCATCACCGTCTCGATCATGAGCGCGGTGCTCCCGCGGCTCTCCCGGGCGGCGGCCGACGAGGACGCCGGCGCCGTCCGCGACGACCTGTCGTACGGGCTGCGCACCACCGCGGTGGCGGTCGTCCCGGGCGCCTTCCTGTTCCTGTCGCTCGGCCCGGCGATCGGCCGCACGATCTACGCGGTCGGCGGCAGCACGACGGCCCTGGACGACGCGACCAACGTCGGCCTGATGCTCTCGGCCTTCGCGCTCGGGCTGATCCCGTACTCGGCCCAGTACGTGATGCTGCGCGGCTTCTACGCCTACGAGGACACCCGCACGCCGTTCTCCAACACCGTCTGGGTGGCGGTCTGCCAGGCCGGCTTCTCGCTCGTCTGCTGGTTCGCCCTGCCCGCCCAGTGGACCGTGATCGGCATGGCCTTCGGCTACGGCCTGGCCTACGCGGTCGGCGTCACGGTCGCGCTGCCGAAGCTGAAGAAGAAGATCGGCGGCCTGGACACCAAGCGGATCGGCAAGACCTACAGCCGGCTGGCCGCCGCCTGCGTGCCGGCCGCGGTGATCGGCCTCGGCGTCAGCCTGGCGGTGCAGCGGGTGCTCGGCGGCTGGTCGGGCAGCGTGCTCTCGGTGCTGCTGGCCGGCGGTCTCCAGATGGTGGTTTTTGTGTTCATCGCGAAACGCCTGCGGATCGAGGAACTCAACGCCATGCTCGGCATGGTCCGCGGCCGACTGGGCCGCTGACCGTCGCACCAACCGGCCGGACGAGCGGGCGCCCTGACCGGGCGTCAACCGGGGGCACCGCCCCCGCCGCCCGTCCGGCCGCCGTCGGTCCGCCCTCCGCACCCCGCCCCACCGGGCCCGCGAGATGGCGGCCCGGTGTCGGATCTGCACCACATCTCTCCACCATCGTGCAACCGAGCGGACCCCTCAGAGGTCGTACTCGGTGGAGAAGAGTGGGCACAATTGTCCTGGAGCACGGGGCCCCCAACCCGCGGGCTCCAGCGACTCTCTCAGGCCGGGGCGACACAAGGGGAGGCAGGACCACGGTGGCTGATGGCACCAAGGCGGTCGTCGACACGTCAGCAGCTGACGCGGCGGCGGACGAGGCCGCACTGGCCGCGGCGATCGACCGGCTCGCGGGCGGGAAGACCGCCCCGGCGGGCGCCGCCGACGCCCCCTCCCCGGACTCCCCCGCGGGCACCGACCGGGAGGCCGGCGACACGGCCTCGGACGACGCCCCGGACGACTCGGACGACGGGCCGGACAGCCCGGCCGCCCCCGCCGGGGAGGAGACCTCGGAGATCACCGCTCCGCTCTCCGTCCGGGAGATCGCCGCCGAACTGGCCGCCGGCACCCCCCGGAGCAAGCCCGCCCCCGCCGAACCGGCCGCCGCCCGGCGCCGCCCCACCGACCCGCAGCCCACCGTCGACCCGCGCGACACCGCCACCCTCCCCCGCACCCTCCCCGCGCCGCTGCGGCACAGCGGCGACATGATCGGCCACCGGTACCGGCTGGAGGAGTGCATCTCCCAGACCGAGACCTTCAGCAGCTGGCGCGCCGTCGACGAGAAGCTGCGCCGCGCCGTCGGCGTCCACCTGATGGCCTCCGGGCACCAGCGGGCGCGCAAGGTGCTGGCCGCCGCCAAGTCCGCGGCCCTGCTGGGCGACCCGCGCTTCGTGCAGGTCCTGGACGCCGTCCAGGAGGGCGAGCTGGTCTACGTCGTGCGGGAGTGGCTGCCGCACGCCTCCGACCTGGCCAAGCTGCTCGCCGACGGCCCGATGGAGCCGCACGAGGCGTACCAGATGGTCCGCCAGGTCACCGACGCCGTCGCGGCCGCCCACCGGCGCGGCCAGGCCCACCTGCGGCTCACCCCGCGCTGCGTGCTGCGCACCGACAGCGGCCAGTACCGGATCAACGGCATCGCCGTGGACGCCGCGCTGCGCGGGCTCCCCGCCGACGACGACACCGACGACGCCCAGCGCGCCGACACCCGTGCGATCGGCGCGCTGCTGTTCGCCGCGCTCACCCACCGCTGGCCCTACCCCGAGGACCGCTACGACCTCCAGGGGCTCCCCAAGGGCCTCCAGAACGTCGCGCCGGACCAGGTCCGGGCCGGCGTCCACAAGGGCCTGTCCGAGCTCGCCGCCAGGGCCCTGTTCGACCACCCGCCGCACCACGCCGCGCCGATCACCACCCCGGAGGAGCTGGCCCGGGCGATCTCGCTGATGCCCCGGATCCGTCAGCCCGAGCCGGAGCTGCCCGCCTACCCGGCCCCGCCCCGGCACAACACCCACTCCCTGCCCACCGCGCCCAACCCCTCCCGGGTCGCCGACCCGGCGGTCGCCCCGCTGCCGCCCTCCTCCCGGCCGACCGCCGCCCGCCGCACCCGGCGGCGGCTGCGCCGGGTGGTCAAGGCCACCGCCTGGACGGTCGCGCTGGGCGCCATCGGCCTCGCCTCGTGGCAGTTCGTCGACGCCATGCGCAACAACAACGGCGCCGTGGCCTCCCCGCTGCCCACCGCCAGCAGCGCCGCGCCGACGGCCCAGAAGGCGACGCACGCACCGACGCCGATCCCCGTCAAGGAAGCGATCTCCTACAACCCCCGGGGCGACTCCCCGGAGTCGACCTACCTGCTGCCGAAGGCCTTCGACGGCGACCCGACCACGGCCTGGTCGACCAAGCAGTACTTCGACCCCTTCGGTCCCAAGCCCCCGCTCAAGGACGGCACCGGCCTGCTCATCGACCTGGGCTCGCAGCAGTCGGTCAGCTCGGTGAGCGTCCAGTTCGTCGGCACCACCACGGCCGAGCTCCGGATCCCCGGTGCCCAGGCCGCCGCCAACCCGACCGGGGCCCAGCCCGAGGCCTTCACGGTGCTCGACAAGCAGTCCGGCACCACGGCCGACTTCACCCTGGGCAACCCGGCGAACACGCGTTATCTCTTGATCTGGCTGACCAGTCTGCCGAAGGATACGGAAGGCAAGTGGCGCGGGCAGATCGCCGAGGTCAAGGTCTTCGGCTGACCGCACGCCCGCGCAGCGCGACTACGGCAGGGGGCAAGGGGTGACAGTGGCGGACGACGACGCGGCGCTGCTCGCCCGGCACGTCGCCGGGGACCGGGAGGCCTTCGGCCTCCTGGTGAACCGCCACCGGGACCGCCTCTGGGCGGTCGCACTGCGCACCCTCGGCGACCGCGAGGAGGCCGCCGACGCCCTCCAGGACGCCCTGGTCTCCGCCTTCCGCGCCGCCCCCGGCTTCCAGGGGCGCTCGGCCGTCACCACCTGGCTGCACCGGATCGTGGTCAACGCCTGCCTGGACCGGGCCCGGCGCAGCGCCACCCGGCGCACCACCCCGCTCGACGAGGACCCGCAGCGCCTGGACACCCTGGTCGGCGCCTCGGAGCCGGCCGACTCGCCGGTGGTCCGGGCCGAGGTGCACCGCGAGGTGACCGCGGCGCTCGCCGAACTGCCCGCCGAGCAGCGGGCCGCGCTGGTCCTGGTCGACATGCAGGGCTACCCGGTGGCCGAGGCCGCCGAGCTGCTGGGCGTCCCGGTGGGCACCGTGAAGAGCCGCTGCGCGCGCGGCCGGGCCCGGCTGCTCCCGCTCGTCCGCCACCTGCGGGAGAACGCGGGCGGGCCGGACGTTTCACGTGAAACACCGGACGGTCCGAGCTCGGCCCCGCCACCCCGGCGCGGCGCCCCGGGGAACCCGACGGGCCCCCGCACCGTCACAGGGACAGGCCCCGGCACCGGCCGGACGATTCTGGAAGGGGACGCGAGCACGCGATGACGGCCCACCTCTCCTCCTCCGGGCCCGCCGGAGCCCACCCCGAGATCGACGAGCTCGCCGACCTCGCGGAAGGACTGGTCGAGTCCGCCGACGTCGCCGAGGCCCTGCAGCGGCACCTGGACGGCTGCGCCGAGTGCCGCGGGACGGTCGAGGCGCTGGGCGAGGTCCAGGCGCTGCTGGGTGCCGTCGAGGCCCCGCCGATGCCCGCCGACGTCGCCGCCCGGCTGGACGCCGCGCTGGCCGTGGCCGCCGCCGACCCGGCACGGACAGCCCGGCCGGACGCCCACCGCGCCACCCCGGCGGCCCCTTCCACGACGCCCCCCGCGGCACCGTCCGCCACGCCGTCCGCCGCGGCCCGGCCGGCGCCGCCCGCCCGGTCCGCCGCGCCCACCGGCCCGGGCCGGCCCCGGACCCGGCGCCGGCGGCGGGCCCGCCTGCTGCTCGGCGCGGCCGCCGCACTGGCCGCGATCGGCCTGGGCGCAGCCCTGTTGCTGCCCTCCGACCGGGCCGACCGGGGCCCGAGCGTCACCGCCGCGGGCCCCGCGACGACCGCCGCCCCGCAGAGCCCCCGCAGCGGCCACGCCGCGAGCGCCGGGCCGGTCTACCGGGAGGACCAGCTCGCCGCACAGGTCCAGCAGCTGCTGGCCGGCTCCGGCAGCGCCCCCGGCCTGCTCCCGAGCGGGCCGGGCAAGCCCTCCGCCGAGCTGCCCGCCGAGGGGCAGCAGGAGCTCCCCGCCCAGGGCTCCGGCTCCGCCTCCCCGTCCGGCTGCCCGGCCCCCGCGGCGGGCACCCCGCTGGCCACCGACCACGGCAGCTACGCGGGCGCCCCGGTGGACCTCCTGGTCTACCCGTCACCCGGTCGGCCCGGCTTCGCCGACGTCTACCTGCGCTCCCCCGACTGCGGCCCGGTCGTCCTGCAGCGCACCGTCCCGATCCGCTGACCCCGCTCCGCCCCGCTGCCACCGCGCCCGGTCACGGCCCCGGTCACGGCGCCTGCCCGCCCCGGCCCGGCAGCTGCCCGGCGGTTCCCATGCGATCGACGACCGGGGCGGCACGCCGCTCCCACAGTGCGGGCACCTGGTACTGATCCGCCTGGGAATGCGAGACACTGGTCAGTCGTTGTCCCGGGCGGCGGAGCAGGACCGCCCTCCCCGCACCTAGCGCGGGTCGCGATGCGAACCAGGAGATGCAGTGAGCGACGTCCGTAACGTGATCATCATCGGTTCCGGCCCGGCCGGCTACACGGCCGCGCTCTACACGGCCCGGGCCTCCCTCAAGCCGCTGGTCTTCGAGGGCGCCGTCACCGCCGGCGGCGCGCTGATGAACACCACCGAAGTCGAGAACTTCCCGGGCTTCCGGGACGGCATCATGGGCCCCGAGCTGATGGACAACATGCGGGCGCAGGCCGAGCGCTTCGGCGCCGAGCTGATCCCGGACGACATCGTCGCCGTCGACCTCACCGGTGACGTCAAGACCGTCACCGACTCCGAGGGCAACGTCCACAAGGCGCGCGCCGTGATCGTCACCACCGGCTCCCAGCACCGCAAGCTGGACCTGCCGAACGAGGACCGGCTCTCCGGGCGCGGCGTCTCCTGGTGCGCCACCTGCGACGGCTTCTTCTTCCGCGACCAGGACATCGCGGTGGTCGGCGGCGGCGACACCGCCCTGGAGGAGGCGACCTTCCTCTCCCGCTTCGCCAAGAGCGTCACGATCATCCACCGCCGGGACACCCTGCGCGCCTCCAAGGCGATGCAGGAGCGCGCCTTCGCCGACGAGAAGATCCGCTTCGAGTGGGACAGCGCGGTCGAGGCCATCCACGGCGACCCGAAGCTGACCGGCGTCACCCTGCGCGACACCACCACGGGCGAGACCCGCGAGCTGCCCGTCACCGGCCTGTTCATCGCGATCGGCCACGACCCGCGCACCGAGCTCTTCAAGGGCCAGCTGGACCTCGACGCCGAGGGCTACCTCAAGGTCGAGGCCCCCTCCACCCGGACCAACGTCCCGGGCGTCTTCGGCGCCGGCGACGTCGTGGACCACACCTACCGCCAGGCCATCACGGCCTCCGGCACCGGATGCTCCGCCGCCCTGGACGCCGAGCGCTACCTCGCCGCGCTGGACGACCTGGAGGCCAAGGCCGCCGCCGTCGCGGTCTGACCCCCTCGCCACCGACCGATCCCCCCGCGGGGGTGTTCCACGTGGAACACCCCCGCCCCGCCGGGCGGAAACAGAACGGGCCCACCCGTTGTTGACCCGGCAGCAGCCCCCCTCCGTCCGAACCCGAGGAGTTCCCGTGGCCGGCGCCACCACCACCGTCACCGACGCGACGTTCAAGGCCGACGTCCTGGACAGCGACAAGCCCGTCCTGGTCGACTTCTGGGCCACCTGGTGCGGCCCGTGCCGCCAGGTCGCCCCGATCCTCGACGAGATCGCGGCCGAGCACGGCGACAAGCTGACCATCGCCAAGCTGGACGTGGACGCCAACCAGGCGACCGCCGCCCAGTACGGCGTGATCTCAATCCCGACCCTGATCCTCTACAAGGGCGGCGAGCCGGTGAAGTCCATCACCGGTGCCCGTCCGAAGGCCGCGCTGCTGCGCGAGCTGGACGGCCTCATCTAGGTCCACCGGTCGACGACCGCACGACGGCGGGGCTCCCCACCCGGGGAGCCCCGCCGTCGTCGTTCCGGCCCCGCCGCTGTCGTACCGGCCCTTCCCGGCTCCGCCCCCGGGCCCGGTGAGGGCCCCGGGCGGCGTCAGAACGGTCGCAGTGCCGGCTCCTTGCGCGCTCCCCCGAGCAGGCGCTCCAGCGCCCCCTCCACGTCGCCCCTCCAGGAGACCGTGGAGCGCGCCTCCAGCCGCAGCCGCGGGTAGCGGTGGTGCGGCCGGACGGTCTTGAAGCCGACCGCGAGCAGGTGGTCGGCCGGCAACACGCAGCTGACCGGATCGGGCCCGGCCGAGCCGAAGGCCTCGATCGCCCGCACCCCGCGGCCCAGCAGGTCCTTGGCCACCGTCTGCACCAGCACCCGGCCGAGCCCCTGCCGCTGGTACCCCGGCAGCACCCGGCTGACCATCAGCTGAACGGCGTCCGGTGACACCGGACTGGTCGGGAAGGACTGCGACCGCGGGACGTAGGCGGGCGGCGCGTAGAGCACGAAGCCGGCCGGCTGGTCGTCCACGTAGACGATCCGGCCGCAGGACCCCCACTCCAGCAGGACCGCGGAGATCCAGCCCTCCTTCTCCGGCTCCGGCTTTCCGGACTCCACCGCCGCCCGCCCGCTGACCGGGTCCAGCTCCCAGAACACGCAGGAGCGGCAGGTGGTCGGCAGGTCGGCGAGGTTGTCCAGCGTCAGCGGAGCGATCCGGCGTCCCATGCCCCGCACCTCCTCCTCCACGTCACGGGTCGAGCATGCCTCCGGAAACGCCGACGGGTGCGTGTTTCACGTGAAACGGCGCTCACGTGGGACACGCACCCATCGGGTTTCCGTCCTCGGCCCGGCTCAGCCCTGCGACAGCCGCAGACCGTCCTCGCCCGGGGCCAGGCTGTCCAGGATCCGGTTGAGGTCGTCCACCGAACCGAACTCCAGCACCACCTTGCCCTTGCCCAGCTTCCCGCCGCGCTGCGACACCTCGACCTTCACCCGGGTCTCGAAGCGGTCCGAGAGCCGGCTCGCGAGGTCGTTGAAGGCCGGCGAGAGGATCCTGCCCGCCTTCGGCGCCTGGCGCTTCGGCTTCTCCTCCTGGGCCATCATCCGGACGATCTCCTCGGTGGTCCGCACCGAGAGTCCCTCCGCGTTGATCCGCTTGGCCAGCTCCTCCTGCCGCTCGCGGTCCGGCACGCCGAGCAGCGCCCGGGCGTGCCCGGCCGTCAGCACCCCGGCGGCGACCCGGCTCTGCACGGCCGGCGGGAGCTTCAGCAGCCGCAGCGTGTTGGAGACGTGGACGCGCGAGCGGCCGATCCGGTCGGCCAGCTCGTCGTGGGTGCAGGAGAAGTCCCGCAGCAGCTGGTCGTAGGCCGCGGCCTCCTCCAGCGGGTTCAGCTCGGCCCGGTGCAGGTTCTCCAGCAGGGCGTCCAGCAGCAGCTTGTCGTCCTCGGTGGCCCGGACGATCGCCGGGATCCGCTCCAGGCCCGCCTCCCGGGAGGCCCGCCAGCGGCGCTCGCCCATGATGAGCTCGAAGCGCTCGGCACCGACCTGGCGCACCACGACCGGCTGCAGCAGGCCGACCTCCCTGATGGAGGCGACCAGCTCGGCGAGCTTGTCCTCGTCGAAGACCTCACGCGGCTGGCGCGGGTTGGGACGGATCGCGTCCAGCGGCAGCTCGGCGAAGCGCGCCCCGGCGACCTCGGCCAGCTCGGCCTCACGGTCGGCCTGCTCCCGCAGGCTCTCCGCGGCGGCCTTGGCCGCCACCGTGCCCCGACCGGTCGGCAGCACCGGCACCGCGACCGGCGACACCGTGCCGGTGGCCGCCACCGGGGCCGGTACGGGCGCGGCCTCCACGGGCTGTGCCGTCCCGTTCGCCGCCGGCGTGACGGCCGGGATCAGCGCCCCGAGCCCCCGTCCCAGACCCCTGCGCGCACTCACCGATGACCCTCCGTCGTACCGTGCTGTGCCACCGGGGCTCCGTGCCCCGGCTGGCCGTCCCGCTGCTGGCCCACCAGTGTGCCGCCTCCGGCGCCCACCGCGCGCAGCGCGAGTTCGCGCGCCGCCTCCAGGTAGGAGAGCGCCCCGGTCGAGCCCGGGTCGTAGGTGAGCACGGTCTGACCGTAGCTGGGCGCCTCGGAGATGCGCACCGAGCGCGGGATCGCCGTGCTCAGCACCTCCTGCTGGAAGTGGGTCCGGACCTCCTCGGCGACCTGGGCGGCCAGCCTCGTCCGGGCGTCGTACATGGTGAGCAGGATGGTCGAGACGTGCAGCGCCGGGTTGAGGTGGGCGCGCACCAGCTCGACGTTGCGCAGCAGCTGCCCCAGGCCCTCCAGCGCGTAGTACTCGCACTGGATCGGGATCAGCACCTCCTGGCCGGCCACCAGGGCGTTCACGGTCAGCAGGCCCAGCGAAGGCGGGCAGTCGATCAGGATGTAGTCGAGCGGCTGCTCGTAGGCGGCGATGGCGCGCTGCAGCCTGCTCTCCCGGGCCACCAGGGAGACCAGCTCGATCTCGGCGCCGGCCAGGTCGATGGTCGCGGGGACGCAGAACAGTCCCTCCACGTCCACCACCGGCTGGACCACGTCGGCCAGCGGCTTGCCCTCGACCAGGACGTCGTAGATGGACGGCACCTCGGCGTGGTGGTCGATGCCGAGGGCGGTGGAGGCGTTGCCCTGCGGGTCGAGGTCGACGACCAGGACGCGCAGTCCGTGCATGGCGAGCGAGGCGGCCATGTTGACGGTGGTGGTGGTCTTGCCCACCCCGCCCTTCTGGTTCGCGACCACGATCACCCGGGTGGCGGCGGGGCGGGGCAGGCCCTCACCCGCTCGGCCGATCGCCTGGACCGCAGCCTGGGCAGCCCGCGCGATGGGCGTGTCGTCGATCTGGTCGACGGTCTCCGAGTCCTGCATGGGGGTCAGTGTTTCACGTGAAACCGGAGCGGCAACAGTCGCCGCCCGGAAGAGGCCGAGGCCGCGGCGAAGCCGCAGATCGAGACTGTCGGATAGCAAGGATCGACGTTTCACGTGAAACACCATGCCCGCTATGTCGGAAATCTGACGTTGCGACACTCCGATGTCCTGCCGTCGACCCGCCGTCCCCCGCACGGTCACCGGAACGCCGACGGGCGGGCGCTCCCCCCCTCCGGGGAAGTGCCCGCCCGTCGGCGGAGGTGTCGGGGCCCGGCCGGCTCAGCGGCCGCGGCGCCGCCCGCTCCGGCCGCGCTCGCCCGTCCGGGCCGCGCCCGCGGTCCGCCCGGCCCGGGCCGCCTTGGCCCGCCGGGTGGCGGCCTTCACCCCGCCGGGGCTCTCCCCCGCCTTGACCTGGACCACCCGGGTGGAGGTCTCCAGGGTGCCCTCGCCGACGGCGATGACGCTCCACTCGACCGCGCCCAGCTTGGTCAGCCCGGCCCGCGAGTCGGCCAGCTCCTGCTCCGCGCTGTCGCCCTTGAGCGCCAGCATCTGCCCGTGCGGACGCAGCAGCGGCAGCCCCCAGCCGGCCAGCCGGTCCAGCGGCGCCACGGCCCGGGCGGTCACCACGTCCACCGCGAGCTTGCCGACCATCTCCTCGGCGCGGCCGCGCAGCACGGTGACGTTCTCCAGGCCCAGCTCCCGGACGACCTCCTCCAGGAAGGTGGTCCGGCGCAGCAGCGGCTCCAGCAGCGTGACCGAGACGTCCGGCCGGGCCAGTGCCACCGGGATGCCCGGCAGGCCGGCGCCGGAGCCGACGTCGCAGAGGGTGGAGCCGGGCGGCAGCAGCTCGGCGAGCACCGCGCAGTTCAGGACGTGCCGGTCCCAGAGCCGGGGCACCTCGCGCGGCCCGATCAGCCCGCGGCGCACGCCCGCGGTCGCCAGCAGCTCCGTGTAGCGGACCGCGGCGTCGTAGCGGTCGCCGAAGACCTCCCGCGCGACGGCGGGCGCCTCGGCCAGCTCGGGCACGTCCGCCGCCCCGGCGTCCGGGCCCGTGGCGGCCGGATCCACGTCAGCCGCCCCCGGCCGGCCGTCGGCCGCGTTCTCCGTGTCCATCTCGACCTCTCCGATCCCCGGATCCACCGACCCGCTCTCCACACCGTTTCACGTGAAACATCTCGCGCCGGGCCCGGGCCCCGCGAAGGGACGACGACCCCGCCCGCACGAGGCGGACGGGGTCGCGTCCGGTGAACCCACCGTCCGCCTCGGCGGCCGGTCGTCGTGCCGCCGGCTCAGGCCGGGAGCACGACCACGCACCGCTGGGGCTCCTCGCCCTCGGACTCGCTACGCAGACCCGCCGCCGCGACCGCGTCGTGGACGACCTTGCGCTCGAACGGCGTCATCGGCCGCAGCTTGACCTGCTCGCCCGTGCTCTTCGCCTGCTCGGCGGCCTGAGCGCCGATCGTGGCCAGCTCGGACCGCTTGCGGGCCCGGAAGCCGGCAATGTCCAGCATGAGGCGGCTGCGCTCGCCGGTCTCCCGGTGGACAGCCAACCGGGTCAGCTCCTGCAGCGCCTCCAGCACCTCGCCGTCCTGGCCGACCAGGCGCTGCAGCGCGCGGTCGTTGCCGTCACCGACGATGGAGACCAGGGCGCGGTCGCCCTCGACGTCCATGTCGATGTCACCGTCGAGGTCGGCGATGTCGAGCAGACCCTCCAGGTAGTCCGCCGCGATGTCGCCCTCCTGCTCCAGTCGGGCGATGAGGTTCTCGTCGGCGCTGGCGGCGGCCTCGGCCTCGACGGCGGAGGTGGTGCCTTCCGTCACTGATGGACTCCTTCGGAGATGGGCCCGGGTAGGTGGGCCGGGGACGAAGCTCTGCGTGCGGTCCGGGTCAGGACTTCTTCTTCGGCCGCTGGCCGCCACCGCGCTTCGGCTGCTGCCGGGCGCCCTGCTGGCGGCCGGCTGCCGGCTTGGCACCGCCGGACTTGGCCGTGCCCTGCTGGGCGGGCGCCGGCTCGGCGGCCGCGTCGGCCGGAACGGCGTCCGCGGGCTCCTCGGCCGGGGTGTCCTTGGTCAGGTCGGCGGCCGGCTGGTGGCCGCCCTGCTGGCGCTGCGCCTTGGTCTGCTTGCGGGGCTGCTGGCGGCGGGCCTGGGCGGACTCCTCCACCACCGCGGCCGCGGCCGAGGCGGCGCTGACGGCGGCCTTCGACGGGGGCAGCATGCCCCAGAGCGCGCCCTTGATCTCCGTGCCGTCCGGGTTGAGCCGGCCGGCCTTCTTCAGCCGCTCCTGGCGCTCGGCCCACGCCTTGCTGCCCGGGGTCGGGTTGTTGTGGATGACGATCAGCTGCTGGCCCATGGACCAGACGTTGGTGGTCAGCCAGTAGACCAGGACACCGACGGGGAAGTTGATGCCCATCACGGCGAACATGATCGGGAAGACGTACATCAGCATCTTCTGCTGCTGCATGAACGGCGTCTTCACCGTGAGGTCGACGTTCTTGGTCATCAGCTGGCGCTGGGTGATGAACTGCGACAGCGACATCAGGATGATCATCACCGCGGTGACGATCTTGACGCTGGTCTCCGTGCTGCCCAGGAAGGTCGCGGACAGCGGGGCGCCGAAGATGTGCGCCTTGCCGGCGCTCACCAGCAGGTCGCCGTGGATGACGCCGATCGGCTCGTTCTTCGCGACCTTGGCGAGCACACCGTAGAGGGCGGTGAAGAACGGCGCCTGGACGATGATGGGAAGGCAGCTGGAGAACGGGTTGGTACCCGCCTCCTTGTACAGCTTCATCATCTCTTCGGACTGGCGCTGCCGGTCGTTCTTGTAGCGCTCCTGGATGGCCTTCATCTTCGGCTGGATCGCCTGCATGGCCCGGGTCGCCTTGATCTGCTTCACGAAGAGCGGGATCAGGCAGATCCGGATGACGACCACCATCGAGGCGATGGCCAGACCCCAGGCCCAGCCACCGTCCGGGTCGAAGATGTGGCTGTACAGCGAGTGGAACTGGACGATGATCCAGGACACCGCTGTGTACAGGGGATTCAGGAAGGAGAAGGTCACCGGTCAGGCTCCTTGGACATGTGGATTGGCCCCTCGGGGCCAATGGTCGCCGGGCCCTCGGGGTCCGGACCGGCGGGGGTGGTGGTCACCGGCTGTCCGGTGGCGGACCGGCTGTTCAGCCAGTCTCGCAGCCGCCGGTGCCACACCGGATGCCTGCGCGGCGGGACGTGATCGACCCCACCGGGCGTCCACGGATTGCAACGCAGGATGCGCCAGGCGGTCAGACCGCCGCCCTTGACCGCCCCGTGCACCTTCACGGCCTCGTAGCCGTAGTGCGAGCAGGAGGGGTAGTAACGGCAGACCGGACCGAGCAGTGGGCTGATGGTCCACTGGTAGACCCTGATCAGACCCATCAGCAGGTACTTCATCGCCCTGCTCCCGTCGGCGCCGTCATGGCGGGCTCCGCCTTCAGCAACCGCTTCAGCGCCGCGTCCAGGTCACGTTCGAGGTCCTGGTACGAGGCGGTCGCGGCCTGGGGCAGCGCACGCACCACTATCAGGCTACCGGCGGGCAGCCTGATGAGACGATCACGAACGAGGTGCCGCAGCCGGCGCTTGACCAGGTTGCGGACGACCGCCGGGCCGACGGCCTTGCTCACGACGAAACCCGCACGCGCCGAAGGAGTCCCCTCGGCGACGTGCGGGCGGGAGTCGCTGGTCCGGTCGACCTGCCCCTTGGGGTCACCGTCTCTGCTGAGATGGACGACCAGAAGGGGCCGGCCGGCCCGGCGACCGCGTTTCACTGCGGTCGCGAAGTCCTGGCGCCGCCGCAGCCGATTCTCGGAGGGCAGCACAACAGACTCTGGTGCGGATCAGGCGGACAGGCTGGCGCGGCCCTTGCCACGGCGGGCGGCCAGGATGGCGCGGCCGGCGCGGGTACGCATACGCAGCCGGAAGCCGTGGGTCTTCGCGCGACGACGGTTGTTCGGCTGGAAGGTGCGCTTGCTCACTCGGGGGCTCCTGAGGTGAATCGTAGGATGACGGGGAATCGCTTGGCCGTCACCGTGCGTCCGCGTGATCTCCCCTGATTCGGAAATCCGGCCCCATCACCCCAGTTCGGCTGGGGTTCGGGGCAATCCACGGCGCCCGTGCTGCGCGCCTTATGGAGCGGGTGGACCCGCGGACATGCGGCAGCGGCCATCGACAACTCGACCTGGTTACGGTACGCGGGACGGGGCACGGGGGTCAAACCGGCCCCCGGGGCGCGGCCCGCTCCGACGCACCCCCGCCCCCCTTTGCCCACAGCCTGTGGACAACGACTTGATCCGGCTCTGTTCGCTGACTACCGTTGCAGGACTTGTCTGGTTTGTTCTTCCTGGGGTCGGTCCGCCGGAGACGGGCCCGCCGATCCACTGTCTCCTGATCCACCACCCCCCTGCTGGAGCCGCGGGGAACCGAGAAAGCGTGCACCAGTGGCTGATGTCAACAGCGACCTCGTCCCGGTCTGGGCGAGGGTCGTCGAGCGGCTGGTCAGCGACCCTGACGTCGGGGAGATGGACAAGCAGTGGGTGCAGCGCACCCAGCCGATGTGGATGATGCACGACACCGCCCTGCTGGCGACCCCGAACGAGCGGGCCAAGCAGGTGCTGGAGGGCCGGCTGCTGCCGCAGCTCACCGAGGCCCTCAGCCGCGAGCTCAGCCGTCCGGTCCGGATCGCCGTGATGGTCGACGCCAACGCCGTGCCGACCACCCCCGCGCCGCCCGCCCAGGCCCCGGCCGAGCCGTACCCCGGCCCGTCCGCGGAGGACGAGGACGACGGCGGCTACGACGGCCAGGGCTACCAGCAGCCCTACGAGCAGGACTACGAGCGGCCCCGCTACGACACCGGCGGCTACGAGCAGCGCCCCGCGCCCTACGGCGGCCCGGGCCCCGGCCCGGCCTGGTCCGGCTACCCCGAGCAGGGCGGCTACCAGGACCAGAACGGCTACCAGGAGCAGGGCGGCGGCTACCCCGAGCACGGGTACCAGGAGCAGCCGCCCGGTTACCGCCAGCCCGAGGAGCCGGCGGGCCGGCCCGCACCCCGCCCGCTGCCCGGCCCGCCCGCGACCACCCAGGGCGACCTGTTCGGCGGCGCCTACGGCCCCGGCCCGAACGAGCAGCCCCGGGCCGGCGCCGGCCGCCGGGGCCCGGGGGCCCGCCCGGCCGGCGGCCGCCCCGCGGAGAAGTCCGCGCCGGAGCGCGCCACCGAGCGCCCCGCCGTCCCCGGCGTGCCCGCCCCGCCCGGCGCTCCCCCGGCCGGCGGCTCGCGCAAGGACGAGCCGGCCGCCCGGCTGAACCCCAAGTACCTCTTCGACACCTTCGTGATCGGCGCGAGCAACCGCTTCGCGCACGCCGCGGCGGTGGCCGTCGCCGAGGCCCCGGCCAAGGCGTACAACCCGCTCTTCATCTACGGCGAGTCCGGGCTGGGCAAGACCCACCTGCTGCACGCCATCGGGCACTACTCGCGCAGCCTCTTCCCGGGGACCCGGGTGCGCTACGTGTCCTCGGAGGAGTTCACCAACGAGTTCATCAACTCGATCCGGGACGGCAAGGCGGACACCTTCCGCCGCCGCTACCGGGACATGGACATCCTGCTGGTGGACGACGTCCAGTTCCTGGCGAGCAAGGAGTCCACGCAGGAGGAGTTCTTCCACACCTTCAACACCCTGCACAACGCGAACAAGCAGATCGTCCTCTCCTCGGACCGGCCGCCCAAGCTGCTGACCACGCTGGAGGACCGGCTGCGCAACCGCTTCGAGTGGGGTCTGATCACCGACGTCACCCCGCCGGAGCTGGAGACCCGGATCGCGATCCTGCGCAAGAAGGCGATCCAGGAGCAACTCAACGCGCCGGCCGACGTGTTGGAGTTCATCGCGTCCCGGATCACCCGCAACATCCGGGAGTTGGAGGGCGCCCTGATCCGGGTCACCGCCTTCGCCAACCTCAACCGGGCGCCGGTGGACCTGGAGTTGGCCGGGATCGTCCTCAAGGACCTGATCCCGGGCGGGGACGAGGACGCCGGGCCGGAGATCACCGCGCAGGTCATCATGCAGCAGACCGCCGCGTACTTCGGACTCGGCGTGGACGACCTCTGCGGTTCCTCGCGCAGCCGGGTGCTGGTGACCGCGCGGCAGATCGCGATGTACCTGTGCCGGGAGCTGACCGACCTCTCGCTGCCGAAGATCGGTGCCCAGTTCGGCGGGCGCGACCACACCACGGTGATGCACGCCGACCGCAAGATCCGCTCGCTGATGGCCGAGCGCCGGTCGATCTACAACCAGGTCACCGAGCTGACCAACCGCATCAAGAGCTAGCCGGGGCCGGCCGCCCGGCCACCCCCGGGAAAGGGCGTCAGGAGCGATCCTGACGCCCTTTCCGCATATCCACAGGTGTGCGCCGGGCACCGGCTGGGCAGGGTTGTCCACGACGGACGCTCCACCAGTCCACAGCCAGCGCCGAACATCTGACCGGTGATTCGAAAACCGGGGCCGCGCAGGGCAGTTGTCCACAGGGTGGGAGCCGTCCCCGTGGTCCACAGGCCGGGGAGTCCGGAGTTATCCAGAATTCGTCCACAGCTCCGTCACCGCTACGCTCTTCCGCGCAGGTCAGGTGCCTGTGGACTTGTGCACAACGGTTATCCACAGGGTGTGGACAATTGACGGGCCGCCAGTGGGCCGTTCGGGTTATCCACCGGTTGTCCCCAGGGGCACCCCGGTTATCCCCAGGTTGTCCACAGCGCGGTCCACAGTTCGACAACCGTGGGGCTCCGTTCATACCCTGGTGTGAAAGGCGTCACGTGAAGTTGACCGAGGCCCGTGGATAACCGGGCCCGGATCTGGGGAAAGCCCTGGGGATAACCTGTGGATACCCAACGTGCCCTGTGGGTAACGCTCCGCTGTCCACAGCGGGCCCTGTCCGTCCACAGCCGCCGTCCACACGCACTGTGGACAAAAAACGGGCCTTGACCTGCGGAAACGGGGTTATCCACGGTTTCCACAGGCCCTACTACTACCACTACACATTTAGACCCATCGACTCGCTTGAAAGTGGGTGGGCCCCGAATCTGTGGACAACCGCGCCCCGACATCTGTTCGGGTTGCTTCCGCCCGTCTGCCCCGTCTGTCGGCGGAGTACGTCAGACTGTCCTCGGCGACTGGAAGCGGAGTGGCAGAGCTCGGCGGACAGCCAGACCGACGATCAAGATCAGACGAACCAGAGTGCGAGCGGGAGCGCTCGATCCAGGAGGCGGTTACCGGTGAAGTTCCGGGTGGAGCGTGACGTCCTCGCGGAGGCGGTGGCCTGGGCTGCCCGCAGCCTCCCGGCACGGCCGCCGGTGCCGGTGCTGGCCGGCCTGCTGCTGACGGCGCAGGACGGCAGCCTGGCGCTGTCCGGCTTCGACTACGAGGTCTCGGCCCGGGTCGAGCTGGAGGCGGACATCGAGGAGGCCGGCACCGTGCTGGTCTCCGGCCGCCTGCTGAACGACATCTCGCGGAACCTCCCCAACAGGCCTGTGGAGATCTCCACCGACGGCCAGCGGGTCAGCGTGGTCTGCGGCAGCTCGCGCTTCACCCTCCCCACCCTCCCGGTGGACGAGTACCCGGCACTGCCCCAGATGCCCACCGCCACCGGCACCGTCTCCGGCGACGTCTTCGCCTCCGCGGTCAGCCAGGCCGCGGTGGCCGCCGGCCGTGACGACACCCTCCCGGTGCTCACCGGTGTGCGGGTCGAGATCGAGGGCGACCGGATCACCCTGGCCGCCACCGACCGCTACCGCTTCGCGGTCCGCGAGCTGCTGTGGAAGCCCGAGCAGTCGGACATCTCCGCCGTCGCCCTGGTGCCGGCGAAGACCCTGCAGGACATCGCCAAGTCCCTGGGCAGCGGCGACAACGTCTCGATCGCGCTGTCCTCGGGCGGCGCGGGCGAGGGCCTGATCGGCTTCGAGGGCGCCGGCCGCCGGACCACCACCCGGCTGCTGGAGGGCGAGTTCCCCAAGTTCCGCAGCCTCTTCCCGACCGAGTTCAGCGCCGTCGCCGCGATCCAGACGCAGCCCTTCCTGGAGGCGCTCAAGCGCGTCTCGCTGGTCGCCGAGCGCAACACCCCGGTCCGGCTCAGCTTCGAGCAGGGCGTGCTGACCCTGGAGGCGGGCTCGGGCGACGACGCCCAGGCCACCGAGCGGATCGACGCCGACCTCGAGGGCGACGACATCTCGATCGCCTTCAACCCGGGCTACCTGGAGGAGGGCCTCAAGGCCATCGACTCCGCCTACGCCCAGCTCAGCTTCACCACCCCGACCAAGCCCGCCCTGCTCAGCGGCAAGGCCTCGGTGGACGCCGAGGAGGACCGGGCGTACCAGTACCTGATCATGCCGGTCCGCCTCTCCGGCTGACTCTGCGGCTGAGCCCGCCCGCGCGGGATCCACAGGCTGTGCACACCCGCTGTGCACAGCCTGTGGACGTCTCCCCCGGTCGGCCCGACCACCAGGAGCCGGCACCGCTCCACCGCGTAGGCTCGGGGCGTGCGGCAACGGCGCCGCCGGCAGGCACGTCACCACAGGTAAGGACTTGGTCATGGAGCTCGGCCTCATCGGTCTCGGCAAGATGGGCGGCAACATGCGCGAGCGGATCCGCCGCGCCGGCCACACCGTCATCGGCTACGACCGCAACCCGGACATCTCCGACGTCGAGAGCCTGCAGGAACTCGTCACCAAGCTCGAGGGCCCCCGGGTGGTCTGGGTGATGGTCCCGGCCGGCGCCGCCACCCAGGCGACCGTCGACGAGCTCGCCGAGCTGCTCTCCCCCGGCGACGTGGTCGTCGACGGCGGCAACTCCCGCTGGACCGACGACGTCAAGCACGCCGAGGCGCTGGCCGCCAAGGGCATCGGCTTCGTGGACTGCGGCGTCTCCGGCGGCGTCTGGGGCCTGGAGAACGGCTACGCCCTGATGTACGGCGGCGACGCCGAGCACGTGGCCAAGGTCCTGCCGGTCTTCGACGCGCTCAAGCCCGAGGGCGACTTCGGCTCGGTGCACGCGGGCGCGGTCGGCGCCGGCCACTTCGCCAAGATGGTCCACAACGGCATCGAGTACGCGATGATGCAGGCCTTCGCCGAGGGCTGGGAGCTGCTCGAGGCCGCCCCCGAGGTCACCGACGTGCGCGAGGTCTTCCGCAGCTGGCAGGAGGGCACCGTCATCCGCTCCTGGCTGCTGGACCTCGCCGTCCGCGCCCTGGACGAGGACGAGCACCTGGCCAAGCTGCGCGGCTGGGCCGCCGACTCCGGCGAGGGCCGCTGGACGGTCGAGGCCGCGATCGACCACGCGGTGCCGCTGCCGGCGATCACCGCCTCGCTGTTCGCGCGCTTCGCCTCCCGGCAGGACGACTCGCCGCAGATGAAGATGATCGCCGCGCTGCGCAACCAGTTCGGCGGCCACGCGGTCGAGTCCAAGTAAGCAGGAAACGCGCCGCCCGGGGGCCCTCCCCCGGGCGGGCACGTCCACAGAAGGCGAGCGCAGTCCACAGCCATGCACGTCGCGCACCTGTCGCTCGCCGACTTCCGGTCGTACACCCTGGCCGAGGTTCCCCTCGACCCGGGCGTGACGGCCTTCGTCGGTCCCAACGGCCAGGGCAAGACCAACCTGGTCGAGGCGATCGGCTACGTCGCCACCCTGGGCAGCCACCGGGTCGCCACCGACGCGCCGCTGATCCGGCTGGGCGCCGAGCGGGCGGTGATCCGCACCTCGGTGGTGGACCGCGGCCGCTCCACGCTGGTCGAGCTGGAGCTCGCCCCCGGCAAGGCCAACCGGGCCCGGATCAACCGCTCCGACAACGTCCGCCCGCGCGACGTGCTGGGCCTGCTGCGCACCGTGCTGTTCGCCCCCGAGGACCTCAGCCTCGTCAAGGGCGACCCGGGCGAGCGCCGCCGCTTCCTGGACGAGCTGCTGACCGCCCGGGCCCCCCGGCTGGCCGGGGTCCGGCAGGACTACGAGCGCGTGCTCAAGCAGCGCAACGCCCTGCTGAAGACCGCCGCGATGGCCCGCCGGGCCGGCGGCGGCAAGGGCGCCGACCTCTCCACCCTGGAGGTCTGGGACGGCCACCTGGCCAGGGCCGGAGCCGAGCTGACGGCCTTCCGGATCCAGCTGGTGGCCGCGCTGCAGCCGCTGGTGACGGCCGCCTACGGGCGGCTGGCGCCCGGCGGCGGGGAGACCGCGCTGGAGTACCGCAGCTCCTTCGAGGGCGAGCTGCCGACCAGCCGGGAGCAGGCCGAGGAACAGCTGCTGGGGGCGCTGCAGGCGGTCCGGAAGCAGGAGGTCGAGCGCGGGATCACCCTGGTCGGCCCGCACCGCGACGAGCTGGTGCTCAAGCTCGGCCCGCTGCCGGCCAAGGGCTACGCCAGCCACGGGGAGTCCTGGTCGTTCGCGCTGGCGCTGCGGCTGGCCTCGTACGAGCTGCTGCGCGCCGACGGCGGGGAGCCGGTGCTGATCCTGGACGACGTGTTCGCCGAGCTGGACGCCGCCCGCCGGGACCGGCTGGCCGAGCTGGTCGCCGACGGCGAGCAGGTGCTGGTCACCGCGGCGGTCGCCGAGGACGTGCCGAAGGCGCTGGCCGGTGCCCGGTTCGCGGTCGCCGACGGCGCCGTCCGCCGGATCGACGCCTAGGGCACCCGCCCGGTCGCCCGCCCGGTCGCCCGCCCGAACGCCCGCTCGTCCGGCCGCCCGGCTCCCTCCGCCCGGTCGGGCCGCCGCCCCCGTCCGTCCGGTCCCCACCCGTCACACCCGTCCCCCGGGCCCGCGCGCTCCCGTAGGCTGGACGGCTCATCGGCGCGCGACCGCGACCGTTGTCCACAGGCTGGGGAAAAGGAGATCGCCGTGAGCGAGTCCGCGGAGCAGCGGCCCGCCGGGCCCGGTGACGCGGCGCCCACCGGCGCCGACCTCGCCCGCTCGGCGCTGCGGGCGGCCCGGGCCAACGCCCGCCAGCGCGGCGAGCAGGTGCGGGAGAAGCGCGAGGCGAAGCGGTACGGCCTGCGCAGCGGCGCCCGCTCGGACGGCCGCGACCCCGTCCCGCTGGGTGCGGCACTGAACCGGCTGCTGACCGAGCGCGGCTGGGAGTCCTCGGCCGCGGTCGGCGGAGTGATGGGCCGCTGGCCGCAGATCGTCGGCCCGGACATCGCCGCGCACTGCCACCCCTCCTCCTTCGACGACACCGCCGCGGTCCTCACCGTGCAGTGCGACTCCACCGCATGGGCCACCCAACTGCGGTGGCTGGCAAAGCAGTTGGTGGCCCGTCTGAACCACGAGCTGGGGCACGGCACGGTCCGCACCATCAAGGTCCTCGGCCCGGCGGCACCCGCTCGCGGCTACGGCCGGCTGCGGGCGCCGGGGAGCAAGGGGCCGGGCGACACCTGGGGCTGACCGGTGCCGGCCCGGCCCCGACCGGACCACGATCTTCCGGAACCCCTGACAGCCCTTCCAGGCGCTCTGGGCCCCCGGGGCGAGTATCGGGACATGTGCAGAGGGGATTCAGGGCGGCGTATCTGCCTTCAAGGGCTGCCAAACGCCCATCTCTGTCAGTCGTACCGGTAGACTGAGAGCCAAACACTGTTGCTAGTGGCAACCGAGTCGAAACGCCGTGGTCGCACGCTCGCCCGCACGGGGCGGGAATGCGGCCCGTGCTGTGCCAGAGAGGGCGCTTCGTGGCCGATTCCGGCAACCCCAGCCAGACCCCAGACCAGACCGACCAGGCTTCCTACACCGGTAGCAACATCCAGGTGCTGGAAGGCCTCGACGCCGTCCGCAAGCGCCCCGGCATGTACATCGGCTCCACCGGCGAGCGCGGCCTGCACCACCTGGTGCAGGAGGTCGTGGACAACTCCGTCGACGAGGCGATGGCGGGGTACGCCGACACCATCGACGTCACGATCATGCCCGATGGTGCGATCCGCGTCGTCGACAACGGCCGAGGCATCCCGGTGGACATCGTCCCCGGTCAGGACAAGCCCGCCGTCGAGGTCGTGCTCACGGTCCTGCACGCCGGCGGCAAGTTCGGCGGCGGCGGCTACGCGGTCTCCGGTGGTCTGCACGGCGTCGGCGTCTCCGTGGTGAACGCGCTGTCCACCCGGCTCTCCGTGGAGATCCACAAGGACGGCCACATCTGGACCCAGGACTACAAGATGGGCGCGCCGGTCGCCCCCCTGGTCAAGGGCGAGCAGACCGACCGGACGGGCACCACGGTGACCTTCTGGGCGGACGGCGACATCTTCGAGACCACCGTCTACTCCTTCGAGACGCTCTCCCGGCGCTTCCAGGAGATGGCCTTCCTCAACAAGGGCCTGTCGATCTCGCTGACCGACGAGCGCCCCGAGCACGTCGACGAGGACGGCAAGCCGCTCACCGTCACGTACAAGTACGACGGCGGCATCGCCGACTTCGTCGCCCACCTCAACTCCCGCAAGGGCGAGGTCGTCCACCCCTCGGTGATCGACTTCGAGGCCGAGGACAAGGACAAGGCGATCTCGGTGGAGGTCGCGATGCAGTGGAACTCCTCGTACACCGAGGGGGTCTACAGCTTCGCCAACACCATCCACACCCACGGCGGCGGCACCCACGAGGAGGGCTTCCGCGCCGCGCTGACCGGCCTGGTCAACCGCTACGCGCGGGACAAGAAGCTGCTCCGCGAGAAGGACGACAACCTCTCCGGCGAGGACATCCGCGAGGGCCTGACCGCGATCATCTCGGTCAAGCTCGGCGAGCCGCAGTTCGAGGGCCAGACCAAGGACAAGCTGGGTAACACCGAGGCCAAGACCTTCGTCCAGAAGGTCGTCCACGAGCAGCTCAACGACTGGCTGGACCGCAACCCCAACGAGGCCGCGGACATCATCCGCAAGTCCATCCAGGCCGCCACCGCGCGCGTCGCCGCCCGCAAGGCCCGCGACCTGACGCGCCGCAAGGGCCTGCTGGAGTCCGCCTCGCTGCCGGGCAAGCTCTCCGACTGCCAGTCCAAGGACCCGTCCGAGTGCGAGATCTTCATCGTCGAGGGTGACTCCGCCGGCGGCTCGGCCAAGCAGGGCCGCGACCCGCGCACCCAGGCCATCCTGCCGATCCGCGGCAAGATCCTGAACGTCGAGAAGGCCCGGATCGACAAGGTGCTGCAGAACACCGAGGTCCAGGCGCTGATCTCGGCGTTCGGCTGCGGCATCCAGGAGGACTACGACGACGCCAAGCTCCGCTATCACAAGATCGTCCTGATGGCGGACGCCGACGTCGACGGACAGCACATCCGCACCCTGCTGCTCACCCTGCTGTTCCGCTTCATGCGGCCGCTGGTGGAGTCCGGCTACGTGTACCTCGCCATGCCCCCGCTGTACAAGATCAAGTGGGGCAAGGACGACTTCGAGTACGCCTACTCCGACCGCGAGCGCGACGCGGTCATCGCGGCCGGCGTGGAGGCCGGGCGCCGGCTGCCCAAGGACGACGCGATCCAGCGCTTCAAGGGTCTCGGCGAGATGAACGCCGAGGAGCTCCGGGTCACCACCATGGACGCCGAGCACCGGCTGCTGCTCCAGGTCACCCTGGAGGACGCCGCCCGTGCCGACGAGCTGTTCTCCGTGCTGATGGGCGAGGACGTCGAGGCGCGCCGCTCCTTCATCCAGCGCAACGCCAAGGACGTCCGCTTCCTGGACGTGTGACGCCGCCCGACCCGGCAGCGAGCACGTACCAGTCCGCGTGAAAGGAAACTGACCACCAGTGGTCGACGACAACCGTCCCGACGGCGAACAGCCCGAGACCCCCCAGGCCGCCGAGGCCACCGCCCAGACGACGATGCGCATCGAGCCGGTCGAGCTCGAGACCGAGATGCAGCGGTCCTACCTCGACTACGCGATGAGCGTGATCGTCAGCCGGGCGCTCCCCGAGGTCCGCGACGGCCTCAAGCCGGTGCACCGACGCGTGCTCTACGCGATGTACGACGGCGGGTACCGCCCCGAGAAGGGCTACTACAAGTGCGCCCGCGTCGTCGGCGACGTGATGGGCAACTACCACCCGCACGGCGACACCTCGATCTACGACACCGTGGTCCGGCTGGCCCAGCCGTGGTCGCTGCGGATGCCGCTGGTCGACGGCAACGGCAACTTCGGCTCCCCGGGCAACGACCCGGCCGCGGCCATGCGCTACACCGAGTGCAAGATGATGCCGCTGGCCATGGAGATGATGCGCGACATCGACGAGGAGACCGTCGACTTCGCCGCCAACTACGACGGCCGCTCGCAGGAGCCCACCGTCCTGCCCGCGCGCATCCCCAACCTGCTGGTCAACGGTGCCACCGGCATCGCGGTCGGCATGGCCACCAACATCCCGCCGCACAACCTGCGCGAGGTCGCCTCCGGCGCGCTCTGGGCGCTGGAGCACCCGGACGCCTCCAACGAGGAGCTGCTCGAGGCGCTGATCGAGCGGATCAAGGGCCCCGACTTCCCCACCGGCGCGCTGATCGTCGGCCGCCGCGGGATCGACGACTACTGCCGCACCGGCCGCGGTTCGGTCACCATGCGCGCCGTGGTCGAGGTCGAGGAGATCCAGGGCCGCCAGTGCCTGGTCATCACCGAGCTGCCCTACCAGGTCAACCCGGACAACCTCGCGCTGAAGATCGCCGACCTGGTCAAGGACGGCAAGATCGCCGGCATCGCCGACGTCCGCGACGAGTCCTCGTCCCGCACCGGCACCCGCCTGGTGGTCGTGCTCAAGCGCGACGCCGTCGCCAAGGTCGTGCTGAACAACCTGTACAAGCACACCGAGCTGCAGACCAACTTCGGCGCCAACATGCTGGCCCTGGTCGACGGCGTGCCGCGCACGCTGGCGCTGGACGCCTTCATCCGGCACTGGGTCAACCACCAGGTCGAGGTCATCGTCCGGCGCACCACCTTCCGCCTGCGCAAGGCGGAGGAGCGCGCCCACATCCTGCGCGCCCTGCTGCGCGCCCTGGACGTGATCGACGAGGTCATCGCGCTGATCCGGGCCTCGGCGAGCGCCGACGCCGCCCGCACCGGCCTGATGGGCCTGCTGGGGATCGACGAGCTCCAGGCCAACGCCATCCTGGAGATGCAGCTGCGCCGCCTGGCCGCCCTGGAGCGCCAGCGGATCACCGACGAGCACGACGAGCTGCAGCGCAAGATCGACGAGTACAACGCGATCCTGGCCTCGCCGACCCGCCAGCGGGAGATCATCTCCGAGGAGCTCACCGCGATCGTCGAGAAGTACGGCGACGAGCGGCGCTCCACCCTCATCCCCTCCGACGGCGACCTCTCCATCGAGGACCTCATCGCCGAGGAGGACATCGTCGTCACGATCACCCGCGGCGGCTACGTCAAGCGGACCCGCTCCGACCTCTACCGCTCGCAGAAGCGCGGCGGCAAGGGCGTGCGCGGTGCCCAGCTGAAGCAGGACGACATCGTCGACCACTTCTTCGTGACGACGACCCACAACTGGATCCTGTTCTTCACCAACAAGGGCCGGGTCTACCGGGCCAAGGGCTACGAGCTGCCGGACGCCGGGCGCGACGCCCGCGGCCAGCACGTCGCCAACCTGCTGGCCTTCCAGCCGGAGGAGCACATCGCCCAGGTGATGGCCGTCCGGACGTACGAGGACAAGCCGTACCTGGTCCTCGCCACCCGGGCCGGCCTGGTGAAGAAGTCCCCGCTGAAGGACTACGACTCCCCGCGCTCCGGCGGCCTGATCGCGATCAACCTGCGCCAGGACGACGAGGGCCGGGACGACGAGCTGATCGGCGCCGAGCTGGTCTCCTCCGAGGACGACCTGCTGCTGGTCTCCAAGAAGGCCCAGTCGATCCGCTTCACCGCGACCGACGACGCCCTCCGGCCCACCGGCCGTGCCACCTCCGGCGTCAAGGGCATGGCCTTCCGCGAGGACGACGAGATGCTCTCGATGAACGTCGTCCGGCCGGGGACGTACGTCTTCACCGCGACCGACGGCGGGTACGCCAAGCGCACCGGCGTGGACGAGTACCGTGTCCAGGGACGCGGCGGCTACGGCACCAAGGCGGCGAAGATCGTCGAGGGCCGGGGCTCGCTGGTCGGGGCGCTCGTGGTCGACGACACCGACGAGATCATGGCGATCACCCTGTCGGGTGGGGTGATCCGCACCAGGGTTTCCGAAGTTCGTGAAACCGGACGTGACACCATGGGCGTCCAACTGATCAACCTCGGAAAGCGCGACGCGGTCGTGGGCATGGCCCGCAACGCGGAGGCCGAGGACGAGGAGACGGCGGAGGACGAGGTCGCGGACACCGCGTCCACCGAGACGGCCGAGGGTACGGAGACGGTGGCCGGCGGCGACGCCGAGGCCTGAACCGAACCGCGGACCGGCGCCGTCGCGTCCAGAGAGAGGACGCGGCGGCTCCGGTCGCCGACCAGTTCCGGGCAATCCCGCCGGGCGCTGGATGACGAGTGACGAAGCAGGGCGGTGCCGCCGCCCTGGTGGGAAGTGCGGGAGGACCAGGTGAGTGGAGCCACGGGTGCTGCGGGAGGACCCTCCGGCGGCCGTCCGGGCGCGCAGGGCGGGGGTGGGTACGGCGTGCCCCAGCCGCCGGCCGAGCACTCGGCCGCGTCCACCTCGCTGATGCCACCGGTGGGCGGAGCGGGCCAGGGCGGCGCGACCTACGGCGGTCAGACGCCCCCGCCGCCGAGCGCACCGGCGCCCGGCTCGGGCGGCTTCTCGCAGCCGACCACCTACGCCAAGGGGCAGCCGACCCCGGCCCGGGGCACCCGGACCGGCGGCACCACCCCGCCCGGCGGCACGCCCGTCCCGGGCGCCGCGCGCCGTCCGGCCGCGGCCCCCGCGGCCGCCGGTCCCGGCCTCGGCCGGACCCGCAAGGCCCGGCTGCGGGTGACGAAGGCCGACCCGTGGTCCGTGATGAAGGTCAGCTTCCTGCTGTCGCTGGCGGTCGGGATCATCATCATCGTGGCCGCGGCGGTGCTGTGGATGACGCTCGACTCGCTCGGCGTCTTCGACTCGCTGACCAAGACCCTGAAGGACGTCACCGGCTCGGACAGCACCGGCGGCCTGAACCTGATGGACTACGTGGGCTTCGGCAAGGTGATGACCTTCACCGCGCTGATCGCCGTGGTCGACGTCGTGCTGCTGACCGCGCTGTCCACGCTCTCGGCGTTCATCTACAACGCGGCGGCCGGCTTCACCGGCGGCATCGAGCTGACGCTGGCCGAGGAGGACTGACCCCGGGTCGGTTCCTGATCCGGGCTCAGCCCGCCGTCCACGGACGGAATGACCGGGCCCCGCAGGCTGTTCCAGCCTGTGGGGCCCGTCGGCATTTCGGGTGACAGCCGGCCGCCCGCGGCGTGCCGCCCGGAAACGGGCCGGCCGCGGTGGGTTTAGCTGGACGCCGCCCGGTCCAGGTCTGGGAGTGCCGCAGGCCGCCCCCCGGTCCGCCCGACCGGGCCGGAGGACGTTCCGCAGGACGGCTGGACGGAGGCGCACGTGGCGAAGCTCGCAGATCGACTGGTCGGGGCCGTGGAGGGGCTGCTGGGGGTGCCGGCACCGCTGCGGCTGCAGGTCTGGGACGGCAGCGCGGCCGGGCCGCCGGGAGCCCCCACCGTGGTCCTGCGCAACCGCCGGGCGCTGCGCCGGCTGCTCTGGCAGCCGGGCGAGCTGGGCCTGGCCCGGGCCTACGTCGCGGGGGACCTGGAGGTCGCCCCCGACTCCGACCTCTACGAGGTGCTCTCGGCCGTCGGCCGGTTCGGCGAGCTCCCGGAGATCCGCACGCTGCGGCTCGGCCCGGGCGAGGTGCTCGGCGAGCCGGGCCGGCGCGCCCTGACGGCCGTGCTGCGGGCCGGGGCGCTCGGCCCGGAGCCGACGCCGCCGCCGGAGGAGGTCCGCCGGGCCCGCGGACGGCTGCACAGCCGGGGCAGGGACCGCGCGGCCATCAGCCACCACTACGACGTCGGCAACGACTTCTACGGGCTCGTGCTGGGCCCCTCGATGGTCTACTCGTGCGCCTACTGGACGCCGGAGGCGAAGAGCCTGGAGGCCGCCCAGGAGGCCAAGCTCGACCTGGTCTGCCGCAAGCTCGGCCTGCGCCCCGGCATGCGCCTGCTGGACGTGGGCTGCGGCTGGGGCTCGCTGCTGCTGCACGCGGCCCGGCACTACGGCGTCACCGCCGTCGGCGTCTCCATCTCCCGGGAACAGGTCGCGCTGGCCCGCCACCGGGTCGAGGAGGCCGGTCTGGCCGACCGGGTGGAGGTCCGGCTCCAGGACTACCGGGAGGTCCCCGACCGCCCCTTCGACGCGATCTCCAGCATCGGGATGGCCGAGCACGTCGGCTCCGTGCAGTACCGGGCCTACGCCGAGGGCCTGTACCGGCTGCTGGTGCCCGGCGGCCGGCTGCTCAACCACCAGATCGCCCGCCGCCCCGACCACCCCGGCGAGCCCTACCGCCCCAGTCCCTTCATCGACCGCTACGTCTTCCCCGACGGCGAGCTCTCCCCGGTCGGTTCCACCGTGGCCCGGCTGGAGGAGGCCGGCTTCGAGGTCCGGGACGTCGAGTCGCTGCGCGAGCACTACGGGCTGACCCTGCGCGAGTGGGTGGCCAACCTGGAGGCCCGCTGGACGGAGGCGGTCGGACTGGTCGGCCGCGGCCGGGCCCGGGTCTGGCGGCTGTACATGGCCGCCAGCGCGCTCGCCTTCGAGCAGAACCGGATCGGGGTCAACCAGGTCCTCGCCGTCCGCAGCACCGACGCGGGCGCGGCCGGACTCCCGCCGACCCGCGGGGAGTGGCTGCTGGGCCGCCCGGCCGTCGGGGCGTCGCCGCTGGTCGGGGGAGTCCGCGCGGCGGCCCCCGCCGACCCGGATTTGGGGGATCGGCCATCGGTCCGCTAATCTTTCAGTGCGGCAAGGGCCTATAGCTCAGACGGTTAGAGCGCTTCCCTGATAAGGAAGAGGCCACAGGTTCAAGTCCTGTTAGGCCCACCACCGCGAAGGGCCCGGAGCCATGTGCTCCGGGCCCTTCGGCGTTCCGCGCGGACGCCGGCCGGAGCCGGGGGTTCGACCGGATGTCACCGCCGGCCGGTTGTTCCGGTAACCTTTGCCGCGTGGCAGGGGCCTATAGCTCAGACGGTTAGAGCGCTTCCCTGATAAGGAAGAGGCCACAGGTTCAAGTCCTGTTAGGCCCACCTCCACGAGGGGCCCGGAGTGCAGCACTCCGGGCCCCTCGGCGTTTCCCCGGCCCGGTCCGGGCGGCCCGACCGGTACGACAGGAGGTGCGGCGTCAATCCTCGGCCCGGACCCCCGGGTTGGCCGCAGCGGTGGCTGGTCACGATTGGGACACCGGTGTGTATCATCGGCCGCAAGGGCGGTCCGGCACCCGACAGCCCGTTTGCGCTCGAAACACATCTGGACTCGTCGGCCCGGTCACTCCGGCCGGAGCACCGGCTCCTGAGTCCGCCAACGCAAGAAGGACGAGGTCCCGCGGTGAAGAAGCTTCTCCTGGTCGCCCTGGTCGCCCTCGGCGGCTTCTTTGTCTACCGTCAGGTCCAGGCGGACCGCGCCGAGCAGGACCTGTGGACCGAGGCCACCGACCCGGTTCCGGCCGGTCGCTGAGCCCGGACGATCTGACGATCGACGATCTCCGGAGGCGCACGACCGCGCCTCCCGGGCCGGCCGGCCCGGTCACCCGACCGGATCGGCCGCGCCCCAGGCACCGCCCGGACACCGCCTCGGCGGCCGGTCCGGTCGGCCCGGGGGGACGGCGCTGGGAAACGCGCCGGAACCCGGTACGCTAGTGCCCGTCGGCACCCGCGGTGCCTGACGAGGGGCATTAGCTCAGTTGGTAGAGCGCTGCCTTTGCAAGGCAGATGTCAGGAGTTCGAGTCTCCTATGCTCCACAGTTCCACGCAGTCGTGACGCAGATCGGCCGCTGACCTGAATCCGGGTCAGCGGCCGATCTGCGTTCCGGCGGGCCCCGCCGGTCGGGCGGGGCCGTTGCGGCGGTCAGGGGTGCTTGCGCGGGTCGTGCGGCTTGGGGCGGTCGTCCTCGGCGGGCCGGCCGGGCGGCGGGCCGGGTTCGGCGTCCCCGGTGCCGTTGCCGTTGCCGTTGCCGGCGGCCGGCGGGGTGACCGCCGGGCCGTTCGCGGCGTCCGCGGCGGTGACCCCGGCCGGGCCCGCGCCGCCCGCCGCGTGGGCGCCGGCCGGCCGGCCGGCCGCCCCGGTCGGGGGCTCCACCAGCCACTCCGGGTTGCTGTGCCGGCGCCACCACTGCCACACCAGAACGCCGCTGCCGACCGCCACCGCGCCGGCCACGGCGAGCCCGGTGGCGCAGCGGTTGCGGTGCCGGCGCCGGGCGTTGCGGGCGGCGAGGTCGCTGATCTCGGCCGAGGTGACGTTGCCCTGCAGGGCGGTGAAGGCGGCGGCGCCGCGGGTCTGCGCCTCCTGGGCGACCGGGACGACGACGGCCCGGGCGTCCTCGACGGCCTGGGCGACCCTGGGGCCGACCGTGGAGCGGGCCTGGTCGGCGGCGTGGGCGGCGGACAGCCGGGCCGCCAGAGCGGCCTCCTGGGCCCGGTGGAGGGCCTTCAGGGTGCTCTTCTGGGCCTCCGGCGGCAGGCTGGCGAAGAGGTGACCGAACTGCGGCGCGAGGTGCCGGTCGTACTGGACGCGGAGGCCCTGGGCGGCCTGGGCGGCCTTCGGCCCGAGGGCGTCCATGGCGGGGCCCAGGCGTTGCCTCGCGCCGTCCGCGAACTGCGCGGCGGTGTCCCGGGTCTTGGTGGCCGTCTCACGAGCCGAGTCCGAAAAGGTCACGAGTCTCTCCTCCTGGGTGGCGTCCTTTACGCACATATCCACCTGAATGCTGATCATGCATCCTGATTTGTCCACCGGCACTCCGGAGTGGGCCGTCTGCGGGGCCCGGGTACCGGCCCTCGGGGCGCCCGGGGCGCGAAGCCCCGGCAGTAGGCTGACGGCCTCGCTGGTAGCGCACGGGAAGGGGAACGCCGATGCTCCCGGACGATCGGACACCGGAGGCCGCGACGGGCTGCTGCTACCGGCACCCGGGGACGGCCACCGGCGTCCGCTGCACCCGCTGCGACCGGCCGATCTGCCCGGAGTGCATGGTGCCCGCCGCGGTGGGCTTCCAGTGCCCCGGGTGCGTCGGGGACGGGCACCGGGGGGCGCGCCGGGCGACCACCCGGTTCGGCGGGGCCCCGGGCGCGGGCGACGCACTGGTCACCAGGGTGCTGGTCGGGATCAACGCGGTGGTCTTCGTCCTGGCCGCCTACGTCCTCGCGCCGCGGCTCGGGCAGGTCTGGGAGCTGTACAGCGTCGGGCGGGGCGTCGCCGGCGGGCCGGAGGGCGTGGCCGCCGGCCCGGACCAGTGGTACCGCCTGCTGACCGCCGCCTTCCTGCACCTCCAGTGGTGGCACGTCGGCCTGAACATGCTGGTGCTGCTCCGGCTCGGCCCCGAGCTGGAGGAGGCGCTCGGCCGGCTGCGCTTCCTGGCCCTCTACCTGCTCTCCGGACTCGGCGGCAGCGCCCTGGCCTTCCTGGTGTCGGGCGACGGCCTGCGGACGGTGGGCGCCTCCGGCGCGATCTTCGGCCTGATCGGCGCCACGGTGGTGATGCGGCTGCGCGACCGGGGACCGCTGGCCTGGGTGGTGGCCTTCCTGGTGTTCAACCTGGTGATCACCTTCGCCCGGTCGGACGTGATCGACTGGCGGGCGCACCTCGGCGGCCTCTTCGTGGGCGGCCTGACGGCGGCCGGGCTGATGTACGCGCCGCGCGAGCGGCGCGGCCCGCTCCAGGCGCTGACCGTGCTGGGGGCGGTGGCCGTGGTGGCGGCGATGGTGATGATCGGGATGGCCCGCTACGGCGCGTGACGCCGCCGGGGGGTTGTCCACAGCGGGTGCGGGGTTGTGCACAGGCTGTTCCGCGCCCCCGTGGTGAACTGCTGTTCTACGCGTGTCCTGCTGTGCGGTTCCCCCGGACCGGGGGAGTTGTGCACAGCTGTGGACAGTCCGCGGACACCTGGTTATCCACAGGCTGGGGAGACTTTTCCCCACTGTGGATAACCATGTGGATAAGCGCGACAACCCGATTGTCGGGATAGCGCATCGGATGGGCGTCCGGGCCCGGACACGCCTGACCGCCGCCCCGGGTCACGCGGTCCGGAGCGGCGGGAGGGGAGGCCCGGTGCGGGCCTCAGGACGAGCGGGAGGTCATTTCCACTGGGTGGAGACGCCGAACCCCGCGGCGATGAACCCGAAGCCCACCAGGATGTTCCAGTTCCGCCAGCTCTCGATCGGGTAGCTGCCGCTGGTCACGTAGTAGGTGACGATCCACACCAGGCCGATCAGGAACAGTGCCAGCATCAGCGGCGCGACCCAACTACGGCCCGAACTGATCTTCACCGCGGCGGCCGTGGTCGGCGGGGTGTAGTCGGACTTCTTGCGGAGTCGAGACTTCGGCACGAGGAGCTCTCCTGTCGATGCGCTGTGAGACCGCGCAGAGGTGCAGCGGGGGTTCGAGTCGGCGGTGGTGGGCTGTGGGGAACGCTACGGGGACCGTTCCCGCAGTCGCCACCGGCGTCCGTTAGCGTAGTGGCTCGGCGGGTCTTAAGGAGATAAGGGTACGGTGCCTAATTTGTCGATTCCCCCTCGGCCGACCGCCACCCGCCGCTCCCGCACCCGAATTGTCGGACGTGCCCTGACCTGCGCCGTCTTCGCGCTCGCCGGACTGCTCTTCTACATCAGCGCGCAGACCGCCCGCGGCACCGACCTGCGGACCGACAACTCGCTGCTCAGCCTCGGCGACGTGATACGCCAGCGCAGCGCGCAGAACCAGCAGGCCCAGGCCCAGCTCAGCGACCTCCAGGCCCGCGCCCAGGAGCTCACCGGCCAGCAGGGCCGCAACCCCGCCGACGCCGCCCGGATGGACGGCCTGCGGCTCGGCGCGGCCCTGGAGCCGCTGCAGGGCGGCGGCCTGACCGTCACCCTCAACGACGCCCCGCCGAACGCCACCGCGCGGATCCCGAACGTCCCGGAGCCCGGCGTCAACGACCTGGTCATCCACCAGCAGGACATCCAGGCGGTGGTCAACGCGCTGTGGCGGGGCGGCGCCGAGGGCGTCCAGGTGATGGACCAGCGGCTGGTCGCCACCAGCGCCGTCCGCTGCGTCGGCAACACCCTGCTGCTCCAGGGCCGGGTCTACTCGCCGCCCTACGTGGTCCGGGCGGTGGGCCGGACCGACGCGCTGCGGGCGGCCGTGGACACCGACCCGACGATCCGCAACTACCTGCAGTACGTCCAGGCGTACGGGCTCGGCTGGAAGGTCCAGGAGAGCGGCGACCTGACCCTTCCCGGCTACACCGGCACCACCGAGCTGCGATCGGCCGGCGGACAGCAGTGACGGGACCGGCCTCCCGGCCGTTGATCCCGGGTCTACTCTTGACCCCAGTCCGCTACGTCGAGGGAGCACCATGTACGGCTGGATCTGGCGTCATCTCCCGGGGAACACCCTGGTCCGGGCCGTCATCTCGCTGCTCCTCGTCGTCGGGATCGTCTACCTCCTCTTCACCTACGTCTTCCCGTGGGCGGAACCGTTGCTCCCCTTCGGTGACGTCACAGTGGACGGCGGCGACGGTGCCGCGGCCGGCTGAACCGACGGCCCGGCCCCTCCACCCAGTCGACCCCGCCCCGCATCCCACGGAGACCACGCGAGAATGACCACCCAGCCGACCCCGCCCCGCATCCTGGTCGTCGACAACTACGACAGTTTCGTCTTCAACCTGGTCCAGTACCTGTACCAGCTCGGCGCCACCTGCGAGGTGGTGCGCAACGACGAGGTGACCGTCGGGCACGCCGTCCGCCGGTCCGGTGACGAGGGCTTCGACGGGGTGCTGCTCTCCCCCGGCCCGGGCGCGCCCGAGGAGGCCGGGGTCTGCATCGAGATGGTGCACCACTGCGCGGGGATCGGGCTGCCGGTCTTCGGCGTCTGCCTGGGCCTGCAGTCGATCGCGGTGGCGTACGGCGCGGTGGTCGGCCGGGCGCCGGAGCTGCTGCACGGCAAGACCTCGCTGGTCGAGCACGAGGACGGCGGAGTGTTCGCCGGACTGCCCTCGCCGCTGACCGCCACCCGCTACCACTCGCTGGCGGTCGACCCGGACACCGTGCCGGACGACCTGCTGGCCGTCACCGCGCGCACCGGGAGCGGTGTGATCATGGGCCTCCGCCACCGTGAACTGCCCGTCGAGGGCGTGCAGTTCCACCCCGAGTCGGTGCTCACCGAGGGCGGGCACCGGATGCTCGCGAACTGGCTGGCCGAGTGCGGCCACCCGCAGGCCGTGGACCGGTCGGCCGGGCTCGCCCCGGTGATCGGCCGGGGCTGAGCGGCGTGACCACGCTGCGTCCGGAGGGGCGTTACCAGCCGGAGGCGGGCCCGTACGACGGGGCGCAGCAGTACGGCGAGGTGCAGCAGCAGTACGGCGGTGCCCAGTTCGGCGGTGCCCCGTACGGGGACGGGTCGTACGGGGGCGGCGCCGGCGCCGAGCCGCACCGTCAGGAGCCGTACCGGCAGGGCCCGGGCGCTCCCGAGGACGCCTGGGGCGTCTACGAGCAGGCCGCGCAGCCCGGGGCGTCCGGCCCGGAGTACCCGTGGCTGCCCGACCAGACCCTCCAGCTGCGGCTGCCGGCCTTCGAGGCCGGGCCGGCCGCCGAGCCCGCCCCGCCGACCGGCGGCCGGGCCGAGCGCCGGCGGGCCGCGCAGGGCCGCACCTCGGTGCGCTCCGGCAACGGGCGGCGCCGGGCGAACGGCCGCGCGGCCGGGCGGGCGCGCCCCAAGGAGTCCAAGGCCGTGGTGGCCGCGCGCATGGTGGGCGAGCTGTGCATCACGCTCGGCGTCGTGATGCTGCTGTTCGTCTCCTACCAGCTGTGGTGGACCAACGTGCAGGCCGACGCGGCCGCCAGCGGCGCCCGCAACCAGCTGGAGCAGCAGTTCGACGCCGCGCAGGCGCCGGCTCCCGGCCAGCCGGCCCCGGACCCGGCCAAGCCGGAGGTGTTCGAGCCCGGCAAGGGCTTCGCCATCATCTACCTGCCCAAGCTGGGCCTGAAGTTCCCGATCGCCGAGGGCACCTCCAAGTCGGCGGTGCTCGACAAGGGCCTGGTCGGCCACTACACGGGCACCGGCATGCCGGCCGACAAGTCGGGCAACTTCGCGCTGGCCGCGCACCGCAACACCCACGGCGAGCCGTTCCGGTACATCAACCAGCTCGCCAAGGGCGACAAGGTCGTGGTGGAGACCGCCACCTCGTACTACACCTACGAGATCACCGGCGGCATCCCGGAGACCTCCCCGAGCAACGTGAGCGTGATCAAGCCGGTGCCCAACGGCGCCGGGTACGCGGGCCCCGGCCGGTACATCACGCTGACCACCTGCACCCCGGAGTTCACCTCGAAGTTCCGCCTCATCGTCTTTGGCAAGATGACCGAGGAACGGCCGCGCAGTCAGGGCAAGCCGGCCGCGATCGGCGGGTAGTCGCCCGCCCGCCCGGCACGGATGGGGAGCAGCGCAGATGACGGACGAGACGGCGCAGTCGGCCGAGCCGGTGCAGGAGGCCTTCCCGCCGCCCGGGGAGGGCCCGGAGCCGGCCCGGCGCGGCCCGGGCCGGGCACTGGCCGCGCTCGGCGTCTTCGGCGAGCTGCTGATCACCCTGGGGCTGGTGCTGGGCCTGTTCGTGGCCTACTCGCTGTGGTGGACCAACGTGGAGGCCGACCGCACCGCGGCCGCGGCCGCCGACCGGCTGCGCGGCGCCTGGGCCGCGGGCCCGACCGCCGCCCCCGCGACGGCGTCGCCCGGTGCGACGCCGGCGCCCGGCGCCGCGCCCGCCGCGTCGTACGCGGCCGGCGACGCGCTCGGCTTCCTGCACGTCCCGGCGATGGGCCGGGACTACCAGGTGCTGATCAGGATGGGCACCGGCGGCGACGTCCTGGCCGAGGGCGTGGCCGGGGTGTACGAGCAGCCCTACCGCGCCGCGATGCCCTGGGACCCGAGCGGCAACTTCGCGCTGGCCGCCCACCGGGACGGCCACGGCGCCAAGTTCCACGACCTGGACGCCGTCCACAGGGGCGACGCGGTCGTCGTGGAGACCAGGGACAAGTGGTACGTCTACAAGGTCGACAACACCCTGCCGGAGACCTCCAAGTACGACACCGGCATCGTCGCGCCCGTCCCGGTCGGCTCCGGTTACACCGGGCCCGGCCGGTACATCACGCTGACCACCTGCACGCCGGTGTACACCTCGCGCTACCGGATGGCGGTGTGGGGGAGCCTGGTGCGGGTGGACGACGTGGACGCCAAGCGGACGCCGCCGCCGGAGCTGCGCCACTCCTGACGGCCGGTCGGCGGGCCCGGCGGCCCGCCCGGGGCCGGTGCCCGGAACGCCCGAGGGCCCGTCGCGGTGATCGCGACGGGCCCTCGGCGTACTGCTCGGGACAACCAGGCCTCAGAGGAACGGGAACCAGGGCTTAGTTGTTGGGCTGCCCTTTGGTGTTGGTGGGTGAGGGGAGGGGGTCGCCCCCTTTGGTCGGCTCCGCCGGCCTGGTGACCAGGGCGACCTGGCTGTTCGGGTCCAGCTGGGTGCCGGCCGGCGGGTTGCTGCCCATGACCAGCGCGTTCGGGTCGGACGGGCCGGTGACGGTGTAGCCCAGGCCGGCCTTGCCGAGCGCGGCGATGGCGTCCGACAGCTTGACGTTCTGCAGCGGCGGGACGGTGGCCTTGTCCGGGGCCTTGTAGATCGTCAGCGTGATCTTCGAGTTCGCCGGGGCCTTGCTGTTCGCCGGGATCGACTGCGACGCGACCGTGTTGATCTTGGTCGGGTCGTTGGTCTGGGTGGTCTTCGAGGCGTCCACCTGGAAGCCGGCCTGCTCCAGCTGGGCCTGGGCGGCCTCCTTCGGCTGGCCCACCACGCCAGGGACGGCGACCTTGCTCTTGCCCTGCGACACGGTCAGCTTGACCGGGGCGGTCGGGTCGCCGGCCGCGTTGCCCGCCGGGTCCTGGGCGGTGACCGTCTCCTGCGGAGCGGTGTCGTCGTCCTTGTACTCGGTGGTGACGTTGGTGAAGCCGGCGTCGGCGAGCGCCTTCGTCGCCTGGTCCTTGGTCTTGCCGACCACGCTCGGCACGTTCGACTTGGCCGGGCCCGAGGAGAGCTGCACCGTGATGGTGCTGTTCTCCGCCACCTGCGCCGCGGCGGCCGGGCTCTGGCTGCAGACCTGGTCCTTCTTGACGTTGCTGTCCGGGCAGGCGACCTTGTCGCCCTCGGCCACCACGAGCTTGGGACCGGCCGCGGCGGCGGCCGTCTTGGCGTCCGCCAGGCTCTTGCCGACCAGGCTCGGCACGGCGACCTTCGGCGACTCCTTCTTGGCGCCGTCGTTGCCGTTGAACATCGCCTGGGCCACGAAGAAGGTGCCGACCAGGACCAGCACGGCGGCGACCGCCAGCACGATCCAGGAGGTGTTGTTCTTCTTCGGCGGCTCCTCGCCGCGCCGGCCGCCCTCGCGGCCGTAGCCGTCGTCGTGGCCGCCGCCGGACGGGCCGCCGGGGTAGGTCTGGCCGTAGCCGTCGTCCTGGTAGCCCCCGGGCTGCCCGTAGCCGGCCTGCGGGGCGGCCTGCGGCAGGACGGTGGTCGGGCCGCCGCCGGGCTGCTGCGGCAGCACGTTGGTCTGGCCGTACGGGTCGTGCTGCTGCGGGTAGCCGTTCTGGTCGTAGCCGTAGCCGGCGGCGCCCATGCCGTAGGCGGCGGCCTGCTGCGCGGCGGCCACCGGCAGGCCGTCGAGGAAGCGCTCGATGTCGTCGCGCATCTCGTCGGCGGTCTGGTAGCGGTAGTCGCGCTCCTTGGCGAGTGCCTTCAGCACGATCGCGTCGATCTCCGGGCGCACCTCGGGATCGAAGACGGACGGCGGCTGCGCCTCCTCCCGGACGTGCTGGTAGGCCACCGCGACCGGGGAGTCGCCGACGAACGGCGGCCGGACGGTCAGCAGCTCGTACAGCAGGCAGCCGGTGGAGTAGAGGTCGGAGCGGGCGTCGACCTGCTCGCCCTTGGCCTGCTCCGGGGAGAGGTACTGGGCGGTGCCGATGACGGCCGAGGTCTGGGTCATGGTCATCCCGGCGTCGCCCATCGCGCGGGCGATGCCGAAGTCCATGACCTTGACGTTGCCCTGCCGGGTCAGCATCACGTTGGCCGGCTTGATGTCCCGGTGCACGATGCCGGCGCGGTGCGAGTACTCCAGCGCCTGCAGGATGCCGATCGTCATCTCCAGCGCGCGCTCGGGCAGCAGCCTGCGGCCGGAGTGCAGCAGCTCGCGCAGCGTGGACCCCTCGACGTACTCCATCACGATGTACGGGATGGAGATGCCGTCGATGTAGTCCTCGCCGGTGTCGTACACGGCGACGATCGCGGGGTGGTTCAGGGACGCCGCGGACTGGGCCTCGCGGCGGAAGCGGGCCTGGAACGACGGATCCCGGGCCATGTCGGCCCGGAGCGTCTTCACTGCGACGGAACGGCCGAGCCGGGTGTCATGGCCGAGGTACACCTCGGCCATGCCGCCGCGCCCGAGGACGCCGCCGAGCTCGTACCTGCCGCCGAGGCGACGAGGCTCTTCCATAGTTCCGACCCTCTCCCTCACCCGCCGGTGAGGTTGTGACGTAGGTGTCCCCGCACGCTCTGGGTGACGCCGCGCGGGACTCGACCGGTTCTCCGGCCGGGCCGTGCGCGGCCTCGCGGGCGGCAACGGGCACACCCGCTGCTGGCGGATACGCTACCGGTCGGACCACGGAGGACCGGAGTCAGCCGTCGGCCGATATCAGACCGGTATCCGGACGGGGGTGCCGATCGTGACATTCCACTCACCGCAGCCGCGCCCTACTTGCCGAGTGCGGCCTGCATCACCGCCTTGGCGATCGGGGCGGCCAGCCGGCCGCCGCTGATGCCGTCGCGGTTGTTGGAGCCGTCCTCGACCACGACCGCGACCGCGACCGACTGGCCGTCGGAGGTCTTGGCCCAGGACGTGAACCAGGCGAAGGGCAGTCCGGCGTTGTCCTCGCCGTGCTGCGCGGTGCCGGTCTTGCCGCCGACCTGCAGGCCCGGGATCTTGGCGTTCTTGCCGGTGCCGTTCTCCACCACGGAGACCATCAGGTCCTGCATCTTCTGCGCGGTGGCCGGGCTCATCGGCTGGGAGAACTGCTTCTCGGTGTGCTTGGAGATGGTGGTCAGCGAGGCCGAGCGCTCCTGGTCGACCAGGTAGGGCTGCATCAGGCTGCCGTTGTTGGCGATCGCGGCGGAGACCATGGCCATCTGCAGCGGGGTGGCGCGGGTGTCGTGCTGGCCGATCGAGTCCTGCGCGGTGCCGTCCAGGCTGGCGCTGTCCGGGAAGATGCTCTTCTCGGAGCGGACCGGGGTGTCGATCGTGCTGTTGAAGCCGAACTTCTCGGCCTGCGCCCGCATCTTCTCCTTGCCGAGGTCGGCGCCGATCTTGGCGAAGACCGTGTTGCAGGACTGGTCCATGCCGGACTTGACGGTGGCGTTCTCGCAGCGCTCGTTGGGGCTCTCGTTCTTCAGCTGGGTGCTGGTGCCCGGCAGGATGTACGGCTCCGGCGTCGTCGTGGCGTCGTCGACGTTCTGGTAGAGGCCGTTCTCGAACGCGGCGGTCGCGGTGACCAGCTTGAAGGTCGAGCCGGGCGGATAGGTCTCCTTCAGCGCCCGGTTGAGCATCGGCTTGTTCGGGTCGGCGTTGAGGTCCGTCCAGGCCTTGGAGTCGGTGCCCTCGCTGCCGGCGATGGTGCTCGGGTCGTAGGAGGGGGTGGAGACCAGCGCCAGGATCGCGCCGGTCTTCGGGTCGATCGCGACGACCGCACCCTTCTTGTCGCCGAGGCCGTCGAAGGCGGCCTTCTGGACCTTGGCGTTGATCGTGGTGAGGACGTCCCCGCCGCGCTTCTGCTCGCCGGTCAGCATGTCCAGGGTGTTGCGGAAGAACAGCCGGTCGTCGCTGCCGGAGAGGATGCCGTCCTCCAGGTTCTCCAGCTGGCTGGAGCCGAAGACCTGGGAGGAGTACCCGGTGACCGGGGCGTACATCGGGCCGTCGACCCAGGAGCGCTTGTACTTGTAGCGCAGGCCGTTGACGAAGTCGGACTTGGTGACCGGCTGCCCGCCGACGATGATGTTGCCGCGCGGGTGGGCGTAGCGGTCGTACTGCTGGCGCTTGTTGTTCTTGTTGCCGGCCCAGGCGTCGGCCTGGACGCCCTGCACCCAGTTGGTGCGGACCATCAGGGCCAGGATCAGGACGAGGCAGAAGATCGAGACCCGGCGGATCGGCTTGTTCATCGGACGGGTCCTCCCTGGCCCTCGGTGGCGGGGGCCGGTTCGGCCCCGGGTCGGCGGGCGCTGTCGCTGATCTTCAGCAGGATGGCGACCAGTGCCCAGTTGGCGACCACGGACGAGCCGCCCTGGGCGAGGAACGGCATGGTCATACCGGTCAGCGGGATCAGCCCGGTGACACCGCCGGCGACGACGAAGACCTGCAGGGCCATCGCCGAGGAGAGGCCGACCGCGAACAGCTTGCCGAACGGGTCGCGGGCGGCGACCGCGGTGCGCAGACCGCGCTGCACCAGCAGCCCGTACAGCAGGAAGATCGCCATCAGGCCGGTCAGTCCGAGCTCCTCGCCGAACGAGCCCAGGATGAAGTCGCTCTTGGCGGCGAAGTTGATCAGCCAGGAGCGGCCCTGGCCCAGGCCCGAGCCGGTCACCCCGCCGGAGCCGAGCGCCATCAGCGACTGGCCGATCTGCTCGGTGGCGCCCTTCGGCGGGTGCGGGGCGAAGGCGGCCATCGGGTCGAGCCAGGCGTTGATGCGGACCTTCACGTGGTCGGCGGTCGAGGCGACGGCGACCGCGCCGCCGATCGACATCAGCAGACCGAACAGGATCCAGCTGGTCCGCTCGGTGGCGACGTAGAGCATCACCACGAACAGGCCGAAGAACAGGAAGGACGTGCCGAGGTCGTTCTCGAAGATCAGGATCAGCAGGCTGAGCAGCCAGATGACGACGATCGGGCCGAGGTCGCGGCCGCGCGGCAGGTACAGCCCCATGAAGCGGCGGCTGGCCAGCGCCAGGGCGTCCCGCTTGACCATCAGGTAGCCGGAGAAGAACACCGTCAGGACGATCTTGGCGAACTCGCCGGGCTGGATGGAGAAGCTGCCCACCCGGATCCAGATCTTGGCGCCGAAGTCCTCCGCCCGGGCCGGGAAGAAGGCCGGCGCGGCGAGCAGCACCAGCGCCGCCACCATCGAGATGTAGGTGTAGCGCTGCAGGACCCGGTGGTCCTTCAGGAACACCATCACGCCGATGAACAGCGTGATCCCCAGTCCCGACCACATCAGCTGGTTCTGGGCCGCCGGGTAGTTGCCGCTGAGCAGCTTGCCGGCCTTGTCGAGGCGCCAGATCATCACCACGCCGAGCCCGTTCAGCAGCGTGGCGATCGGCAGCATCAGCGGGTCGGCGTACGGCGCGAAGCGGCGCACCAGCAGGTGCGCCACCAGGGCCAGCGCGCCCATGCCGAGCCCGTAGCCGAGCATGCCGGCGGGCAGCGCGGAGTCCATCGCGAGGCCGACGTTGGCGTACGCGAGGATCGGCAGGACGACGGCGAAGGCCAGCAGGGCCAGCTCGGTGTTGCGCCGGTTCGGCGCGCCCTGCGGGGAGATGGTGGTGTTGCCCCGGCGTCGGGGCGCGGCGGGTTCGGCCGCCGCGCGACGCCGGCCGGTCCGGCCGGGGTCGCCGCTCAGGTCGTAGGTGCTCACGTGGTGACCGCCCCCTGACGGCCGGCGGTCCCGCAGGGGGCGGGCCTATGTCGGATCACGGACGTCACGGCTTCGGGCAGGACTCGGCCCGGCCGCGCTCCTCGTCGGTCAGCCCGGGCAGGTCGCCCGGCGAACCGGCGGCCGGCGCGGTGGCGCTCGGCGAGGGGGCGGGCGTGCTCGGGGCGGGCGTGCTCGTGGTGGGCGCGGGCGTGGTGGGCGCGGGCGTGGGCGAGGCGCTGGGGACGGCGGCGGCCGGTCCGCGGCTCTTCTCGCCCGGGGTGGGTGTGCTCGCCAGGAACGCGGCGTGGGTGGCCTGCGTCGCCGGGGTGCCCTGCGCGGGCGGGGCGGCCTGGGCGACCTTCTGGCAGAGCTGGGACCAGCCGTCGAGCTCCTGGACGGTGGCGTTGGCGTCGTTCAGGCTGCCGACCGAGATGGTCTTGCTGAGGTGCGCCCGCTGGTCCTGCGGCAGGAACTTCAGCTTGACGTTGCTGAACGAGGAGTGGACGGAGGACAGGCTCAGGCCGGCCAGGTTCTGGTTGACGCCCTGGTAGACCGCGACGTGGTCGCCGTCCTCGCCGACGTAGTACTGGTCCTGGGTCCACTGGTAACCGAGGAACCCGGCACCGCCGAGCAGGCCGAGGGTGACCAGGACGGCCACCGAGACGGTCAGGCCCTTGCGCTTGCGCCGGCTCGGACGCGGCTCGTCGAACTCCTCGGTGCCGTACACCGACGGCTCGGCCGGGTAGCCGTACTCGCCCTCGTAGCCCTCGGCGGGGCCGAAGCCGCCCTGGCCGCCGTACTCGCCCTCGTAGCCCTCGGCCGGGCCGAAGGTGCCCTGCGGGTTGCGGCCGAGGCCGGCCGCGCGGCCGGCCGGGGTGTCGGCGATCGAGCGGTCGGCCGCGGCCGAGGACGGCGGGGTGTCGGCGACCGCGCCGACCACCACCGGGACGTCGTTGAACTGGCCGCTCATGGTGTCCGTGGCGCCGACGTCGATGACGTCGGCCACGATGCAGGTGATGTTGTCCGGACCGCCGCCGCGCAGCGCGAGCTGGATCAGCTCCTGCACGGTCTGCTCGGGCGAGTAGAAGCTGCCGAGGGTGTCCTGGAGGGTCTGGTGGCTGACCGGGCCGGAGAGGCCGTCGGAGCAGATCAGGTAGCGGTCGCCGGCCCGGACCTCGCGGATCGACAGGTCCGGCTCGACCTGGCCGCGGCCGTCGAGCGCCCGCATCAGCAGCGAGCGCTGCGGGTGGGTCTCGGCCTCCTCCGGGGTGATCCGGCCCTCGTCGACCAGGCGCTGCACCCAGGTGTGGTCCTGGGTGATCTGCACCAGCGAACCGTCGCGCAGCAGGTAGGCGCGGGAGTCGCCGACGTGCACCATGCCCATCCGCTGGCCCGTCCAGAGCATGGCGGTCAGCGTGCAGCCCATGCCCTCCAGCTGGGGGTCGTCCTCGACCATCTGCCGGAGCCGGTCGTTGGCGCCCTGGACGGCGTCGCCCAGCAGGGTCAGCAGGTCGGCGCCCGGCACGTCCTCGTCCAGCCGGACGATCGAGCCGAGCACCTCGGAGGACGCGACCTCGCCGGCCGCGGCGCCGCCCATGCCGTCGGCCACGGCCAGCAGCCGCGGCCCGGCGTAGCCGGAGTCCTCGTTCCCCTCCCGGATCAGTCCCTTGTGGGAGCCGGCGGCGAAGCGCAGCACCAGGGTCATGCGACCTGTGCCCCCCTCTGGGTCATGGACGGGATGCTGTCCCTCATGCGCTACTACTTCCGCAGTTCGATGACGGTCCTGCCGATACGGATCGGCATGCCCGGCTGGAGCGGGGTGGGCGCGGTCAGGCGCTGCCGGTCCAGATAGGTGCCGTTGGTGGAGCCTAGATCCTCGACCGTCCACTGCCCAGTCTGATCCGGATAGATCCTGGCATGCCGGGAGGACGCGTAGTCGTCGTCCAGCACGATGGTCGAGTCGTGCGCGCGGCCCAGGGTGATCGTCTGGCCCTGCAGCGCGACGGTGGTCCCGGCCAGCGAGCCCTGCACGACCACGAGCTGGGTCGGGGCGCCGCGGCGGCGCCCGCCGCCCTGGGTCTGGCCCGCCGCGGGGGCGGGCGCGGTCTGGGCGGGCGCGGGGCGGCCCCCGGGGGCGCCGGTGGCCACGGTGGTGGCCGCGGAGCCGTTCGCGGCCGCGTTGGCGCCGCGGCGCGAGGACCGGGGGTTCACCTTGGTCCCGAACAGGTCGCTGCGGATCACCTGGATCGCGACGATGACGAACAGCCACAGCACGGCCAGGAAGCCCAGCCGCATGACCGTGAGGGTCAGTTCTGACATGGCCGGCCCGCCCGTCGGTGAGTGAGGCGCGCGAACAACTCGGACACTACCCTTCGACCTGTCGGTAGACGATGGTGGTGGAGCCCACGACGATGCGGGAGCCGTCGCGGAGCGTAGCGCGCTGGGTGTGCTGCCCGTCCACCACGATGCCGTTGGTGGATCCCAGGTCGAGGACCATCGAAGGGGTGCCGGGGCGGATCTCGGCGTGCTTCCGGGAGACCCCGGGGTCGTCGATCCGTACGTCCGCCTCGGTCGAGCGGCCGAGGACGCAGGCCGCGCCGGAGATCTGGTGGCGGGCGCCGTTCACCTCGATCCAGCGGCGGACCGAGGCGCCGTGGCCGGCACCCGGGAAGGCCCGGACGTTGCCGCCGGAGGTCGCGGGCGGGCCCGGGGGCATCGCCGGGGGCGCGGCGGGCGGCGGGGGCGTGCCGAACTGGCCGGCGCCCTGCTGCTGCCACGGTGCGCCCTGGGCCGGTGCGGCCGGCTGGCGGTCGTAGCCGGGCTGCTGCTGCTGGGGGGAGTACTGCTGGGGTTCCTCGGCTGCCAGGGTGCGGCTGCGCACCCGGTACAGCCCGGTGTCCAGGTCGTCGGCCTTCTCCAGGTTCACCTGGAGCGGGCCCATGAAGGTGTACCGCTGGGCCTCGGCGTACTCGCGGACCATGCCGGCCAGCTCGGTGCCCAGCTGCCCGGAGTAGGGGCTGAGCCGCTCGTGGTCGTGCGGGCTCAGCTCGACGATGAAGTCGTTCGGCACGACGGTGCGGTCGCGGTTCCAGATGCTCGCGTTGTTGTCGCACTCGCGCTGCAGCGCACCGGCGATCTCCACGGGCTGGACCTCGGACTTGAACACCTTGGCGAAGGTGCCGTTGACGAGACCCTCGAGTCGCTGCTCGAACTTCTTCAGCACTCCCATGGGGCACCCCCTTCCAGGGTTCGTTCGCCTGCCTGCCGACCGGATCCCCCCGGGGAGTCGGTCGCGCCTACTTGCGGTACTTCCGTACTGATCGTATCCACGCCGGGCCCTTCCGTACGGTTCCCGGACAGCGTGGTGCCCGGGGGTGGGCTCGGACACACAGGGTGACGCATGTCGGGTACGGCACGCCAGATGTGCCCGCCCGGGCGGCCCCGCACCCCTCGCTCACCCGTTCGTCGCGCATCCGTTCGGATGCGGTCGGTTCCGCGCGGGAACGGATTCGGAGCGGCCCCCCGGGTCGTGCTACTGTTTTCCACGTCGGAAGGGCCGCCCGAAAGGGAGGCCGGTCCAAGGAAACGCGAAGTACTCATGGTACCGAGCGGTTCGGAAGATCGGTCGGCAACGAGGACGACACCCATGCGCGGGTGGCGGAATAGGCAGACGCGCTGGATTCAGGTTCCAGTGCCCGAAAGGGCGTGGGGGTTCAACTCCCCCCTCGCGCACAGCGGAACACCGCGAGGTGTTCGGCAGCATCGACGAAAAGGTCGGTACCGTGATCACGGTACCGACCTTTTCGCTGTGCCCGGACGGACGGGCGCACCACCCGGGCCGCGCCCGCCCGGGGGCGGTCAGGCGGGGGCCGCGCGGACCCGGAAGTCGCGGGCGGTGGCGCGGATGGCGGCCTCCACCTCGGCGCCGGTCGCCCCCCGGAACCGGAACCGCCCGCCGACGTGCTCGTAGTAGGCGTCCGCCGCGGGCAGCACCTCCCCGGCGGCGAGCAGCGACTCCGCGTACGGGCCCGGCACCCGGCCCGTCATCGGGGTGACGGCGGTGATCCGGCAGGGCCGCTCCGCGGGCGCGGGGACCAGCAGCCAGCCGCCGACCGCCCCGGAGGCCGGCCGGCCCTTGGCCGGCTGCTCCCCCAGCTGCAGGGCGAACGCCGCCTCCATCAGGTCGTAGCCGTGCAGGTCGCGCCAGACGAACGGGATCTCCGCGCCGCCGACCCGGGCGCCGACCTCCAGGAAGGAGCAGTGCGGGGTGCCGTCCGGGCCGGTGCCGACGAACACCTCCAGGTGGAAGACGGTCGGGGCGGCGGTCAGCGCGGCGAGGAAGCGCGGGGCCGCGGCCTCCACGGCGGCCAGGACGGCCGGGTCGGTCTCCTCGACGGAGCCCAGGTAGGAGCCGTCCCGGAAGCCCAGGCAGGTGTTGACGTAGCGGGAGGCGCGCCAGACGTCGAGGCGGCCGTCCCGGAACAGGCCGTCGACGTGGTAGATCGGGTCGGTCCGCCGGACCTGCACCAGCAGCGGCGCCTCGTCGCCCCAGCGCACCCCGGCGAGGTCCGCCGGGCCGTGCACGATCCGCACGCCCGCGCTCGAACTGCCCCGTACGGGCTTCAGCACGAGCGGCCAGCCGTGCCGCGCCGCGAACCGCTCCACGTCCGCGGCGGCGGACACCGCGGCGAACGCGGGCACGGGGAGCCCGGCGTCCCGGACCCGCCGGCACATCTCCAGCTTGTCGCGGAAGGGCAGCAGGTCCTGCGGGGTGGCGCCGGCCAGGCCCCACTCCGCGCGCAACTGCGCGGCGATCAGCAGGTCGTCCTCCTTGAGCGCGACCACGGCCTGCGGGGCGCCGTGGCGCCGGGTCAGTTCCCAGACCGCCTCGCGCACCTCGACCAGGTCGTCGGTGGCGGCCACCAGCACGACGCCGGCCGCGGCGGCGGGCACACCGGCCGCGCCCACCTCGGTGGTCACGTAACTGACGGCGTGGGTCGCGTGATCGAGGTAGTCGTCGTAGTGTGCGTACGCGTCCCGCCAGCGGTGGATGACCACCACGTGCCGGCGCGCTCCCGCGTCCTCGTTCCTCGTAGTCGGCATGAGAACGTCCTCCAGGACGACTTGGTCATGGCCCGATCAAGCTATCCTCCGGGAAGGCGGGAGGCAATGATTCATTTCCCCCGTTAACGCCAGGCCGCTGATCTGGCAGAGTTGGGCCGGGGAATGGCCGAAACACCGTGGGGAGGGGTGTCGTTGAGCGGCTTCGAGGTGAATGGCGCGACAACGGTCCGGCTTTTCGGATTTCACCACGCCGGGGGGTCCGGCACGTTGTTCCACGGCTGGCAGGACCGGCTGCCCGCGGGCTGGGAGGTGCGGGCGCTGGACGCGCCGGGGCACGGCAGCCTGATGGGACGCGAACTGATCGACGAACTCGACCGGCTGGTGGGCTACTTCCTCGACCAGGTGCGCCCCGGGGACGACGTTCCGTACGCGTTCTTCGGGCACAGCATGGGGGGCATCGTCGCGTACGAACTGGCCCGCCGGCTGGTCGGGGAGGGCGCCGTGCCGCCGGTCTGGCTCGGGATCTCCGCCTGCCGGGCCCCGCGCTCCGCGCCTCCGGTCGTCCTGCGGCACACCCTGAGCGAGGCTCAGCTGCGCCGGCACGTGCGCGAACTCGGCGGCACGCCGGAGCAGTTGCTGGACGACCCGAGGCTCTGGGAGATCTTCGGCCCGATCATCCGGGCCGACCTGCGACTGGTGGAGCAGTGGCGGCCCGCGCACGCGGAGCCGCTGCCGGTGCCGCTCACGGTGTTCCGCGGCCGCGACGACGCGCTCGCGACCCCGGGCCGGGTCGCCGCCTGGGAGGCGGAGTCCACCGCGTTCCGCGGGCTGCGCACGCTCGACGGGGACCACTTCTACTTCGGCGCCGACCCGGCACCGCTGCTGCGGCACCTCGTCGAGGACGTCCGGTCGGCGCGCACGGCGCTGCCGCACCCCGCCCGGTGACACCGACGGCCGCCGCGGCGGACGGGGCCGACGGGGCCGTCGCCTGCCGGGTCTGGTGGGCCCGCACCGCGGACCACCGACCGGGGCTGGAGGCGCTGCTCGCGCCGGCCGAGGCGGTGCGGCGCGACCTGTACGCGGCCGAGGCCGACCGGCGCCGGTTCACCGTGGCGGCCGCGCTGCTGCGGCTGGCCGCCGCGGAGTTCTCGGGCACCGGCCCGCGGGAGGTCGAGGTGCTGCGCGACTGCCCGGACTGCCCGCTGCCGCACGGACGGCCCCGGATCACCGGCCCGCTGGACGCGTCGGTCTCCTACGCGGGGGACGTCGTGCTGGTCGCGGTGACCGCGGGGGCGGTCGTCGGCGTGGACGCCGAGGCCCCGGCGGCCTCGCCCCGGCGGCAGTCGGCGGCCCTGCGGCGGGCCCTGGGCGAGCGGGAGTCGGCCGAGCTGGGGCGCGTCCCGGAGGCGGAGCGGGACGGCTGGCTGCTGCGGCGGTGGACGTACAAGGAGGCGGTCCTGAAGGCCACCGGCGAGGGGCTCCGGGTGCCGCCGACCGCGGTCGGGGTGAGCGAGGAGTCGGGGACCGCCCGGCTGACCGCCTACCCGGGCCGCCCGCCGGGCGGCGGCCGGACCGTCCTGCTGCCGCTCGGGATACCGACCGGCGCCATGCCCCCCGGGGGCACGGCTTCGGCGGCGTTCCTGCTGGACCGGGACGCACCGGTCCGGCAGGCGCCGGGGAGATACGGCCGGGAGCTCTTCGACACCGACGGGGGCCCCGGGTGACGACGGAGAGGAATGCACGTGACGGAACAAGGCAGGCCGCGGCTGACCATCGTCGGGAGCGGGGGGCAGCCCTACCGGGAGTACTGCTACCAGTCCCTCGCCGGCGACTACGCGTTGTCGGCGGTCCTCCCCGCTGAGCCGACCTGGCAGCGCGAATACCTCACCGACCACCGGGTGGTCGACTGCACCGACCCGGACGCGATCGCCGCGGCGCTGGCCGAACTGGCCCCGGAGCAGGGGCCGTCCGGGGTGTTCACCTGGGACGAGCTGGTCCTCGAGGCGACGGCGCTGGCCTGTGAGAAGCTCGGGCTGCCGCACATGTCGTCCGCGGCCGTCGCGCGGTGCCGGGACAAGTACGCGACGAGGTCGCTGATGGCCGGGGCCGGACTGCCGTCGGCGGCGCACCGGCTGGTGTCCTCCGCCGACGAGGCGGTCGCCGCGGCGGAGGAGTTCGGCTTCCCCGTGGTGGTGAAGCCCCGCTCGCTGGCCGGCAGCATCGGGGTGGTCAGGGCCGAGGACGCGGCCGCCGTGCGCGCCGCGTTCGAGCTGGCCACCGGGGCGGCGTACGCCACCCTGCCGGCCGGTGAGGGCATCCTCGTCGAGGAGTACCTGGACGGCCCCGAGATCAGCGTGGACAGCGTGGTCTTCGAGGGCGTGGTGCACTGCGTCCACGTGGCGCAGAAGCGGCTCGGCTTCCCCCCGTACTTCGAGGAGGTGGGCCACCTCGTCACCGCCGCCACCCCGGACGCCCTGCCGCAGGAGGTCGCCGAACTCGTCCGGGCCGCGCACCGCACCCTGGGCGTGGACTACGGCGTCACCCACGCCGAGGTCAGGCTGACCACGGCCGGGCCCCGGCTGGTCGAGCTGAACGCCCGGCTCGGCGGGGACCTGATACCCCTGATCAGCCGGATGGCCACCGGGATCGACCTGGTGAAGGCCGCCGCCGAGATCGCGCTCGGGCACGACCCGGAGCCGGTCACCCGCGGCGGCGGCGGGGGCGGCACGGCGGAGGTCCGCTTCGTCTACCCGCCGCACGACTGCACGGTGCGGTCCGTCGACCTGACGGCCGCGGGGAGCGTGCCGGGCATCGTCCACACGGCCGCGCTCGCCGGGCCCGGTACGCAGCTGCTGCTGCCCCCGAAGAACCCGATCCCGCGGCTCGCGGCGCTGATCGCGGTGGCGGGGGACGAGGCCGGCACCGGGCGGGCGCTCGACCTCGCGCAGGAGCGGGTCGTCGCCGACGTCGAGCCGCTGACCGGCTGACCGGCGGTCGGCCCCGGGCCGCCGGGCCCGGGGCCGACCCGTCGCGCCCTACGCGTCCGCGGGCCCGGCCTTGACGATCCGGGCGACGAAGAAGCCCTCGAAGAGGTCGCTCGGGGCCACCCGGACCGCGTGCTTGAGGCGCTCGTCGAACTTCGTGCCGCGCCAGGAGGTGACCCCGGGCAGGAACGACGGCTCGGAGAACCCGAGCGGCTCCAGCGTCAGGTCGGAGCGGCGCTGCAGGATCTTGCTGACCGGGAACTCGTCCTCCTCCGGGCTGAGCGTGCAGGTGGAGTACACCATCACGCCGCCCGGCTTCAGCAGGGTGTAGGCCGCGCTGAGCATCTTCAGCTGGAGGAACTTGTACTTCTCGATGCGCTCCTCGGACCAGTAGCGCAACGTGATCGGCTTGCGCATGTCGACCCGGCCCTCGCCCGAGCACTGCACGTCGAGCAGGATCCGGTCGAAGGACTCGGCCGGCAGCTCCTTGTCGATGTACTGGGCCTGGTGCGTGGTCAGCTCGCCGTAGTTGACGCCGTAGGTCTTGGCCAGCTCGCCGAGCTTGCGGGCGCGCGGCGCGGCGGCGTCGTTCAGCCAGAGGTCGCAGTCGTTGCCCACCCGGGCGGCGAGGTGGAAGGCCTTGCCGCCGGGCGCGGACGCCACGTCCAGAATGCTGTCCCCGGGGCGCGGGTCGAGCGCCACCGGGGGAATGAGGCTGGACGCGTTCTGCAGATAGACGCGGCCTTCGTGGGCAAGTTCGAGAATGTCCTCGAATCCGTCGCTCTCGGGCCACAGGAAAGTGTGGTCGCACCATTCGACGGGAAATGCGCTGGGCGCCTTCTCGCGGACTATGTCGAGGGTTTCCAGGTACTTCGCCTCGTCGAGGAGGCGGTTGACCCGGATCGACGTCGGGCGGGCGCCCCGGAACACGTCCTTGACCTGGTTCGGGCGGATCCGGAGCACCTCGGCCATGCGCTGCTCGAACTGGCGGATGGTTCGCGCGTTGGACACGACTGGGCTCCTCTCGCCGTGACCAACGGGGCCGGCGGCTGTGTCTGGGGGCAAGTCCCTACATTTTGGCAGCAAGGGGCCGGGCCGTCCAATAACCGCAGGTGGGCCGACCGGGCACCGCACGGGCCGTGGCACGGCGACGGCCCCCGGGACGGTGTCCAGGGGGCCTACCGGTCGGGGGGCGGGGCGGCCGGCGGGGCGGGGGGGGGGGCCCCCCCCGCCCCCCCCCCCCCCCCCCCCCCCCCCGCGGCGGCCCCCGCCGCCGCCGTGGCTGCCCCCCGCCTGCGGGCGGGGGGGGGGGCCGGGCGGCCCGCCGGGGGCGGGTGCCCGCACCGCCCGAGGGCCCGTCGGGGTGATCGCGCGGGGCCCTCGGCGTACTGCTCGGGACAACCAGGCCTCAGAGGAACGGGAACCAGGGCTTAGTT